>JASJCM010000060.1 GCA_030065985.1 Woeseiaceae bacterium | reverse complement strand
AGCGCTGGTGGCGGGAGCCATCGTTGTCATCATGTAAAAGGCGGCGGACGAAGCCAGTGACTTCGATCCACCGCCCATCATCACGTTTCGTGAAACGGATGCGTTTAGCTCGCGGTCAGCGGCACCATCGTGATTTCGACACGGCGGTTCGCCTGGCGGCCGTCCACGGTGCCGTTATTGGCGATCGGGTACCTTTCGCCCATACCGACCGTGATCAGGCGCTCGCCCATGACGCCCTGGCCCCGCAGGTAGTTCGCGACCGAACTCGCACGACGCTCCGAAAGAGCCTGGTTGTAGCTATCCGTGCCGGTGCTATCCGTGTGGCCAGCAACCTCGACGACAGTCTGGTCGTACTCGTCGAGGACCATACCGACCGAGTTGAGGACGTCAAAGAAGGCCGGACTCAGGTCCGAGCTGTCCGTCGCAAACGTAACGTTGCCCGGCATGTTCAGCGTGATGTTGTCGCCATTGCGATGCACACTGACGCCCGTGCCTTCGAGTTGCGCACGCAGCTCCGCTTCCTGCTTGTCCATGTAGTAGCCGACGCTGCCACCGGCCAGCGCACCAACGCCCGCACCGATCAGTGCGCGCTGACGACGCTCAACCGCGTCATCACCGGAGATAAGGCCAATGACCGCACCGATGCCGGCGCCGATCAGGGCACCACGGGTTGTATTACTGGTCTTTTCTTCGCGCGTGTACGCGTCCAGCGTCTTGCAGCCGCTGACGAAGACCATGGCCGTGACCATGGTCAGGATGATTTTTCGAGATCGTGTATTCATGATCGTGCCTCTTAGCTTGCAGTGTCGAGTGTATTTTAGGCTTTTGGTACCTGAACGCATGCTTAATTGTAGAATGGTCTTATGTCAGATGTAGACAGTTGGCTACAGCGCTACGAAGACACCCATCAGAACCTCCGTAACCCGGTCGTTTACTGGGCCGCGGTGCCGATGATCGTCGTGGGCACCGTCGGTGTTCTTTGGGACCTCCCAGTCCCGCCGGAATTCATTGAGATTTCGCCGCTCCTGAACTGGGGCAGCGCCTTCCTGATGGCAACCGCGATCTACTACTTCATTATCTCGCTTGCCCTGGCTATTGGCATGCTGCCGTTCCTGCTCGGCCTCGCGTCGCTCCACCAGTGGTTGGCGGCGGCGCCATGGCCACACTCGGGTCTTTCCATCTCCTTCCTGCTCGCGGGAACTGCAGGTCTCGTGCTCGGGCGCTTTGGCAAAGGGTGGTTCAAGGCCGTCATTGAGGATTTTCAGCTAATGATGATAGGCCCGGCCTGGCTGCTCTCCGTGATCTACCGGCGGTTCCGGATACCGTTCTGAGGGGTGCCGCTGCCGCGGCAACTGGTCTAGAATCAAGCCCCGCTGCCAATCCTGGGACACCTGCCGTGAGCGCCAAAGCACTCGATCCGCTCGATCTCTACGACATCCGTTCTGAGCTTTCCGAGGACGAAGTCATGGTCAAGGACTCCGTCGCCCGCTTCGTCGACGAGCGCGCCATCCCGGTCATGCGCGAGGCCTTCGAAAAGCACGAATTCCCGCGGCACCTGGTCGGTGAAGTCGCCGGACTCGGCCTGCTCGGCAGTTCAATCGATGGCTACGACTGCGCCGGCCTCAACAGCGTCTCATACGGCCTGATCTGCCAGGAGCTGGAGCGCGGCGATTCCGGCCTGCGCAGCTTCGTTTCAGTGCAGTCGAGTCTCGTCATGTTCCCGATCCACGCCTATGGCTCGGAAGAACAGAAGCAGCGCTGGCTGCCGGCAATGGCCCGTGGCGAAGCCATCGGCTGTTTCGGCCTCACCGAACCACACGGCGGATCCGATCCCGGCAACATGAAGACGCACGCCAAACGTGACGGCGACGACTGGGTCCTCAATGGCGCCAAGATGTGGATCACGAACGCGACGATTGCCGACGCGGCGGTCGTCTGGGCGATGACCGACGAGGGCATCAAGGGCTTTATTGTTGAAAAAGACATGCCCGGATTCGACACGCAGGAAATCGAGAACAAGTTTTCTCTGCGCGCGTCGGTCACCGGGGCGCTGTTCTTTGACAACGTGCGCGTACCAAAAGAAAACGTGTTGCCCGGCGTTTCGTCGCTGAAAGGGCCGCTGAGCTGCCTGACGCAGGCACGTTACGGCATCACCTGGGGCGTTATCGGCGCCGCACAGGCCTGCCTCGACGAAGTCCTGAACTACACACAGGATCGCGTTCTTTTCGGCAAGCCGGTTGCGAACACGCAAACCATGCAGATTCGCCTGGCGGACATGGCTCGCCAGATCACGACGGCGCAGCTGCTCTCGCTACGACTCGGCCGCCTCAAAGACAAGAGTGAAATGACGCCGGCGCAGGTGTCACTCGCGAAATGGAACAACTGCCGCGCCGCCATCGACATTGCGCGCGACGCCCGCGACATTCTCGGTGGTGCCGGTATAAGCGCCGAGTACGTGCCGATTCGTCACATGCTGAACCTCGAAAGCGTTATCACCTACGAAGGCACCGAAACGGTTCATCAGCTCGTTGTTGGCAAGGAGCTGACCGGCGTGAACGCCTTCGGCTGATGGCTGCTTGAGCGCGAGCCGCTTACCGACCAACCGCAACATGTGGCGCATCGCTGCGCCGATGATTCTGTCCAATATCTCCGTGCCGCTCCTCGGCATGGTCGACACGGGCGTCGTGGGCCATCTCGAGAATTCGACCTACCTGGGCGCCGTCGCAATCGGCGGAATGATCTTCACGTTCATTTACATCGGGATGAACTTCCTGCGCATGGGCACCACCGGCATTGCGGCACAAAGCTACGGTGCCGACGATAACGATGGTCTGCGCGTTGCGCTTGGCCAGGCACTGATCGTCAGCTTTGCGATCGCGATTGCCCTCATCGTGCTGCAGGTCCCGATTGCGAAGATCGCGCTGCTCCTTCTCGGCGGTGACGCTGAAACCCAGCAACACGCCGCAACGTACTTCTTCATCCGTGTCTGGAGCGCACCCGGCACGCTGGCGAACTACGTGATTATCGGCTGGTTTCTCGGACTGCAGAATGCCCGCGTTCCACTTCTGATCTTCCTGACGATCAACATTACGAACATCGTCCTCGACCTTGTCTTCGTCCTCGTCCTCGGCATGAAGGTCGATGGCGTTGCGCTGGCATCGGTCATCGCCGAGTACTCGGGGCTGGCAGTAGGCACGACGTTTGCCTTGGGCGCGCTGCGCAAGCGCGCCGGGCACTGGCCCATCGAACGGTTCAGAAAGCTGGCGGCGTATCGGGCGTTCTTTTCCGTAAACGCCAACCTGTTCGTGCGGACCATGGCGTTGATGTTCACACTCGCGTTTGTCACGGCGCAGGGTGCGCGTCTCGGCCCGGCCATTCTTGCGGCAAATGCCGTTCTCATGAACTTCCAGAACCTGACAGCGCTGGGTCTCGACGGGATCGCTCACGCCGCCGAAGCGATGGTTGGCAGGGCTGTCGGTCAAAAGGACGACAACGCACTGCGTCATACCGTGAACCTCACGCTGCGCTGGTCAGTGATCTTCGCGGCCGGATTCACGCTCGCTTATGTCGTTGCCGGTCCACTGATCGTGCGTACGCTGACCGACCTGCCAGACGTCCGTGAGACCGCCATGATCTACCTGCCCTGGCTCATCGCGTCGCCGCTGATCTCGGTCTGGAGCTTCCTCTACGACGGGGTATTCGTCGGCATGACGCGGGCACGCGAAATGCGCAACATCATGCTGATCGCGGCGTTTTTCATCTTCATACCGCTCTGGTACGTCACTCAGCCTTTCGGCAACCATGGCCTCTGGTTTGCGTTCATGGCATTCCTCGCGGCGCGTGGCATAGGCATGCACCTCGGGTATCGTAGGGCACTGCAAGAGGGGCTAAATCATGCTTCGTAGACAGTTCATTCAGGGGCTCGGCGTAGCCGTAGGGACTACGCTCGCAATGCCCGGCGCGACGGCGAAAACGATTGTGCCGGCCGGTTCAACAAGCGGGCGGACATTGACCCCGCAGGAGCTCGATGACCTGTTGCTCGGCAGCAGCTACCTCGGCTGCGGCGGCGGTGGCGGCCTGGCCGATGCGCGCGAGCTGATCCGCAGCGATCTCGAGGCCGGCCTCGAATTCCGCAAGCTGTCCGTCGCCGACCTCGGCGACGATGACTGGGTCGCCTCGCCTTACACGCTCGGCACGCTCGCACCGATGAGCGAAGAGCTGCAGCAGCAGCTCGAACGCATCGGTCCGGTGGAGCTGCCGGTTCTGCGCGCGTTTCGCCTCCTCGAGGAATTCGTCGGCAAGCGCTTTGCGGCGGTTATCGTCGGTGAAATCGGACCGCTTAGCACGGCCGAGGCATTGTCACTCGGGGCGCGCCTTGGTGTACCTAGCCTCGATGCCGACACGGTCGGACGGGCGACGCCTGAGATCAACCAGCACTCTGTGCGCGTGGCCGGTCACGACATTACGCCGGCTGCCGGCGTCACGCTGTTCGGTGACGAGGTCATCCTCGGCAAGATCAAGGACCCCAGTCGCGAGGAGACCATCTTCCGCAACCTTTCCGAAATCAGCCGCGATGTTGGCGTTTGTGATGCGGCGATACCGGGTGCGATCGCGAGGCAACCCCACGTGCTCGTACAGGATTCCCTGACGCTGTCTACGGCGATTGGCTCAGCCGTGCGCGAAGCGGTGGAATCCGCCGCAGATCCGATCGAAGCTGCTCGTGCTGCCGGTAACGGCTACCTGTTGTTTACCGGTCGCGTCGGCGACTCGAACTGGGCGGATGCCGAGGGTTTTCTCGTCGGCGACGTATCGCTGTCCGGTGACGGCGAATTCGCCGGGAGGCAACTGCACCTCGACTACAAGAACGAACACCTTGTCGCCAAACTCGATGGCAAGGTGATCGCCACGTGCCCGGACCTGATCACGATGGTGGACAACGAGACGTTCGAAGGCATCGGCAATCCGGAATTCGAAAAGGGACAGAGCGTCTCGGTACTTGGCTATCGTGCCGACGCAATCTGGCGTCGTCCCGAAGGCCTTGCCGTGTTCGAGCCACGGTATTTCGGCTACGACGTTCCGTACATTCCTATTGAGCAGCGCCTGGCGCGCTAGCCCGCACCTCGCAAAGGCGATGCGCGTTGCGCTTCGCCCAGACATAGCCGAGAGCGCCGGAGATAACGTTCGCGATCGCGTAGGCAGCAAATATCCCGGCAATACCGAACAGCGACTGGCCCAGGATCGCCAGCGGGATGTAGAGGGCCGCGATGCGCGTCACGCTGATAACGACGCCCGGCATCGGGTTGCCGAGACCGTTGAACGCGGCGTTGACGACCATGACGATGCCGTAGGCGCCATAGCTGATCGGGGCGATCCACAGGAACATCCGCGTGACGTTCGTCACCTCGGGGTTGTCGCTGAACAGGCCCGGCAGTACGCCCGACAACAGCGCGAGCACGATCGCGATTGCCAGTCCACTAAGCATGCAGAAGCGCGCGCACAGACTCAGCGACAACTGGATGCGATCGTCTTTCCCGGCGGCGAGGTTCTGGCCGACGAACGGCCCGATGGTCGACGACATGGCGTAGTACATGACGAGCACGAGGGACTCGATACGACTCGCCGCGCCAAATCCCGCGACGGCCTCAGGTCCGAAACGCGCGATCATCGCCGTGACGACCGCCAGCCCGATCGGCACGATCATGTTGGTGCCCGCGGCCGGGATTCCGACATGCAGTATGTCGGCCCACGAACTGCGCAACTCCGGAAAACGCGGCTTGTTGTACGAGATCATGTCGAGCTTGTTCAGGAAATACAGCGTGCCGACGAAGATGGCCCCGCGAGCGAGCAGCCCGGCCAGCGCGGCACCGTCGAGCCCCATAGCCGGGATCGGACCCACGCCGAAGATCAGTATCGGATCGAGAATCACGTTCAGAACAGCACCCGCAATCATGAGCTTGCTCGGCAGCAACGTGTCGCCCGTCGCGCGCATGCTACTCATCCCAACCATGCCCACGACAACGAACGGTACGCCGCTATAGAGAATGGTCATGAACGAGCGAATCATCGGGATCATGTTCTCGGGCGCGCCGAGCAGACGGAACAATGGATCAATCGTCAGCACGCCAATGACACACACAAAGGCCGTGATCAGGAACGACAGGATCAGGCTGTCGGTCGACAACCGTCGAGCACGCCGATGATCTTCACCACCGATCGCCCGCGCCACGACGGATGACGTGCCGGCACCGAGACCAATCGCGACGCTCGTGACGATCATCAGGATAGGGAAGCCGAAACTGTACGCGGCCAGCGCGCGGTCCCCGACCATGCCGAGGAAATACGCATCGATAAACGACTGTGCCATCAGCGTCGTGATGCCGAATAGCATGGGCACGGTCATGTCGATCAGGTGGCGCCCGACGGGCCCCTGCGTCAGTTTGGCGGAACGGGATTCCATTGAAGCTCGTAAGCTATGATGAACACGCACGAATACAGGGAATGGCGATGAAACTCAAGGCTCAGGTCATAATCGATGCAGACCCGGCCAGCGTATGGCAGATCTTCAACCGGTCCGACGTCATCGCCAGGAATGTCGGCACGGTGACCGAGGCGCGCGCGCCGGACCTGGTCATGGGACTCTGGGACGGCGAGAACGGTAGCGCTGTCGTCGTCAATCATTTCGAGACGATTAACGAACGACAAACGCGCTGGGTGGCCTATTGGAACTTCACCCTGAAAGGCGTGCGCAAGCTGACAGCCGTGTTCGGTGCCGGCAGGATGGAACGCGACCTGCAGGACCGCATGGAGCGATTCAAGCTTCGTGTCGAAACAGATCTACAGCAGCATTCGGGCAGTCACGACGTAACGTAGCGGGCCGCCCGCCTCGCTCGCATCGAACGGATAGCAGGTCACGAGTGTCATCATTGCCTGGTCCGTATCAAGTACGAGGCTGCTGCGCCGCGAATCGACGATGTCCACGCCGATGACCTCATAGACATGCCGATCACCATCGGGGAGCTCAACACCGAGCAGCTCGCCGTCCTCGACACTGCGCAGAAAACTGAAGTGCGTATCGCGATGGCCCGCGATGATCGTGTTCCCCCTGTCACCGGGCATGGCGCTGGCACTCAGGTGCCCGGGACCGAACGCCAGTGTCCGGCCCGAACCGCCTTCGAGCACAATCAGATCGATGTCCCGTGAGCCTGACGTGAGCCGGGCGACCGGGTAAGTGTCCGCCCACGGCCAGGGTACGGCACGCGTCTCGCCTTCGGAGGTGCGCGTCCAGGCGCGCTGCATCAGCTCCTGGGCGAGCCACGCCTTGGCGGGAATGTAGGCACCCTGACCAAACTGCCAGAACCCAAGGCAAAGTAACGCCGCCACGATTGCGTACCCCAGCTTACTTGCGGCGGCCACGGGAAAACCTCCCACTGGCACGCAACATGGCCAGGAACAGCAGGGCTGACAGCATCCATGCGGCTCCCATGATCCGCAGGGCTGGTGCGTCGGTTGCCGTAGCAGGGAAGCCGAAGATTGCGTTCGTGCTCTGGCCGTACGGCATCAGGTTGGGTACCTGTTCGCTCGACAGCGGGTCCCCGGCTGG
This sequence comes from Woeseiaceae bacterium, assembly GCA_030065985.1. Taxonomy (GTDB): domain Bacteria; phylum Pseudomonadota; class Gammaproteobacteria; order Steroidobacterales; family Woeseiaceae; genus UBA1847. The sequence continues at coordinate 7,906 of JASJCM010000060.1, read as the reverse complement.
ACGAACCGGCGTCTTGTCGACCGCGATCAGGCTCGTGTACTTACTGACCAGGTGATGGGTGAGGGCCGTTTCGATAATCGCTGCTCGCGCGTCATTGGCGTTTGCGCCGCGGCGCTCCTCGTTCATGAGCTCGCCGATTCGTGCGCGTGCCCACAGTGCGGCGACCCCTTCGCTCTGTGTGGGCGCGTCGAGCGGCAATGACGCTGTCCATGCACCGGTTACGGAGTTGCCGCTGACCTCTACGGAATCCCCTGGACGAAAGTCATTTGATGCGCGCGTCCTCACCGTCACAGGCTCGCCGAGGTAAAGGTCGGGAATTGTCGACGGGTAGGTGTCGACGACTACGCCGCTCGGCCACGCAACCTCGATGTCCGTGACCTGCGGACTCTCGAGCTTGCGGAACAGCGCGTCCATTTTCTCGCTCACTTCGTGCAGCGCGCTAATCAACGTGAAGGAGCCACGCCCTGCTTCGGCGGCCTTGCGCATGAACAGGCTGTTGGGCGCAGAACCAATGCCGACCGTGAAGAGTCGCGCGTTGCCGAGTTCGTTCTCGATCATCGTGAACATCTCGTCCTCGTAGCCGACACTGCCGTCGGTAATGAACACGATCTGGCGCAGATGCGTCTCATGAGGCGGCGCCGCCAGCGCCATTCTCAGTGCCGGCCGCATCTCCGTGCCGCCGTCAGCTTGCAGCTTGCTGACGAAATTGACCGCGTTCGTAACGTTGCTGCCACTCGCTGGCACGCTGTCGGGGAACAGTGCTGTCGTGTAGGAATCGAAATCGATGACGTTGAAGCGGTCTTCCGGTTGCAATGCTTTCAGTGCGAGTTTCACGGCCTTCTTGGCTTGCGACATCGATACGCCGTGCATCGAGCCGGAGCTGTCGATGATGAAGATTGTCTCGCGTGCAATACGTGCCTGCGAGACGCTTTCCTGGTCCGGCGGCATCATCATAATCAGGTGATAGGGCTTGCCGTCGATCGTCTCGGTAAACGCCATCGCGCGCGGCTCGGCAGAACTGACGGGCTGCCACACGAGCTCAAAATCGTGATCCATTGGCGTCTGCGCGTCGCGCAGCTCGACGAGGTAATGGCCGTTGTTCTCCGCGATGTTCACCGGATGGTAGCGGCTTGCAATGATCTCGAGCGGCATGCCGGCGTTCACTGCAGCGCGCAGTGAGATCCGATGGTTCTTCGATGCGGTGACCTGTGGCGGCGTGATCAGTGACGCGTCGGGGACCTGGTCCGTGTCGGCGGACCAGCCGCTGCCCTGCTTGTCGGGTAACGCCTGCCCGGGGATATACCGCGGCGTCAGCGTCATCGGGAAGCGGATGCTGAAGCGGCCATCTTCGTAGCGTAGGTCTTCCAGGTATTCGATCTCGACAACCACCAGCTCTCCTGGTGCGACGTTTGCCACTTGTGTCGTAAACAGGTTGGCGCGCTGCTGCTCGACGAGGCTGGTCTTTTTGCCGGCCTGCTTGGCTTGCTCGTACTCCTTCCGGGCCTTTTCCTTTTCACGAATCTCTCCCTCGATAAAGCGATCGCCGATGTGCAGCCGCATGCGATCCACGGCGGCTTTGTCGGGTAACGGGAAGACGTAAACCCCCTCGACCCACTCGCTGCCCTCATTACGAAACTCCTGGCGTACCGAGACGCGCGCGACGAGGCCGCTGATCTTCATCTCGACGTCGGTGTTGATCGTGGTCGCGGTGGTGTAGCCCTCGCGCATCTTCCAGAGCAGGCTGCCGGTCTGAGCCTGGTGTGGCGCTATTTCGCTTGCGGTGGCGGTTTCGGGCATTGCCTGCAGAACCAGCAGCAGGGCGAGCACCCAGAGGAACGAGCGCAGGTCATTCTTGGCGAATTGCATTTTGGCCTCCCTTGTTGATGCTTCAATTACAAACGGCCAAAGCGCCAAGGCGGGGTCTGCGTCATGGCAATGCACCGGCGGAATGTGGCAAATTGTGGCCGTTACTGGAGGAGGCCTGGATGGCAAAGCGCATCGCGATCGTCGAAGACGAGGCGGCAATTCGAGACAACTATTCAGCGGCATTTCGTCGTGAGGGCTACGTCGTGGACGGCTACGATGCGCGACAGCCCGCGCTCGAGGCATTTGAAAGCCGCCTCCCCGATCTCGTCGTCATCGACATCAACCTCAAGGACGATGTCGAGGGTGGCTTCGAGCTGTGCCGCGAGCTGCGCGCCCGCACAGCTGACCTGCCGATCATCTTCCTGACCGCCCGCGACAGCGAGTTCGACGCCGTTTCGGGGCTCCGGCTTGGCGCGGACGATTACCTGACCAAGGACATCAGCCTGCCGCACCTGATGGCGCGCGTTGCCGCCCTGTTCCGCCGCCTCGATGCGATGCAGAATCCGCAAGGCGACGAGGGCCGGATCACGCGCGGCGAACTGTCGATCGATACGGAACGCATGACCGTGCACTGGCGGGATCAGGCGGTCGGTCTGACGCTGACCGAGTTCTGGCTCGTGCATGCGCTTGCGCGCTATCCGGGCCACGTGAAGAATCGCCAGCAGCTCATGGATGCAGCGCAGGCCGTGCTCGATGACAACACGATCACGTCACACATCAAACGCATCCGCCGCAAGTTTCATGCTATCGACGCGGACTTTGACGCGATCGAAACGGTTTATGGCATGGGCTATCGCTGGCTCACCGACTAGCTCGCCATGAATCTCAGGCGTCAGCTGCTGCTCGTCAGTCTTCTGACCCTGCTGTTGCCGTGGGCGGGCTGCGAGTTCATTCGAGAAACCGAGGTCGCGCTGCGCGACGGCCAGCAGCAGATGCTTGCAGGCACCGCGCGAGCCATAGCCAATTCGCTGCAGCAGTACACCGAGGAGTTTCCGCGACCCGAGGCGGAATTCCTGACCGAAGACCAGCTGTACATTCATGGGCTCTCTACACGCCCTGAAATCGACGGCTATGTTGACGACTGGTCTATAGAGTCGACTTCGCTACGCACGATCCGCGGCGTGGATGGACCCGTACAGTTTGCGCTCGGGTCCTTTGACGGATCGATCTACCTGTATGTCGAGGTCGTCGATCGTGAAGTGATCTACGCAACCCCGCAGTCGATTCTCATTGAGAGCGGGTTGCGCTTTGCAGACCGCGTGACGCTTGCGAGTGCGAGCCCGTTGTACCTGCAGGAAGCCGTGTCCTTTGCCGCGGAGGCACCGGGGCCAATCCGGAGTTACAAGCGCAGCGCGGGAAGCTTCGCCGCTGAGCCAGCGATTGAAGCGTTCTGGCAGGACTTTCCGGCCGGTTACCGGATCGAGGCTCGAATTCCATCGAGCGAACTTGCGACACACCTGGGCGTCATCGTTTACAACACAGCGGATGATACGGGGCGCGGCGTGCTCAGCAGTTCGTTTTCCGGTCGCGGCCCGGGCATGGCGATGCGCGAGATCCCGGAGCTCAACCGCATCGCCGCAAACCTCGTTCAGGACGGCATGCGTCTGACATTGACCGATGCCAGGGGCTGGCGCCTCGCGACCGCGGGCTCGCTTCGCCGCGGTGACAGCGTGGAGGGCGGCGGCATCGCTCGTCGATTGTATGGTCTCCTGGTCGAAAGCGGTGTTGACGCCGAGCTCGCGGGACCCGATCCGCTGGGCAGGGAGCGGCAGCCATACGTCGCAACGGCACTCGACGGCGGCGAATCGACCAGCTGGTTTCGCAGTTTCGAGAGCGGGAGAGCCATCGTCGCAGTTGCAGCTCCCGTTACGCTGAATGGCGAAGTCCTTGGCACGGTCATTCTGCAACAGGGAACCGACGCCATTCTCAGCCTGCGTAATGCCGGACTGTCACGTCTCATCAACCTGACGCTGGTAACAACGATCATTGTCGCAGCGGTCCTGCTTGGTTATGCAACCTGGCTGTCGCGGCGCATCCGCGCGCTTTCGATAGCCGCGGAGCAGGCACTTGAGAACGAAGAACTTCACAAGAGCCTGCCCAGCGCGCTGGCCGAAGACGAGGTCGGCGATCTGTCTCGCAGTTTCTCCGGGGTGTTGCAGCAACTCGGGGAGTACAACGAGTACCTGCGTTCGCTCGCATCGAAGTTGTCACATGAGTTGCGCACGCCGCTCGCGATTGTCACGTCGTCTCTCGAAAACCTCGAGCACGAACCACTTAACGAGGAATCCCAGGGATACACGGCACGCGCGCGCGAAGGTGCAGACCGTCTGCGGCGCATTCTCAATGCGATGAGCGAGGCAAGTCGCGTCGAGGAGCTCATGGCGAATGCCGAGCCCGAACGCTTCGATCTCAAGGCAGTGCTTGTTTCGACTATCGACGCATATCGCGACGTCTATAGCGAACGCGAGTTCCGCTTCGCGTGCGACCTCGACGACGCGGCCATCCATGGGTCACCGGAACTGCTGATTCAGATGCTCGACAAGCTTGTCGACAATGCCGTCGACTTCAGCGCCGACGGCGACACGATCGACATCGGTCTACGACGATCCGATGGAGCGTTGCGTCTTTCCGTCGCGAACCCGGGACCGGCGCTGCCAGAGCGCATGCGCGCCCAGCTGTTTGACTCGATGGTGTCGGTTCGGGCCGGCAAGGACTCGCGTCACCTCGGCATCGGTCTGTACATCGCCAAGCTGATTGCCGAGGGTCACGGCGGACGCATTCGCGCCGAGAATATCGACGGCGGTGTTGAATTTGCGGTCTCTTTACGAGGCGCAGTCTGAGATTACTGGCAGTCGGGGAAGAACTCGGCCTCGCCACCCGTCTCCGCTTTGATCAGCACAGTTCTGATGCGCCCGTCTTTTGTCTCGATCGGATAGTAGTCCTTCATCTTTTCGATGACGGCGCTTGCCGTCCCGGTCGCACCGAGGCCACCGGCGCCCATGTTTTCCATCATGTCCTGGTAGGCGCCAAGAAAGCCCACCATCGCATTGCCAACGAGCCGACCGCCTTCAACGTCGTCTATGTCGGCCGCCCAGACGAGCGTCGCGTCATGTTCAGCGCCCTCTTCGTAGACTTTGAAGCCCTTCGTCTCGTAATCGCCGATAGTGCGATCATCGCCAGTCTCCTCGACGATCGTCTCGCGCGGCTCTTGCATCATCGCTCCAAGCATGTTGGATGCGCTTGCCTGTTGCTTCATCATCTTCGCAAGCTCCGGATTTTCCTTCTCCATCTGCGCGATCGCGTCCTGCATCTGCGCCATTGCGTCGGACGGAATCGCCGGCATTCCCGGTCCCCCGGGTGTCTGCGTGTCCATCACGCGACACTGCCCGCGATCGAAGACCAGCATGCGGCGCTCCTTTGCCTGGAAGATCATCACGTCGCGCAAACTGCCGGGCGTGTACTTCATTTCGACCTTGCCACCTGAGGACGTGGCCTCGGAATTCACGCCGAAATCTTCGATGCGCAGGTTTCCGTCGGCGTCGGCGACGATGACCGTTATCAGCTCTGGAACGTCTGCGGTGCCATAATCCCAGCTCGTGATCCTGGCGAGTTCAGCGCTCAGCGCGAACGGTGCCTGGAGCGCAAACAGCAGTGCAACAGCGATGATTCTGGCGCGCATGACAATCCCCTTCTTGTTGTCTGACGCCCAGAATAGACCGGGTCCGGCTTCTGCGCAATTTGCTAGCGGTCTACCGCATCGGCATTCAAAGAGATTCCGCGAGCGATGAATCGTACACACACCGACCGTTGGTGTGTCGTTCAATACGCTCGTGATGACCGCTGTAGCAACGCCATTCGAGAATGTCCGTATCAGCCTCCGACGCGATCCAGAGCAGTGGCTTACGTACCACACCGTCCACGCTCTCGACCGTAATCGTGAAGCGACCACAGTCCATGATCTCGATATCAAACTCGGCAGGTGGCGGGCCGATCAGGCTCTCGACGTCGATGTATTTGTCGTTGATGCATGGGAGACGACGCTCCGCTTCGAAGAACGCTTGCGCTTTCTTCTGCACTTCGCGCGCGTAGCCGTTGCTGCGCGCAAGTGCGCGACGTTCGTCGTACGACAAAAGGTCTGCTGGTCTGCCGGTCGAAGCCATGCCGAAAAGACCGATGATGAAATTGAGCGCCAGCAAAACGCCGATCGTTATCCAGACAGGCTTGACGTAGGACGTCAGCTTTTCGAGATTCTCATCGGACCGCCATTGTCGATAGCCAATCTCGACCAGCGCAATGCCGAGCGCGTAAGCGAACTGCGCGAGCGCCAAGCCGTAGCCGACGGGCACGCCCGTGGCGCCGATTGAGGCAACGTAGACGGCAAAGCCAATCGAACCGAAGAAACCGAGGTGGCCAATGAAAACGAAGAAATTGCCGACCGACCGAAACACGTAGCTGCCGGCACGATACTCGTCAGGGATCAGTGGCTGCTTGTCGGCAAAGCGGCGAACAACCCTGGGCCCGACAAGAAATACCGGCAAAGAGAACAGCAGCACGCGAAGCAGCGGAAACCCGCCGCCTGTCGCTCCGAAGGCTATGTCGATCAGCAGCGGATAGACGACGACCAGTACGTAGAAGAAGAGATATACCGCTACGCCGACCGCATAATGCATCGCAATGTCCCTCTATGTGCGTGAGGCGTAGTATTGCGTGACAATCGGGTCAGCACCAATGCGGTCACGATGTTCCGCCAGCGCTGGCGCAATCTGCTCAACGATATCGGTTGGCACGTGATCGAGCATGCCACTCGCCAATGACCGCATCTGCACGAACACTTTGAGGTCGGCCACGGTCAGGCGGTTGTCGGCAAAGTAGTCGCCGCCGCCACGTGTCAGCAGCTCATCAAGACCCACGATGAACGTCGTCAGCCAGCCGGCCGCCAGTTCCTCACGAGCCTTCTTCAACTCATCGCCTTCAAGGCCGAACGTTCCGACGATGCGATGAAGCAAGTCCTCGACTGCGTCCATCGGCTCGTCGCAGTAGAACGCCTGCATCTCGTCCTCGGGATACAGCCCAACTTTCCTGCCAACGTGGCGCAGCATTGCGTTGGTCTGCGTGACGACGTTGCCGTCGATCTCCATGGTCGGCACCGAATTGAAGCGCGTACTTTCACGCATCTTCATGAACTCCTCAAACGAAATTCTTTCGTCCTCGAACTCGATGCCGCCATGGTGGAATGCGATGCGAATCGGCTCGCCGCGTCCGCCATCGAAGTCGAAATAAGTCAGTTTGTAGTTTGTCATTGTCGGTCCTCCCTCTCGCGAATCGCCTTTCTGCGAGCTAGCAGTATCAGTGTACCGATAGCCGCGGCGACGAGTTGCTTCATTTTCTACCTCACATCACGAGTGCGAAGTTGAACTTTGCCGCCTTTGCAGCGGCTTCGCGTGCAAACTCAATGCTCTCTTCGAGTTCAGCAACCACGTCGTCATGCGCATTGCCGAGAACACCGAACCTGGTTTGGTCTTCGCGAACGACTCTGAGCAGCGTTTCGAGCATCTGCAGTGCCGCCTGCGCATCGACCCAGGTCCCATCAGTTGCCATGATCTCGTCTGTCGACTCCATGCCATCGGGCAGCTCCGCGTCACCGATATTGAACTGCATGTCGGTGGAGTCATGCGTGTCGAGAAACGGCAGTACGCCGTTCTTTCGACAGACCTTGTCGAGTTTGTCTGCGTACTTGCAAAGCGCATACAGATCCGACTCGGCACAGGTCACTTGTCCATCAACCAGGTAATTCGCCCACAATACGGTGCTCAAACCAATCCCTCCTTCCGCAGAGCTCTCGCTCCGTCAAGTGCCTTGCGCAGCTGCAGACCGATATCTACGTGCATGGACCCGGTTGAGGTTGAAGCGGCGGCAACGAGGTTACGGTTGTTGCTGATGCGTGGTCCGGCCTCCATCCGAATCGCTGTGTTGATCGTTTGCACGTAGACGAACCAGCTGTTGTTTTCGAACGCTTTGACGGTCTTTGCGCCCGAAGCGA
>JASJCM010000059.1 GCA_030065985.1 Woeseiaceae bacterium | reverse complement strand
CCCGGTCACGTAATACTGCTGCGTGATCAGGATCATGAATGCCGTTGCCGAGCACACGAACAGGGTATCGACGTAAACCGAAAACGACTGCACGAGACCCTGCTGTGCCGGATGCTGGACTTCCGATGCCGCGGCAGCGTGCGGGCCGCTGCCCTGGCCAGCTTCGTTTGAATAGATGCCGCGTTTGACGCCCCAGCCAATCGCCGCGCCGACGCCGGCCATCGGGTTGAATGCATCGCCAACGATGAGCGCGATAATCGCCGGCAGTTCAGCGATGTGATAGACGATTATGCCGAGCGCCATCAGGATATAGCCGAGCGCCATGAACGGCACGATAACCTGGGTGACGTGGGCAATACGTTTGACGCCGCCAAAGATGATGAAGCCAAGCACGCCAACGACAATGAGCCCGGTGGTGAACTTCACGGCCGAGACGTCATCGCCAAAGAAACTGATCATCGAATCACCGCCGACGGCGAGAGCAGAGGCATTGCCGATGCTGTTCGACTGTACGCCGGGCAGCAGGACGCCACAGGCGAAGATCGTCACCAGGGCAAAAATCCACGCGTACCACTTCTGGCCCATGGCTTTTTCGATGTAGTAGGCCGGGCCACCACGGTACTGGCCTTCGTCGACTTCCTTGTAGATCTGCCCGAGAGCGGATTCGATATACGCGGTTGCGGCGCCGAGGAAAGCGACGACCCACATCCAGAGCACTGCGCCCGGTCCGCCGAAGCCGATTGCCGCGGCGACACCTGCGATATTGCCGGTGCCCACACGACCCGAGAGCGACACCGCCAATGCCTGGAATGACGATATGCCGGTTGCGGATTCCTTGCTCGAGAACAGGAGCCGCCACATCTCGCGGAACATGCGCACCTGTACGAAGCGGGTCAGGATCGAGTAGAAGATTCCGGCACCGAGTGCCAGCGAAATGAGGGCTGTGCTCCAGACGTAACCGTTGAGCGTCCCGACGAGTTCTGCGAAATACTCGGCGGCGGATATACCGGAATCCTGCATGCCGTCCCCCCTTGTTATTGTGACAGCGGCGATGAGGATGGTACCGCATATGGGGATGGTGCGTCCGTCTTTCAAGCTGCCGCTCGTTTGCGTTTCGCGATATAGTGGCGCAAATCCGCAAGCTTGGGAGATCAACATGGTTTGGTGGAGCTGGATGATTATGGGGGCAGTGCTCCTCGGGGCCGAACTGTTCGCGGTCGACGCGCAGTTCTATCTCGTATTCCTCGGCCTTTCGGCAGCGATTGTCGGTTTGTTGAGCCTGTTCGGCGTTGTGATGCCTGACTGGGCCCAGTGGATGGTGTTCGCGATTCTGTCGCTGACGTCGTTCTTCACGTTTCGCAAGACGCTGTACGAAAAGATCCGTGGCGGTGCAGTGGGCTTCAACGAGACGATCTCGGGTCAGACTGTAAAGATTCCGAGCGATCTCGCCCCGGGTAACGATGCACGCATTGATTATCGAGGGACCAAGTGGACGGCAAAAAACGTCGGGGGTGGAACCATCACCGGCGGGTCGCGAGCCAGGGTCGTCAAAGTTGACGGTCTGACGCTGCACGTCGAAGCCGAATAAGAATCAAAGGAGCAAACCATGGAACAAACCATTGTTGCATTGGGTGTGGTCGCGGTTGTGATCATCATCCTTGTCAAGACCGCCATCGTCGTGCCGCAGCAGAATGCCTACGTCGTCGAACGACTCGGCAAGTACAGCAAGACGATGAATGCCGGTTTCCACATCCTGATCCCGTTCCTCGAGAGGGTCGCTTACAAGCACACGCTGAAAGAGCAGGCTGCTGATATTGCAGAACAGGTCTGTATCACCAAGGACAACGTCCAGGTGGGCGTCGATGGCGTGCTTTACCTGCAAGTGCTCGATCCGGGGCGTGCGTCCTACGGCATCGGCAACTATATGTTTGCTATCTCGCAGCTTGCGCAGACGACGCTGCGTTCGGAGATCGGTAAGATCGATCTCGACCGCACGTTCGAAGAGCGTGGGACGATCAACCAGAATGTCGTCGCCGAACTCGACAAGGCATCCGATCCCTGGGGCGTCAAGGTGCTCCGTTACGAAATCAAGAACATCAACCCGCCGCAGGATGTACTCGGTGCGATGGAGAAACAGATGCGCGCCGAGCGTGAGAAGCGTGCCGTCATCCTGACCTCCGAAGGCGAACGTGACGCGAAGATTAACGAGGCTGAGGGTGAGAAGCAGCGTGTCATCAAGGAATCGGAAGCTGCGAAGCAGCAGCAGATCAACGAAGCCGATGGTGAAGCGCAGGCTATCCTCGCGGTCGCAACCGCAACGGCCGAAGGCTTGCGGCGCGTTGCCGCTGCCGTGATCGACCAGGGTGGTCCGGAAGCTATGCAGCTCAGGATTGCGGAACAGTACATTGGCGAGTTCGGCAGCCTGGCCAAGACCGGCAATACCTTTGTCGTTCCGGCGAACCTCGCGGATCTGACCTCCATGATGGCGCTCGCGACTGACATCGCCAAGCGTAAGACGGGTGGTGACACACCCTCACCAATAGCACCAACGGCGTAACGAGCTGATTGCGTTGAATCGGGGTGCGGGGGAGTAACACTCCCGAATCCATAGCCGCAGGCGTGTGAGGGAGTGTTACTCCCCCGCGCCGCGCGCTCGTGCTGTCAGGCCTTGCGCCTCACCGAAACAACATTTGGCACCTGTTCCAGTTTTGAGATTACGGCGCTCAACGTTGGCAGGTCTTTGATCTCGATGCTCAGGTCCATGACGACCTGCGACGTCTTCTTGTCGGTGCGACTCGTCATGTTCATGACGTTGGCCCCGTCGTCGGCGAGGACTGCGGTGATGTCGCGAATCAGGCCGGCGCGGTCGAAGGAGTGCAGGCTCAGGTCGACCGGGTAGGCGCCTGAGTCCGACTCGCCCCAGCTGATTTCGACAATACGCTCGGGATGCCGCCTGTTCAGCCCAAGGAAGTTACCGCAGTCCTGACGATGAATACTGACGCCGCGACCTTGCGTGATGTAGCCGACGATCGGCTCGGGTGGCACCGGCCGGCAGCAGCGCGCGAAGTTGCAGAGCAGGTCGCCGACACCGCTGACGGCTACTGAATCCGGGCTGCTGCTCCTGCGGCGTTGCCTGCGTGGACGAATCTGTTCCGGCAGCTCGGTCCCGCGCAGCTGCTGCAGACCGGTCGCGATGGCGGCTGACGTGAGGTCGCCGGCACCTAGCGCCACGCACATGGCATCCGTGTCAGCGAATTTCAGTTGCTTTGCGATGGTCTCATTCGCGACGTCCTTGACGTTGAGCCGGGTGAGCTCGCGATCGAGAATTTCCTTGCCCTGTCGCAGATGTTGATCACGGTCCTGGTGGCGGAACCAGTTGCGGACTTTCGCACGGGCACGAGCGCCAGCGAGGTAGCCAAGCTTCGGGCTCAGCCAGTCGCGGCTCGGCTGCGGCTGGCTGCCCGTGATGATCTCGATCTGGTCGCCATTCTGCACGTGGTAGGTGAGGGGGACGATGCGGCCGTTCACCTTGGCGCCGCGGCAGCGGTGTCCAACCATCGTGTGCACGTGGTAGGCGAAATCGAGCGGCGTGGCATTCGCAGGCAGCTCGACGACGTCACCCTTCGGGCTGATGGCGTAGACATGGTCCTCAAAGAAATCGTCGCGAATCTGGTCGAGCAGGTCGGCGCCATCGTCGGTCGGTTCAAGCAAGTGCCGCAGGAAGCTGATCTTCTGGTCGAACGCTGCCGGCATGCCGCCCCCTTCCTTGTAGCGCCAGTGCGCGGCGACACCGAGCTCGGCATGGCGGTGCATATCGTGCGTACGTATCTGGATTTCTACCGTCTTCCCCTCTGGACCGATCACCGCCGTGTGCAGTGACTGATAGTCGTTGTCCTTCGGATTGGCGATGTAGTCGTCGAACTCGCCCGGTATGTAAGACCAGAGATTGTGGACGATGCCCAGAGCGGCGTAGCAGTCAGTGACCGAATCGACGAGCAGGCGCACGGCGCGAATGTCGAATAGCGCCTCGATGCCGCGGTCCTTGCGCTGCATTTTGCGGTAGATGCTGTAGATATGCTTGGGACGTCCCGAAATCTCGGCCTCGATCCCTTCCTTCCCAAGCTCGCGCTGCAGCGTCTCCTGAAACTCCTCGATGAAGTCGACGCGCTCGGTGCGCTTCTCCTTCAGCGCCGCGGCGATTTCGGCGTAGGTATCCGTTTCGAGGTACCTGAACGCGAGGTCTTCGAGTTCCCATTTGAGTTGCCAGACACCGAGGCGGTTAGCGAGCGGCGCATAGATCTCGCGCGTCTCGATAGCCAGTGCCTCGCGTTCGGCGGCGTCCCATCCCTTGGCCTCGCGCAGCCGGTAGAGCTGTTCCGCGATGCGCACGAGCACCAGCCGCACGTCCGAGACGACGGCCAGCAGCATCTTCCTGAGCGCTTCGGACTGTTGTACGGCCAGCGCCTCTCCCGGCTGCCAGTGCTCGGGCAGGACGAACTGATCCAGCTGCTGTATGCCAAGAATAAATCGAGAAATATCCTTTAATTCATTGTTTTGTAATGATTTAACGCTCATAATCTCAGCGCGAAACAGGGGGTAGGCGTGCACTGCGGCCAGGATTTTCGCCGGCAGCCCCAGCGGCCTGACAATAGCGGCGATCGCGTCGCCCTCGGCGAGGCACGCAGCGAGTTTCTCGCTCTCGGGAAGCCCGGCGAGGTACTCACGCACGTTCGCGACGATCGCCTTGTGGTCGCCGGCCAAGGGCGTATTTTCTGCGCGGGTTGCAGCCATTTTGCGACGGTATCTAAAGTGCCTGAGCGGGAAATACCCGTTATCATACGCGCAGTTTCGGGCACGAGTAATACAGCAGGAATCGATGGCAGGTCATAGTAAGTGGGCGAATATCCAGCACCGCAAGGGTGCCCAGGATAAGAAGCGCGGCAAGCTTTTCACCAAGTTGATACGTGAGATCACGGTGGCGGCCAAGATGGGCGGTGCTGATCTCGACGCGAACCCGCGGTTGCGGATGGCTGTCGACAAGGCCAAAGGGCAGTCCATGCCCAAGGACAATATCGAGCGCGCCATCAAGCGCGGCGCCGGTGAGACGGACGGCGATGATTTCATGGAGATTCGCTACGAAGGCTACGGTCCGGGCGGGACGGCCGTCATGGTCGACTGCCTGACCGACAACCGTAACCGGACCGTGGCCGAGATACGCCACGCGTTCACGAAGTTCGGCGGCAATCTCGGTGCGGACGGCTCGGTCAACTACCTGTTCAACAAGGTCGGCGAGCTCATGTTCCCGACAGGCAGCAACGAAGACACGGTGATGGAAGCGGCTATCGAAGCTGGCGCCGAGGACGTCGTGGTCGATGACGACGGTTCGATCGAGGTCCTGACGTCGCCCGAGGATTTCGAGCAGGTCCGTGACGCGATGGTCGCTGCCGGCCTGACTGCCGACAACGCCCAGGTGACGATGCGGGCCTCGACGAGCGCCGAGCTCGGCGTCAAGGAGGCAGGCTCGATGATCAAGCTACTCGAAATGCTCGAGGACCTGGACGATGTCCAGGAGGTTTACTCGAATGCTGATATCAGCGAAGACGTTCTGGGCCAGATTTGAATCAACGACGACGCATACTCGGCATTGATCCAGGCTCGCGCCTGACCGGGTTCGGCATCCTCGATTTTGACGGTGACACGCCTGCCTACGTCTCGAGCGGCACCGTAAAGAGCATCGATGGTGGCTTCGCCGATCGCCTGCGCCAGATCTTCGAGGCTGTCGGCGGCATCATGCACGAGTTCAGCCCGGACATCGTCGCGATCGAAAGCGTATTCATGCACAAGAACGCGAGCAGCGCGCTGAAGCTGGGGCACGCGCGCTCAGCGGCCCTGTGTGCGACGTTCGAACACGATGTGGAGGTCTTCGAGTACGCACCGCGAGAGATCAAGCAGGCGGTCGTTGGTACCGGTTCCGCGACCAAGGAACAGGTCCAGCACATGGTCGTCTCCATCCTTAAACTCGACGGCACGCCGGCCCCCGATGCCGCAGACGCGCTGGCCGCGGCGTTATGCCACGGCAACCAGCACCGCGTGCACGCGCAGCTCGGCACGGGCAAGCGGATAGCAGGTCTGAGATGATCGGTTCTCTGCGCGGGTGCCTGATCGCGAAGCAGGCGCCTCTTATCGTCCTCGAGTGCAATGGCGTTGGCTATGAAGTCGAGACGCCAATGTCGACGTTCCTGGAACTTCCGGCAGTGGGGTCCGACCTGTTCCTGCACACGCACCTGCTCGTTCGCGAGGACGCACAGATTCTCTACGGTTTCGCGACCGAGGACGAACGTGCGCTGTTTCGCACGCTGCTCAAGGTCAATCGCGTTGGCGCCAAGATGGCCCTCGGTGTTCTGTCGAGTATGACGGCCAGTGATTTTCGACGCTGCGTTGAGTACGAGGACGCGGCGTCACTCTCGAAAGTGCCCGGCATAGGCAAAAAGACCGCGGAGCGCCTGATCATGGAAATGCGCGACAAGGTCGACCATGTCGGCGCACCGTCGCTGCCGGGTGAAAAGGTCAGCGTCGAGGCCAGTGCGCGCTCGGAGGCCTTCGATGCGCTGGTCGCGCTCGGCTACAAGGCAAACGAAGTGAACAAGCTGCTCGGCAAGCTCGATATTGACGACCTGTCCGCCGAAGACATCATCCGGCAGGCACTGAAACAGGCAGCGCTCTAATGGCCAATGTTGAACGCGATCGCCTGACCACGGCGGAACCACTTGCCGGGGACAAGGCATTTGACCGGGCGATTCGCCCGAAGATGCTCGCCGACTATCACGGCCAGCCCAGCGTCAGCCGGCAGATGGAGGTATTCATCGAAGCTGCCCGTCGTCGCGAGGAGGCGCTGGACCACTTGTTGATCTTCGGTCCGCCGGGTCTCGGCAAGACGACGCTCGCACATATTGTTGCCAACGAGCTCGGCGTCAACCTGCGCCACACCGCGGGACCGGTGCTTGAGCGTCCCGGCGACCTGGCCGCGATCCTGACCAACCTCGAACCGAATGATGTGCTGTTCGTCGACGAGATTCATCGCCTGAGCCCGGTGGTCGAAGAAGTCCTGTATCCCGCGATGGAAGATTTCCAGCTCGACATCATGATCGGGGAGGGGCCCGCGGCGCGTTCGATAAAGCTGGACCTGCCGCCATTCACACTCGTTGGTGCCACGACCCGTGCAGGTCTGCTGACGTCGCCGCTGCGTGATCGTTTTGGCATTGTGCAGCGCCTCGAGTTCTATTCCACAGCCGATCTCGAAGGCATTGCGCGACGTTCTGCCGGCATCCTGAATCTACCGATAGAGGACGAAGGTGCGGCCGCCATTGCGACGCGGTCACGAGGTACCCCGCGTATCGCCAACAGGCTGCTGCGCCGTGTCCGTGATTTCGCCGAGGTTGAAGGAGACGGCGTCGTGACAGGCGCGATTGCCGAAAGCGCGATGAATGTACTTCAGGTTGACCCGCACGGGTTCGACGCTATGGACCGGCGTCTCCTGATGACGATCATCGAAAAGTTCGACGGTGGCCCCGTCGGCATCGAGAGCCTCGCCGCGGCAATCGGTGAGGAACGCGGCACGATCGAGGACGTGCTGGAGCCGTACCTGATCCAGCAGGGCTTCATGATGCGCACCGCGCGAGGTCGCGTCGCGACGAAGAACGCCTACCTGCATTTCGGTCTCAAGGCGCCGCCAGCGCCTGGCACTGAGGAGTTACCGTTCGACGATGACTGAGGTCCAACCCTTCGAACTCCCGATCCGCGTTTACTACGAAGACACGGATGCGCAGGGAGTCGTCTATTACGCCAATTACTTTCGCTTCATGGAGCGGGCACGCACCGAGTGGTTGCGCTCCCTCGGCGTGGACATGGTGCGCCTGCAGGACGAGGATCGCCGTATCTTCGTCGTGACTGAAGTGACTACGAAATTCCTTGCGCCGGCCCGGTTGGCTGATGACCTCATTGTCACGGCCCGTCTTGAAGGCCTGTCGCGCGCGTCTTTCGATATCGAACAGAAGATCTACCGAAACACCACTGACGGCGACCTGCTGATCAGCGGCATCGTCAAGGCGGCGTATCTCGACGCCGACACGATGCGGCCGAAACGCGTACCGCCGTCCCTATTTGGGGAAACCTGATTATGACTGCTGATATGACCGTAACCGGACTCCTGATGGCCGCCAGCCTGCCGGTTCAGATCGTGATGCTCCTGCTCGTCGCGGCGTCCCTCGTGTCGTGGAGCATCATCTTCACGAAGCGCCGGCTGATCCGGCGTACCAAGGACGCCTCGGACGAGTTCGAGGCCGCATTCTGGTCAGGCGGCGATCTCAATACGCTGTACCAGAGCGCGTCGCGTGCGAAGGGCGGCAGCGTCGGCATGGCACGGATCTTCGAATCGGGCTTTCGAGAGTTCAACCGGGCGTTACAAGCCGGTGGCAATACACCCGACAAGATCATCGAGGAATGCCGCCGTGGCATGAACGTCGCTCGGATGCGCGAGGTCGACCGCCTTGAGCAGAACCTGGCAACGCTGGCGACGATCGGCTCGACAAGCCCTTATGTCGGCCTGTTCGGCACGGTCTGGGGCATCATGGTCGCTTTCATTGAGATCGGTAACCAGCAGACGGCCACTCTGGCAGTCGTTGCGCCGCCCATCGCAGAGGCGCTGATCGCTACGGCGATGGGCCTGTTCGCCGCCATTCCCGCCGTGATCGCCTATAACCGCTACGCCGACAAGGTCGTTCGCCTTGAGTACCGCTACGACGGTTTCACGGAGGAGTTCTCGAGCATCCTGCAACGACACGCGCGCGCCAAACAGGGGACCTGACATGCCGGCATCGCTGCAAAAGCGCAAGCTGATGGGTGAGATCAACGTCGTGCCTTACATCGACGTGATGCTCGTACTGCTCGTGATCTTCATGGTGACGGCGCCATTGCTGACGCAGGGCATCGAGGTTGATCTGCCGGAAGCCAATGCGAAGCCGATCGAAACGCCGCCTGACCTGGATCCATTGGTCCTGAGTGTCGACGCTCAGGGCAATTTGTACATCAACGCGGGCGACAATGAGGATCAGCCACAGTCGGGCGACGAGATCATTCGTCGTGTCAGGATTGTTCTCGGCGAGATGCCCGAAACCCCGATGTTCGTCAAAGCGGACCGGGCCGTGCCATACGGTAATGTCGTCGGCGCGATGGTTGTGCTTCAGCAAGCGGGCGCGACCAATATCGGCTTCGTGACGGATCCGCTGGATACCTACCCGATTCCGGAGTAGCCGGCTTCCCCATGAGCGATCGCCACAACATCATCCCGGTCACGATGGCGCTGCTGCTGCACGTCATTATTTTCGGTTCGATGATCGTTGCGTTCGACTATGCGCGTCCGCAGCCACTAACGCCGCTTACCGTCAAGGCGACACTCGTGAGCGAAGTTCCTGAGCGCACGCCACCGCCGCGCGAGCCAGAACCGGAGCCCATTGTCGAGGAGCCGGAACCGGAACCGGAGCCTGAGCCCGACAACAGCGCGGAGCTGCGCCGCCAGGCCGAGGAAGAGAAACGCCGCCAGGACGCGCTGCTCGAGCAGAAGCGCCTCGAGGAACTCAAGCGTCAGGAAGAGGAAGACCGGAAGCGCAGGGAGCGCGAAGAGGCCGAGCGCAAGAAACGCGAGGAAGAGCGCAAGGAGCGGGAGCGTGTCGAAGCTGAGCGCAAGCGCGAGGAAGACATCCAGCGCCAGCGTGAGGAGAATGAGCGGCTGCGCCGGGAGCTCGAAGCCGAGGAGCGGCAGGCGGAGCTTGAGGCAGAGGAGCGCCGTTTCGCAGCGCGCAACTCGCCGGAGATGGCCGCCTACCAATTCGCGATTCAGCAGCGGATCCGGATGAACTGGTCGGTGCCTGGCAGCGCGACACCCGACACCCGCTGCACGGTGCGTGTACGACAGCTGCGCAACGGCGACGTTGTTGGCGTGACGATCGTCAGTTGCGAAAATGCTGACGACGCGGTCAGGCGGTCGGTCGTGGCAGCGATTGAGCGGTCGTCGCCTTTACCGGAACCATCGAATCCGGATCTGTTCGATAGTAATTTGACGATAAACTTAACGCCCGAGATACAGTGATCAACGGATGAGGGTGCTGTGCTGAAGAAACTACGACTATTTGCCGCGCTGGTGGCGTTTTGCGCCGTGCCGGCCCATGCCGAACTTGTAATTGACGTGCAGGGCATCGCCCAGCCGACACCGGTCGCAGTGGTGCCGTTCGGCTGGGAGGGCCGAACCGCAGAGATGCCAACCGATGTCGCGGAGATTATCGAGGCTGACCTGCTGCGCAGCGGCCGCTTCGAACCAATCGGCGAAGACAAGATGCTGCAGAAGCCGACCGATGGGGCGGACGTCGATTTCCAGGACTGGAGCTTCGTCGGCGTCGAGGCCGTTGTCGTCGGTAAGGTCATCCAGACCGGCGAAAATGCCTACACGCTGCAATTCCAGCTGTTCGACGTGTTCGGTCGCCGCCAGCTCGTTGGCTACCGCATGCCGGCCAGCCGCGGGACGATGCGCGGCGCGGCGCATCGCGCAGCGGACATGATCTACGAGAAGCTGACAGGTATTAAGGGCGTCTTCGGGACGCGTGTCGCCTATGTGACCGCGAAGCAGCAGGGGCAGGGCCGTCTCTACTCGCTGGTCGTATCTGATTACGACGGCTTCAACGAACATGTGATCATGGAGAGCCAAGATCCGATCATGTCGCCGGCCTGGTCGCCCGACAGTCGCCAGCTCGCCTATGTCTCGTTCGAGGACGACAAGTCATCGATCTTCGTGCAGACGCTGCGTTCGGGTAATCGCTTCCGCGTCTCCGCGAAACCTGGAATCAACGGCGCGCCGTCGTTCTCGCCCGACGGGCGCAAGCTCGTCGTGACGCTCGGTGGCGTCGACGGCAATCTTGATATCCATGTGCTCGACATCAATTCCCGGCGCACGACACGCCTGACGACGCATCGCGCCATCGATACCGAGGGCACCTGGTCGCCTGATGGACGCTGGATCTACTTCACGTCCGATCGCAGTGGTGGCCCGCAGGTGTACCGGGTCCCGGCGACGGGCGGCACGCCAGAGCGCGTGACCTTCGAGGGGAGTTATAATGCGCGCCCGCGTCTGTCACCGGATGGCACGAAGCTGGCTACCGTATTTAATGATCGCGGTAATTTCCGCATTGCCGTGATGGACCTCGAGCGCAAGGATGTGCTCGTGTTGTCAGGCGGGCGTCAGGACGAGAGTCCGAGTTTTGCGCCGAACAGCGACATTCTGATCTACGCCACGCGGCAGGGCCGCAATGGCGTACTGGAATCGGTGTCGGCGGACGGCCTGATTCGCCAGAAGATGCGATCCTCGGCCGGCGGGGACGTGCGTGAGCCGGTATGGTCACCGTTCCCCAGATTTTGATTTACTTTAACTATTGTTAGTAACTTATTGATTTAACTTCGCTTGTTAGACACAAAGGGCTTAAAGATGTCTTACTTCAAACTGTTTTCCATTCTGGCGCTGTCGTTCCTCCTGGCCGGCTGCCCGGGTACTCCTCCAATGCCGGATCCGGAGCCGACTGATACGACTTACGGCGGCGATGCCGGCGCCAGCACGTCCGGTACGGGTAGTGATCCGTACGGCGGTGGCCAGATGATGGACGACCCGTTCGCCGGCAACGAGGTCGAAAACGTCATCTACTTCGAGTTCGACTCATCCGAGGTTCGAGCACAGGACCAGGACATTGTGGCCGGACACGCCGCGATGCTGAACAGCAACCCGAACCTGCGCGTTCGCCTCGAAGGCCACGCCGATGAACGCGGCTCGCGCGAATACAACATCGGTCTCGGCGAGCGTCGTTCGCAGGCGGTCCGCCAGATGCTGATGATCCAGGGCGTCTCGGCGTCGCAGATCGCGACAGTCAGCTTCGGCGAAGAGCGTCCCGTGGCGTTCGGCAGCTCCGAGAGCGACTACTCGCAGAACCGCCGCGTCGAGTTCGTTTACCCGAACTAGGGCATGACAATGCATAGCAAGATCCTGCTGGTGCCGGCGACGGCACTTCTGCTCGGCGGTTGCCAGCTACTGGAACCTCGAGGCGACGACCCGGTACTGGCAAAGCTGACCGAACTCGAGCGTCGTCTCGCGACGATCGAGCGTGTCGTGCAGAACCAGAGCCTCGTCAACATGACGCAACAGGTCACCGCACTGGAGCGCCGCGAGGACGAGCTCCAGGGACGCATGGAGACGCTGGAGCACGAGTCCGAGACCACGGCCGAGCGCCAGCGCCAGCTCTATGCAGATCTGGACGCCCGCATCCAGGAGCTCGAGACCTCGGTCCGTGCCAGCGGGCCGAGCGTGCTCGAGGGCGGCACACTGTCGCCAGGCCAGCTGCCGGTGCCGGGAGGATCCGATCGCGATAATTACCAGGCAGCCTTTGAACTGCTCAAGGAGCAGCGCTACGAACCGGCCGCCATGGCTTTCGAACAGTTCCTCGTCAGCTTCCCGGACAGCGAGCTCGCGGACAACGCCCAATACTGGCTTGCCGAGTCCCACTATGTGACCCAGATGTTCGACCAGGCGCTCAGCGAGTTCTCGGTCGTCATCGAGAAGCACCCCAGGTCCCGCAAGGTTCCGGACGCTTTGCTCAAGATGGGTTATTGCAGCTATGAACTCGAAAACTGGGAAGCCGCCCGCGCGTCATTGACGCGTGTGCAGGAAGAGTATCCTGAGACCACGGCGGCAAGGCTGGCCGGCCAGCGCCTGGCCCGCATGGACGAAGAGGGCGTCTGACAGCCCTCGGGCGCTTGTCATACGCAGATTTTCCGGTATCATGCCGCCGGCATTCCGACGGCATCCCCGCCGTCAGCACCCGGCAGGGGCGTTAGCTCAGAGGTAGAGCATTCGGCTTTTAACCGACTGGTCCTAGGTTCGATCCCTAGACGCCCCACCACTTTTTCCTTATTGCGGTGCCGGAAGCTGGTTTCTCAGCGCCTCAATTCTGTCAAACAGTCTCTGGCGGTCGTCCGCCCCCAGCCGCGATGAATAGCGATGGACGACTGACGCCGCTTTATCGTTCCCGGCATCCAGGGCGATTGATGCCCAAGCCAGTCCCTCGACCAGGTCCGGCTCCCCGGCTTTGCCGTCCACGAAGTAGGTGGATACCCAGTACTGAGCGGCTACGTCTCCCGCTCTCGCCGCGCGCAAGAACCACTCAAGTGCTCGTTGCGGATCATATCCCTCAAAAGTCTCGCTCTCGTAAATGACGCCCATCAGGTAGATGGCGTCTACGATGCTGGCCGACGCGGCCTTTTCCGCCCAGTAGTACGCGCTCTGATAACCCAGCGCTGTCTGGTCTTCCTGGAGGATCGCCCAGGCGAGAGCGCTCTGACCGACAGGTGACCCCTTCTCTGCAGAAAGAACGAGCCATCGATTGGACTCGTCGATGTCTTTCTCGACATGCTCGCCGCTGAAGTACATCTGCGCGACGAGGAATTGTGCGTAGGCGGCACCTCGCTCTGCCGCATCGAAAAGCATCCGCTTGCCCTTGTCTTCGTCCTTCGCGAAACCGATGCCACGAAAATGCATGTCGCCAAGGTTGGCAGCCGCCGCGGCGTTGCCCTGCGAGGCGGATGCCTCGAAGTATTTGATCGCGCGATCCGTATCGACCCCGTCCAAGACGCCGTAACGGTACATTCGGCCGAGCTCCAGTTGTGCCGTCGCGTGATTACCCGCAGCTGCAGATTGGAAGTAGATTGCGGCTTGAGCGTAGTCCTGGGCGACATGCCGCCCGCCGAGGTACAGGGTCCCGAGGTTGAAATTCGCAATGGCGAAACCTTGCTCGGCGGCCTTTTTGTACCAGTAGACTGCGGCCTGGCCGTCCGGCGCGACGCCAACGCCATTGTCATAGGCGTAGCCCAGATCGGTTTGCGCTACAGGATCGCCTAACAGGGCGCGAGCCTTTAGCTGGTCAATGTCCTGCCACACATCTTCCTGAGAGTTGGTTGCGTCCTGGCCCGCCGGCAATGGTTCGTCAGGAGTGTCGGTCGGGCCTGAGCCGGCGCACGCGGAAAGCAAGCCCACACAGGCAAGAAAGACGAGTGGGCGTGAGATCGTGGACCAGGACTGCATCATGTCATTTCCCCTTTGGAACCAAGGATATCCTTTCACTGTGCTGGTCTCTATCGAACCAGCGTGTCCGGACTACTGCCTCAAGGTTTTCCGATCGCAATTCGCCTCGCCGGGGACTGGTCGAGTTAATTTCAATTAAAACAGCAGACGCAGCCACGAACTGCCGTTATCATGCCGCTGTTCGCAGTAGGCACGGGCAGGAAAGTGGCGAAGAATCGCTGGAAAATCCATAAGTTTGGCGGCAGCAGCCTGGCGGATGCGGCTTGTTTCAGGCGCGTGGCCGGCATTGTGCTCGACATGCCGGACGAGCGTTTTGGCGTCGTCGTCTCGGCGATGGGCGGTATGACCGATGCGCTGATCAATCTCGCCGTTCTCGCCGAGCAGGATGACTCCGCCTACGAAGACGGGCTCAACGCGATCGGTGAGCGCTACGCAGCCACGGCACGCGACCTCCTCGAGGTGGACGCGCTTATTCCTGTGCTCGATGCCTGGAGTGCCGATGCCGAGGACGTTAAAGACGTCTTGAAAGCGATCGCACTGGTCAAATCGGCGCCGCAGCGGAACCGCGATGTCGTCGCCGGCTACGGCGAAATCTGGTCAGCTCGTCTGCTGGCGGCCTTCCTCGGCCAGGAAGCCGGAGGGCGCGGTGGCACCTGGGTTGACGCGCGTGAGGTTGTCACCGTGCACGAGACGCATCTCGGCCCAACCGTGCTCTGGGATGAGTCGCAGGCGAAGTTCGACAAGGTCGTCCCCTCGGACTTCAGCGGTATTGCCGTCATCACTGGCTTTATCGCAACTGACCAGGAAGGGCTGCAGACGACACTGGGTCGCAATGGCAGCGACCACTCGGCCGCGATCTTCGCTGCGCTGAGTCGTGCGAAGGAACTCAGCATCTGGACCGATGTCGACGGCGTCATGAGTGCCGACCCGAATCGCGTGCCGGAGGCGCAGGTCATCGACCAGCTCACTTACAACGAAGCCATGGAGCTCGCGTACTTCGGCGCCAAGGTCATCCACCCGCAGACACTCGGACCGGTCGTCGACAAGGACATCCCGGTCTGGAT
>JASJCM010000058.1 GCA_030065985.1 Woeseiaceae bacterium | reverse complement strand
GTCTGTGGCGCCCAGAACAGCTTCATATCACGATCTCCTGTGCATCCTCGCGCATGTTATACCGCGAGCTCATCACGTAACCGTACGCGCCCGCATTCGCGATCAGAATAACATCGCCTTCCTCGGTCGGCGGTAGCAGCCGATCGCTGCCGAGTCGGTCACCGGTCTCGCAAATCGGTCCTACAACCGTTACCGTGTCGCTGGGCGCCTCATCCGCGCGCGTCAGGTTCACGATCTCGTGATAAGCACCGTACAAGGCGGGCCGGATCAATGTGTTCATGCCCGTCCCGACGCCGACATAGCGCATCTCGCCCTTGCCTTTGGTTTGCGTCACATGGGTGAGCAATACGCCGGCCTGCGCGACGATGTAGCGCCCCGGTTCGAGCCATAGCCGATATTGCGGGTAAGCGTCCTTGATTTCGGCCAGCGTCGCGTCGACTGCCGCGAGATCGATCGGCTTGTCGCCGGGCTTCTCCGGCACGCCAATGCCGCCACCGAGATCAATTGTCTCGACACCCGGGAACTGCTCCGCAATCTGCACCAGCTCGCCGGCCACGGTTCGCCAGTTGTTTGGATCGAGAATGCCGCTTCCGCTGTGCGCGTGGATACCGATTACTTCGGCACCGGCTTCATCAATAAGCTGCTTGAGCTCAGCCACCTCGAACCTCGGTACGCCAAACTTGGAATGCACGCCCGCGGTTTTCACATGCTCGTGGTGTCCACGTCCCTGGCCAGGGTCGATGCGTACGAACAGTTTGCGATCCCGGAACAGCTCGGGCCACGCCTGTAATGGGTAGAGGTTGTCAAGCGTAACCTGGAGACCCCGTTTGAGTGCCCATGCGTACTCGTCGCGTGGTGCAAAGTTGGGCGTAAACAGGATGCGGTCCCGATCGAGCCCTGGAATGACCTTCTCGACCCACTTCACTTCGCCCGGAGACACGCATTCGAAATCCACGCCGGCCTCATCCACCGCCTTGAGCAGATCCGCATTGAAGTTGGCCTTCACCGCATAGAGGATGCGGTCGACGTTGTTGAGTCTCGTCAGGCTGCCTGCGGCCTCGCGAACGCTGTCCCGATCGTAGATGTAGGCATTGGCTCGCTCCGCAGCCAGCGCCATGAGCTGCTCACGCTTCTTCATCCACCAGGTATCCGCTGCTCGTGCCGTTGGCTTGTCGCCCTCGAACAGCCGTTCCCAGCTGGGCCCGAACACGGTCGTCGAGCCTTTCCGGCGGATTATCGATGCATGCAGTTTGCTAACGAGTCGGCGCCCTTGCTGCTTGTCGACAACGAAACTCAGGTTCAGGTCGTTCGCCGCCTGAGACATGAGATGGATACGCTCTTCCTCGAATACCTCGAGGACCGGCGCCATGCGCGGAATAATCGTGCGAATCTTGCGGCCTACCAGGCTCACTGCGGAGCAGTTTGAAATCACGCTGACGTGACAGAGTTTCTCGAGGTCGTGGACGAGCGCTTCCTCGACATCATCCGAGAGCATGCCGTCGCTCGTATCGATCGACACCGTTACGTTGGTTTCCGAGGTCGAGATCAGGTCGACAGACACACCGTTATCGGCAAACGCAGAGAAAGCGCGCGCCAGGAATCCGACCTCGTGCCACATCCCAACGGTCGTCATGGAGATCAGCGTCAGACCATTGCGGATGCAGATGCCTTTGACCTGCGGCTCGACCTCTTCGGTCACCGATGAAATCACGGTGCCCGGAATCTCCGGATGAGCCGTACTGCGAATGAAGATGGGAATGTCGTAATCCCTGGCCGGCGAAATAGCTCGCGGATGCAGCACCGAGCTACCGGCCGAAGCGAGCTCCTGCGCCTCGTCGTAATGCAACGCAACCAACAGCCTCGCCGATGGCACCACGCGCGGATCCGCCGTGAACATCCCTGGCACATCGGTCCAGATCTCCAGGCGCCGGGCCTGTAGCCGTGCGGCGAAATAGGCGGCAGACGTATCGGACCCGCCACGGCCTAGCAGGACGGTCTCTCCGGACGGGTTACGCGCGATAAAGCCCTGCGTCAGCACTATCCCGCCCTGGGCCGCCAACTTGGCTTCCATGTCGGGGTTGGGTGCGAAATCGCACGTCGCTGAAAGGTACCCTGTGACAGGATTGCGCCCGTTGCGCGCGCTGCTCGTCAACAGGTCCCGCGCATCCATCCAGTGCACGGGCAGACCCGCACCGGCCAGGTAAGCCGCACCAAGACAGGTCGACATCAGCTCGCCAAGCGCCATAACGCGCACGCGCACACGAACACTGACCTCGCGTACGAGCCGCACGCCTGCGACCAACTGCTCGAGTTCGTGCAGGCGTTCCTCGAGCAATGCAGGACCGTCAAGTCCCAGACCGTCAGCCAGCGCGTAGTGCTGCTCGCGGATTGCGTCGAGTCCTTTGCCCGATTCGCCGGCCACGGCCTGGCGCAACACGTCTTCGAGGGCGTTCGATACGCCTGCGAGCGCAGAATGCACGACGACCGGCTGCAGCCCCTGATCGAGGCGCGCTTTGACAAACGCAGCGATGGTGGACCAGCTCTCGGGCGTCGAGACGCTCGTACCGCCGAATTTCATGACGACCCAGGGTGATGAGGCGATCGCCTCCGGTGCGCCTAGTGCGTCACTGTCGTCAAACTCTGCTTCTTTCCGTTCGCTCGTCATTGCGGTTTCCGCCGGACCAAAAAAAAACCCGCAAGGAAGATCCCGGCGGGTTTGCTGGCTGTGTCCGAACTTTATTAACTAGCCGATACAGTCGCCATTGCCACCCACGCGCCTCTGGCGCGCCATGTGTTTTAGGTATTTTTCCATACCGAGCGTGTCGATAAGCTGGCACATCACGTGGGTGTCGAAAAAAGACATCGGGTGAGTAAACAGGACCTTGCCGCCGAGATCAAGTCGGGGCGCCTAATCCCAGGCCGGCGGAATGGTCACGGCCCCTTCGGAGGCCGACGAAACCTCGTTCCGGTACTTGGCAAGCACGCCCGTCCGAACCGGCGACGGCGGCCGTTTCCAGCCTGCGCGCCGTTCAGCCATCTCGGATTCGCTGACATCGACATTGATCTCTTTGCGCTCGGCGTCAATCACGATGCGGTCCCCGTCGCGAATCAGGGCGATCGGGCCACCAACCGCGGCCTCCGGAGAGACATGTCCGACAACGAAACCGTGACTACCGCCGGAGAATCGACCATCGGTGATGAGCGCGACGTCCTTGCCGAGTCCCTTGCCCATGATCGCGCCGGTCGGGCTCAGCATTTCGCGCATGCCAGGCGCCCCTTTCGGGCCCTCGTAGCGAATCACAACCACGTCTCCTGCGACGACCATACCCTCGAGAATCGCCGCCAGAGCATCTTCCTCGGAATGGTAGACGCGGGCATTCCCTTCGAAGCGAAGGCCTTCCTTGCCGGTGATCTTCGCGACAGCGCCGTCCGGTGCCAAATTGCCGTAGAGAATCGAGAGATGACTGTCCGGCTTGATCGGTTTATCGAAATCCCGAACGATGTCCTGTCCGTCCGGGTAGTCGGCAACGTCGGCGAGGTTCTCGGCCAGCGTGTTGCCGGTCACGGTAAGGCAGTCGCCGTGAAGCAGCCCATGATCCAGCATGCGCTTCATCAGCGGCTGAATGCCGCCAATCTCGATCAGCTCGGACATCAGGTAGCGCCCGCTGGGTCGCACATCAGCCAGCACCGGAACCTTGGCGCCGATGCGGGTGAAGTCGTCAAGCGTGAGCTCGACGCCTGCCTCGCGGGCAATCCCGAGCAGGTGGAGAACCGCATTGGTTGAACCGCCGAGCGCGATGACTACGGCGATCGCATTTTCGAACGCCTCGCGCGTCATGATGTCGAGCGGCTTGATATCTTTCCTGATGAGGTTCAGAACCGCCTCGCCGGCCCTGTGGCAGTCGCCCATCTTTTGCTCGGACACGGCTTCCTGCGCCGAACTGTTTGCCAGACTCATGCCAAGTGCCTCGATGGCCGACGCCATCGTATTGGCCGTGTACATTCCGCCGCAGGCGCCTGGGCCCGGTATCGCCGTCTGCTCGACCTCGAGCAGCTCCTCGTCATCGATCGTGCCACCCGACCGCGCTCCCACGGCTTCAAAGACCGAGACGATGTCGCGGCGCTTCGCACCCGGCTTGATCGTGCCGCCATACACGAACACGGATGGGCGATTGAGGCGCGCGAGTGCCATGACGCACCCCGGCATGTTCTTGTCACACCCTCCGATCGCCACGACGCCGTCGAAGCCTTCCGCACCCGCAACGGCTTCAATCGAGTCGGCAATGATCTCTCGCGATACCAGCGAGTAACGCATGCCCGGTGTACCCATCGAAATCCCGTCGGACACGCTGATCGTGTTGAAGACGACGCCCTTGCCGCCGGCGGCGTTGGCTCCTCGTGCCGCTTCGTCGGCGAGACCATCGATGTGCATATTGCAGGGCGTGACCATGCTCCAGGTCGATGCGATCCCGATCTGGGGTTTACCGAAGTCTTCTTCGGTAAAGCCGACAGCACGCAGCATGGCTCGGCTGGGCGCCTGCTCTACGCCATCAACGACGACGCTCGAGTAGCGTCGCAGTTCCTTGTCACTCATCGTGGTGATTGCTCCGTAAGGACCGGAGCGAGAGTCTAGCAATTATTTGCTGGCGTAGCGCCTGGGACGGGATTAGAGCTCGTCGTCACGGATCATTACGGCGATATTCGGCGAGACGCTCGCCGGTCGCGACTCGTGATCAACAGCCAGCTTGAGCACAAACGCTTCATTGCCCTCGGCGCGCGAGTCCTGCACCAGCGGCACGAGCAGGCGCGCCGTGCGTTGGCCGGGACCGAACGAAATCGAATAGCTGCCGGGAGCGAAATAGTCTTCGCCTTCCGTCGCTGTGAGATCTTCGACTGTGAAGGCGACAACCAGTGACGTGTTGTCCGGGTTGAACCGCAAAATGTCGATCTGTGCGGCAGGGTCCGACTCACTCACGGACACCTGGCTCGAAACGAAACCAACCGTATTTACCGGCAATCGCGCTTCGAACTCGCGCTGGTCGTCATCCTCGAGCGTCACGGTGACGACGGCGAGCTCGGTCTCGGCGGCATCAGCAGGCCGCAGTCGCAGCGTGGACTGCTGGTCCGCTTCACGTCGCGGATCCGAGGCGGCAGTCAGCGTGATGCGTGCACGCGGCTGACCCGCGGGGAAATTGACCAGCCCCGCGTTGGACAGAGCGTACTGCCCGGACCCCCACGGCGACCGGTTGCCGCTGAAGCCCACCTCTTCAAGGCGTAAGGTCAACGGCAGTGAAGGATCTCCCGAACGTACGAAATCGATAATGGCCGGTTCGCCATCTTCACGCAGGCGCACCCGGGTCGGTTCGCCGGCAGGTCCGATTGGCGAGAAATCAATGAGCACCGTCGGCGGCGGCAAGGTCGAGAAATCGACGAGCGTCGGCTTAGGTGCCTCGGGCTCGGGTGCTTCTTCAACCTCGGCGACCAGTTCTTCCGGAACCTCTACCTCGGCGGCTTCCTCAGCCTCGACGATTGGAGGCGCTTCCGAAGTCTCTTCCTGCGCCTCCGTTTCCGTAGTCTCCGCGGCATCGCCGAATAACGGGTCCGGGAGTGCCGCAATGTCTTCTATGATCGGATCCGGTGCATCGACGATACCTTCCGAAACACCGAACTGCTCGAGCCAGGGATCGAGGTACCCCATTTGTTGCGCGCCGATACCGGCGAGGCCAAGCACGACGACCAGGATGCCAATCCATTTGCCCGGCGAGCCGCCCTCCGGCTCCACCGCAAATCGTTCCGGCGCTTCGAATGTCACCGTCTCGTCCCGAGCCTCATCGAGTGCCTCGATGAACTCCTGCACAGAATTGAAGCGTGTCACCCGCGCATACGAAAGAGCCTTCTTGAGCGCCTTCCACTGGCCATCATTGATGCCCTGTGGACGCTGCGCCTTCATCCCTTCTTCGGACGCCTCGGCCGCATTCCGCGGCCCAAAGACCCGGTAACCCGCGACGAGGCGATATAGCAGGCAACCCAGGGAGAACACGTCGTCCGATGCAACAGGCTCCTCACCACCAAGAACCTGCATGCTCGAATAGGCCGGTGTCATTGCGCCGAGAACACCCGGGTCGAAATCCGCTTCGCCCTGCTTTTGCCTGACCCGCGCGACGCCAAAGTCGAACAGCTTCGCATCGCCGTTCGGCAGCATCATGATGTTCGCCGGTTTCACATCGGCGTGCACGATGCCGCAGCGATGCGCGTAATCCAGCGCCTCACCGATCTGCCTGACGATGCGGAATGAAGCATCGATATCAATGCTCTTGGCATCGGGTGAATCCAGGATGGACGCCAGGGTGCGTCCCTCTAGCCATTCGAGGATCAGGAAATACAGTTCGTCGTCGCGATCGAGATCGACGAACCTGACGATATGCGGATGCACGAGGCAGCGCGTTTTGGCGGCCTCCTGCTGCAATGCGCGCAACGCGTTGCCGTCTTCGGCCAGTTGCGGCGAGAGAATCTTGATAGCAACACTGGTTTGCTCGGAACCCGCTTCGGCAAGCCGACGGTCCAGGGCTTTGTACACGACGCCCATGCTGCCACCCGACACCTTCTGCTGCAGCAGGAAGCGGTCTCGAAGTACGGAGCCCACCTGCACACGGGTCTCGGCATCATTGACGGCAGACGGAAAAGCGTCGGTCGGGATGATCGCTGTTGCACTGAACGAGTCATCTCCCTGCGACTCGAGCGCCGCTTCCGCGATTCCCGGCTCACTCGCCACGCGCTTGGGTGGCTCAAAGTCGATATCGGGTTCGGCAGGTGCTTCAGGCGCCGCGGTTGTCGGCGAGGTCGGGATCTTCTCGGTCACGTAGTGATCCAGCATAGACTTCACGAGCTGGAACGTTTCCTTGCGCAACTCGCCGGCCTCGTAACGCTCCTGGAGAACGCGACGGATCTCCGCTTCGCTGCCATCGTTTTGCGATAGCAGCGAGCCGATACCCTCACGGATATCGGTCAGCATGTCGACATCATTCGCTGTGGATTGCAGGCGATCATCGAAGGTCGCCAGCTGATCAGCGAACGTATCGCGAATATTTTCCGACTCTGCGCTCATACCTGACAGCTAATTTTACAGCGATTATCAAGCATTAAACCGGAACTGGTCGTCAGATTACCTTGCCGGGATTGAGGATACCCGCGGGATCCAGGGTTTTCTTGAGCTTGCGCATCAGCCCCAGCTCCACATCGTTGCCGTACTCGGCCAGCCACTCGCGCTTGAGCTGGCCAATGCCGTGCTCCGCGCTGATGCTGCCCCCAAATCCCGTCACGAGGTCATATATGGCCCCTGTGACCCTTTTACCTTCCTCAACCCACTCGTTCGCATCCATTTCGCGTGGCAATACCACGTTGTAGTGCAGATTGCCGTCTCCGACATGGCCGAACGCAACGAGGCGCGCATGTGGGTTCAGCGCCTCGAGCAGCGCGTCGCCCTTTTCAAGGAATGCCGGCATTGCTGACACCGGAACCGAGATATCGTGCTTCAAGGCTTTGCCGTCCTGCCGCTCGGCCTCGGAGATCGACTCCCGCATGCGCCATAACCGGGCACTCTCGGCAGTATTTTTGGCGATCACGGCATCGAGAACCGGGCCATCTTCCATGGCGTGACCCAGAGCCTCCTCAAGTTCGTCGACGCTGCACGCCGCCTCGATCAGCACGTACCATGGAAAGCGCTGCTCGAACGGCAGCCGCGCATCGGGAATGTGCTTCTCGACGAGACCGAATACATAGTCTGAAACCAGCTCGAATGTCTCGACCTGATCGCTCAGTTGCTCCTTCAGGCTGGCGAGCAGCCCTACCGACTCGCCGGCGGTCCTGACCGCGACCATTGCTGTCTGCAGTTCTCCGGGATCCGGGAACAGGCGCAAGCAAGCTGCAGTAATAATGCCAAGCGTTCCTTCGCTCCCAATGAAGAGTTGCTTGAGGTCATAGCCGGCTGTGTCTTTGCGCAAGGCGCGCAAACTGCTCAGCACGGTGCCGTCCGCCAGCACGACCTCGAGGCCAAGCGTCAGCGAGCGAGCCGTTCCGTAACGGAGCACGTTCAGGCCACCGGCGTCGGTGGCAAGATTGCCGCCTATCTGGCAGGTCCCCTCGGCACCGAGACTCAGCGGGAAATAGCGGTCCGCCACACGAGCCGCTGCCTGGATGTCCGCGAGCACGCAGCCCGCATCAACCGTCATCGAGAAATTGGCCGCATCGACCTCGCGAATCCGTTTCATGCGGTGCAAGGACAAGAGAATCTGAGTTCCCGACGCATCCGGCACGGCGCCGCCGCACATCCCGGTGTTCCCGCCCTGCGGGACAACTGAGACCCCTGCCGCGTTACAGGCCCTGACAACCGCAGCAACCTCATTGGAACTCGCAGGCGCGACCAGCAGAGGTGTCTTGCCCTCGTACACGCCCCGCCATTCGGTCAGATGCGGCTCGAGGTCAGCCTCGTCATCAACCCAGCCTCGTGGGCCGACGATTTTCTTCAGCTCGTCAAGCAACGCTTGCATCGAATATCACCAGCTTCTCAAACGTATCCCAGTCGATGTTGCTGCCGCACATCACAAGCACGACCTTCTTGAGAGCGAGGTCCTCCCGCAGCGGCCCCAGGAGAGCCGCCGTCGTCGCCGCACACGCCGGTTCAACAGCGATCTTCATCGATTGGAAGAGAAAACCCATACAGCGTCTCAGCATGTCGTCGTCAACGAGTACCAGGCGATCGACGTTCGCCTCGGTCAACGCAAACGAATACGGCATCGCAAACGGCGCGCCGAGACTGTCTGCAATCGTTCGAACCCTGTCAATTGCCTGTGGCGAGCCCGCTTCGCGGCTGCGATGCATTGTGTCTGCGCCAGTTGGTTCGACACCGATGATCTCGCAGTCCGGCCGCAGCTGCTTCACCGCGTTGGCGATTCCGGCAATGAGTCCACCTCCACCGATGGGGACGATCAGCGCATCGAATTCCCCGGCCTGCTCGCAGATCTCGAGCCCGAGCGTGCCGGTGCCCAGAGCGACAGCGCGCCCTTCGAACGGATGCACGAGGTAGCGCCCTTCGGCCTCCTGGATACTTTCCGCAAGCTCGAACGCCGAATGCACGTCATCGGCGAGCACGACCTCGGCACCATAGGCTTGGCAGCTCGCGATGCGCGCCGGGTTGGCAGAGCGGATCATCACCACCTTCGCCGTGGTGCCCATGGCCTGGGCTGCAAACGATGTCGCAATGGCATGGTTACCGGCGCTGACAGCCGTAACGCCGCTTTCGAGCTGCGCCGCATCGAGCCCCATCAACGTCGCAAGCGCACCTCGCGCCTTGAACGTTCCGGTGCGCTGCAGGAACTCGAGCTTCGCCTGAACTTCAGTTCCATCGCCCAGCGCCGACTCAATAGAAGGACAGCGCACCACGGGCGTTGCCGTGATTTTCGTAGTGAGCTGCTCGCGCAGCGCGATTATCTCGTCGATATGAGGTCCGGTTTCGCTCATTTGTTATGTAAACTACGTGTGTCCCGGCGTCGAAGTATGCCCTTTAACACAAGGGGATAGAGTAACTTCTTCAGAATACTTGCGCTGTACCCGGGAGTTGATTAGGTTGGACTGAGCGCACTGTGGCAGAGAATCCACAGGCAAGAAAGTCGCTACAGGCATGGGAATGGAATTAGACGAACTGTCGCAGTCGGGGATTCGGCGTATAGCCGACTATTCGCCGTACCTGGACCAACTGGCCGGGCTCGCCCAGCAAATGGGTTTGCGACAGCGCAGCAACCTGATGCAGCTCGAAACGACGCTGCGCAGTCACTGGTCGCTCGGCCAGAACAGTATCCTGAGCTGGACCCCGCTGGACCAGAGCGTTCTCGTCCTGGTCGTGCCGCACTACGCGATCGCCGAGTACACCTCACCTCGCGCGGGCGATCTGCCGCCGCGGGTATCGCCGCGCTTCATCACCGAGCTGATTTCCGGCGATCGGCAGCTCAGCATTTCGCAGATGCAGAAGGTAGCCCGTCTGCTCGAAATCGAGCCCGTCAAGATTCCGCTGCGCGAGCCGCTATCCGGCAACGGTGTCGAAAGCCAGATCATCGAGAAGATGATTCGCAAGTACGGCATCAACTACGTGCCCAGTCGTGCAGTCACGCTATTCGACATCGTCGGCTTCTCTCTGCTGACACCGTTCGAGCAGATGACCCAGCTGAACAGCCTGGCGTACTCGCTGAATTCCGCGCACGCCAAAATGCTTGAGCAGGACGTCAACATAGACTTCGCGCGCTCTTCGAGCGGCGACGGTTTCTATGTCTGGAATCGGGACGAAGGCCTCGAAGCGAGCGTCAATCTCTACCACTTCATGCATATCGTGCTCGCTGACAACGCGATCGCGCGTAGCAAGGCAGCGTCCAAGGCGGTCCCCCGGCTGCGCGCCTGCTTTCACGTCGGCAGCTGCTACGAGTTCCACCAGGCGGAAGGCCTGAATCCGACGACGCATGACTTCATTGTTGGCGACGTGACGATCGAACTCGCACGCATGATAGAGGCCGCACTGCCGGGCCAGATCCTGGTCGGTGACTTCATGACGGATATCGCTTCGCACACCGATACAGGCACTCTGCGCGTCGACCCCAATATCGATGCCGTGACGTTCCTTGAGCGTGCCCAGGGCAACCTGAAGCTCCTGAGCGGCATGGAGCTGTCCGGCGAAAGAGTCACGGCCATCAAGTGCTACCTGACGGGCGAGAGCCTTGGGGGCGGCCAGTTCAATATCCGGCGCCTGACCATCAAGGACAAACACGGCCTGTCGCGCGTTGCCTTCAATGCCAAGGTGAACATCTACCGCGAGACGGCCCAGCCGATCCTGCTCGGCATCCAAGACAAGAAACTGCCGGTACCGACTCCGGTTTCGTAACAACCAAATAACGCCGAGGCTCAAGCATGCAAAGATCCGTCGCCGACTGGGGTGGAAACCTCGTCGCGTTCGCCGTCGTCATCCTGTTCAATGTCCTGTCAAATGCGTTGCCGTTCAACGGCCAGACGCAGGTTGCGATCTCGGCGCGTTACCCGTCGCTATTCACGCCCGCAGGCTTCACATTCTCGATCTGGGGGCTGATCTACCTGGCCCTGCTCGGCTTTGTAATCTGGCAGGCCCTGCCGGCTCAACGTGACAGCGCCAAGATTGCGAGTGTTGCGAGATTGTTTCAGGTCAACTGCGCTATGAACGCTCTGTGGCTGGTCGTCTGGCACTACGATCTGCTGGTACTCTCGATGCTGGTCATGCTCGTGATCCTGGTTACGCTGGTCCTGATCTACCGGCGGCTCCTGCAATCCCTGGAATTCGCGCCATTTGTTGAGCACCTTGTGCTGTACCTGCCCTTCAGCATCTATACGGCCTGGATCAGCGTCGCGACTATTGCGAACGCCAGCATCCTGCAGCTTGCTCGCGGCTGGAATGACATCGGGCTGTCCGCGATCGAGTGGACGCTGCTCAAACTCGCCGTCGCCGGCGCCGTCGGTGCGACGATGATCGTCAAGGTGCGTGACGTGCCATTTGCACTCGTAATCGCGTGGGCCACGTACGGCATTTCCGTCAAGCAATCCGCAACTCCCGCGGTATCCGCCGCTGCCCAAACACTGTCAGTATTGATGCTACTGCTCGTTCTGGTCGAAGCGGCCAGACGACTGGCACGAAGAGAACTAATCTGAGGTGATGCCATGGCGAACGAGGGTTATCACGAACCTGTCAGTGAACTAACGGACGCAACGCGTGACATGCATCGCGCAATCGTTTCGTTGATGGAAGAGCTCGAAGCAGTCGACTGGTACAACCAGCGCGTCGATGCCTGCAAAGACGACGAACTGCGCGCGATACTTGCCCACAATCGAGACGAAGAAAAAGAGCACGCCGCGATGGTGCTCGAGTGGATACGACGACAGGATCCGACGTTCGACAAAGAGCTGCGGGACTTCCTGTTTACCGACAAGCCGATCGCACATGACTGACAAAAAAAGGCCGCTCACCTTATGTGAGAGCGGCCTCTTTTTCGTTAGTGGTCGGGGCGAGAGGATTTGAACCTCCGACCCCCACAACCCCATTGTGGTGCGCTACCAGACTGCGCTACGCCCCGACCGTATTCAGCGAGCCGACGCGGTTGCAAGATGCACGCGTACCGATTCGCACGGCCGGAATGATACGTCGCAAGAAGGTTTTTGGAAAGGGCTGGATCTAGCGGCGCAGAATCTTAAGAACTTGTTCAAGTTCCATGCGTATCTGCTTGATAATCTGTTGACTTTGCGTCACATCCGACTTGGCATCGTCGCCCGTGAGACGCTGACGTGCACCACCGATCGTGAAGCCCTCATCGTACAGCAGGCTGCGAATCTGACGAATGATCAGAACGTCCTGGCGCTGGTAGTAGCGACGATTGCCCCGTCGCTTTACAGGCTTGAGCTGCGGAAACTCCTGCTCCCAGTAGCGCAGTACGTGCGGCTTAACAGCACACAGGTCACTCACCTCACCAATCGTGAAGTAGCGCTTTCCAGGAATTGGAGGCAGCTCGGCGTTATTCCCCGGTTCCAGCATATGCTTCCACTCGGGCTTTTAGTTTTTGTCCCGGCCGGAACGTCACAACGCGGCGTGCGCTGATCGGAATTTCTTCACCGGTCTTCGGGTTTCTGCCCGGACGTTCTTTCTTGTCTCGAAGATCAAAATTCCCGAAGCCGGAAAGTTTGACCTGCTCCCCTACTGCGAGCGATGCACGCAGTTCTTCAAAGTACATATCGACCAATTCGCGAGCTTCTCTTTTGTTAAGACCCAGCTCATTGAACAACGACTCGGCCATGTCTGCTTTGGTCAGTGCCATTGGGAATTAGTCTCTTAGTTCAGCAGCGAATTTGTTCTTCAATTTTGCGACTGCGGCGGCCATCGCGGTGTCCGCATCTTCGTCAGTAAGGGTGCGCGATGTTTCCTGCAAAATCAAGCCTATTGCGACGCTTTTTCGCCCTGCTTCTATTGTGTCGCCTTTATAGATGTCAAAAATCCTGACAGCGCGAATCAATTCCGGCGCGCTTTCGGCGACCGCTTTGACCAGTTCATTCGCAGACACAGCGTCATCAACGATCACCGCAATGTCGCGTCGGATGGCCGGGAACTTGGAGATCGCTTCGGCTCTCGGTGCAACAGAAGCCAGCGCTTTTGCAGCATCGAGTTCGAACAGGAACACGCCACGCTTGAGGTCGTACTGTTTGGCAAGACGAGGATGCAGTTTGCCGATGACGCCCAGGGTGTCGTCGCCGCGTTTGATGACAGCCGCCTGCCCCGGCTGCAGCGCCGGGTGCTCGGTTGAATCGAACGTGATGTCAGCGGTATCACCCGTAAGCGCCAGTACCGCTTCGACGTCTGCCTTTATGTCAAAGAAATCAACGCCTTCAGATTTGTTCCCCCACTGCTCCGGAGCTACCGGTCCCGTCGCCAGGCCAGCCAGACGTACGGTCTCAGTGTGCGCGTCGAGCTCACCATGGTAAGAGCGACTCGCCTCGAACATCCTGACTCGATCCTGTTGTCGCGCCAGGTTTGCAGCAGCCGCTGCCACCATGCCCGGCCACAGCGAGCTGCGCATCACGGACAGCTCCGATGAGATCGGATTGCTGAGCACCAGCGACGACTCGACGCCCGAGAAGTGCTTGTTCGCCTCGGCGTCAATGAAACTGTAGGTAATGATCTCCTGGTAATCGCGACCGATCAGCGTTGCCGCTGCGCGCTCCACATCGATCATTGACTCGGTCACCGTTTCGAGCGGCGACTGCGCCGACAAGGTCGTCTCCGGAATCGAATCGTAACCGTGGATACGAGCGACTTCCTCGATCAGGTCGACCTCATATTGCATGTCGAAGCGATGACTCGGAGCGGATACTTTCCAGCCTTCGTCCGTTGGCTCCAGCGCCATGGCAAGACTGCCGAGGATGCGCTCAATTTCCTGATCATCGATCGCCAGGCCGAGCAGTCGTTCGATACGTTCGCGACGCAATGTGATGGCTTCACGTTGCGGCAAGTGCTCGGCGACAACCTCATCAACAAGGGGGCCCGCGTCGCCGCCGGAAATGGCAACCAACAATTCTGTGGCACGTTCGATTGCCCTTGCCTGGCCACCCGGATCAACGCCTCGCTCGAAGCGCATCGACGCGTCGGTGTGCATGCCATACGCACGCGCCCTGCCCGCCATGAAGTCCTGGGGCCAGAATGCCGCCTCGAAGAAAACGTCCGTCGTTTCGTCAGAGACCGCGGTGCTGAGTCCACCCATCATGCCGGCAATACCGATGGGACCGCTGTCGTCGGTGATAATCATTGTGTCATCGCTCAGCTCGACTTCCTTCTCATCGAGCAGCGTGACCTTTTCGCCAGGTTTCGCGAGTCGCGGCCGAATCGGGCCGTTCAGCAACGCCGCGTCATAGGCATGAAGCGGCTGACCCAGCTCGAGCATGACGTAGTTCGTAATATCGACCACCGGTGAAATACCACGCAGGCCCGCACGGCGCAGTCGTTCGAGCATCCAGACCGGTGATTGCGCCGTGGGATCGATACCCTTGATCAAGCGCCCGGCAAATCGTGGGCAGCCCGCCGGCTCGATCAGTTCCACCGTGTGGGTGTCGGTGATCGTCGCTTTGACCGCCGTCACCTCGGCGTCCTTGAGCACAGCGCCCGACAGCGCCGACACGTCTCGGGCAATGCCGAGCACGCTGAAACAGTCACCGCGATTGGGCGTCAGGTCGAGGTCGATAACCGCATCGGGAAGGTGCAGGAAATCGATCAGCCGCTGACCTACTTGGGCCTCAGCCGGCAGCTCCATGATGCCGTCGGACTCGTCGCCGAGACCCAGCTCGGTCGCCGAGCAGAGCATGCCATTGGAGACGACGCCGCGGATTTTCGCCTTGCGCAGTTTCATGCCGTTCGGCAGCTTCACGCCGGGCTTGGCCAGTGGCGTCTTCATGCCCGCGCGTACGTTCGGCGCGCCGCAGACAATGTCGATCAGCTCGCCGCCGCCATCGGAGACTTTGCAGATGCTGAGCTTGTCGGCGTCAGGGTGCTTACCGCACTCAACAACTTCCGCAACAACGACGTCCTCGATGCCTGCCCCCTCGATCTCGACACCATCAACCTCATGGCCGAGCATCGTCAGTTCGTGGGCGAGTTCATCCGTCCCAAAATCGGGATCGACCCATTCGCGAAGCCAGGATTCTGCAATCTTCATCGTGACTACCTGAACTGC
>JASJCM010000057.1 GCA_030065985.1 Woeseiaceae bacterium | reverse complement strand
TCGAAGACTACGAGGTTGATAGGCTGGGTGTGGAAGCGCAGTAATGTGTGAAGCTAACCAGTACTAATTGCACGTGAGGCTTGATCATATAACGCCAAAGCGTTCTGGAATGAACGTGGCAGCGTGACATGGCATGCGACGCTTGAAAAAAATTCTCAGATTGTCAGAAATTTTCCAGATTGTGTTTATTCCAGAAAACGGGGACATTCTCCTTTTTCTGATAGGAAACGGGGCGTCGTCGACTAGCGTGGTCGAAAAAGTAGAATGTCCCCATTTTCTTAACCAGTTTTCCTGGCGGCAATAGCGAGTGGGAACCACCCGATCCCATTTCGAACTCGGAAGTGAAAACACTCAGCGCCGATGGTAGTGTGGGGTCTCCCCATGTGAGAGTAGGACACCGCCAGGATCTTATTGCGAAAAGCCGCATCTTCGGATGCGGCTTTTTTTTATTGGCGCGCGGCGACCTCGGGGCCAAGCGGGTCTTCTTCCTCGACCTGGATCGCGAATTCGCTGCCAATGAGTTCGAGCGCCGCATCAGCCTGGCTGTCCCCCTTGAAGCCGTCGCCGAGCACGTGTTCCTTGCCCGATCGATCGACAGCATAGATTGTGTAATAGACCGTATGCTTGCTGCCCGACTGGGACTGCATCGTCGATTTTTTCTTCAGCGCCGCGATGTTGCTTCTCGCGAGGTCGGTCGTGCGAATCGGAATCCCGAGTAAGCGCCGCACCGTTCGAAGTCCGGACGGTGTCTGCCGGACTTCCAGCGAGTTGAACATCATGTAAGCGAACCCCAGGGTGAGCAGTGCGCCGATTACGGCGAAGATGCTGCCAAAGATCCGTGCTTCTTCATGAGTGAACAGGAACCAGCCGGAGCCAACAAAGACGGCGCCGACGATAATACCGCCGAGTGCCCCGGCGAAAGACCTGCCCATCGGGAACAGGAGTCGTTTGCCGGTGGCCTCATGGCTCAGGTTGATGAGTTCGCGTACCTCCTGAATGTCGAAGGTGCTTTGGGCGGCTCTTGCCCTTTCGATCGCATAGCCTTTGAGAAAGCGTGATTCCTCGGCTGTTGCGTAAACCGGAAGTTCGTAATCTCGATCGAGATCAGTCCCGGGAAGATCGGCCGCGAGATTGAGACGCCAGAGGAAATAACTGTCGTCCGGCTCGGCATCTGACGGACGCAGGTCTTCCGGCACGTCGAAGCGAAATATCAGCCGCGTTCCCCTGCTGCCGCGTTCAGCGTGAGCAAGAATTGCATCCTGCCACCTGGCTTTTTCCCGCCTGCTGCGGTCGTCACCGCTACCCGACATGTAGCTGTGGATGTTGGTCAGCGTGAGTCGGAATTCGGCTTGCGGGTCGAATGGAAGGTTCAGGTCGATCGTCCCGCCGACATGGCCGCCAATCGATCCCGGAAACGGGTCGAGCAGCACCGGCGAAGGACCGAAGCGCCGCCACTCAAGCGTGCGCTTGATCGCCCAGGCGAGCAGCCCGATTCCGACGAGAGGGAACAGGAGGCCGATCAACGCAATGAAATTGCCGTCTTCAACTTCACCAGCAATGGCAAATGGAATGAATGACGAAATGGCGTTCCACAGAACAGCAAAGACCCACGCGCCCCACATGGTTGAC
Organism: Woeseiaceae bacterium; assembly: GCA_030065985.1. Classification (GTDB taxonomy): domain Bacteria; phylum Pseudomonadota; class Gammaproteobacteria; order Steroidobacterales; family Woeseiaceae; genus UBA1847. Next base: position 13,511 of record JASJCM010000057.1, on the reverse strand, counting down.
TTCGAACCTGACTTGATTTCATTCGTCTGCCAGTTGTCGTTCGCGAGCCAGGGCTTGTCGGCGAATGCGGGATCTTCGTCGTCCTTCTCGGGTTCGGCCATGAACATGGCGATCAGCAAGCCAAACCCGATCCCGCCGAACACGACGACAAAGATCATCTTGAAGCCGAGCAGCCCCCAACGAACGTTCGGGTCGAGAATCGACTCCGCGGGGTTGTCCGGGTTCACATGGACGGTCATGGGCCGGTTGTTGTTGGCAGCGCGCTGCAATTCTCGTCCGGTGTCCTGCTGATAGTCGCCGATATTGTCGGCCCCGGACGATATACCCACACGGTTCCCACTGAAGCTCCGGCCATTCCAGGTATACGTGTACTCGGCGTAGGCCTCATAGGTATAGGAGTCCCCGGAGTGGGTCTCATAACCGCCGTTCGAGAGATAAGCCTCGGTCGTCGGCCACTCGCTCATCTGCCAAGCGTCATAGAGCGTCGTGCCCACGGACCACGTCATCCATGCGCCGACAGCGGCGAATGGCAAAGCGAACAGCGCCAGGAGGATGCGACCTTTCATGGTCCCAATCTAGCAAGGAGGCCTGCGCAGCGCTGTGACGCACATCCTGATCCCCCGGCCGAAACATTTACAAATCGTTACACCCTGAGGGATCTGGCGCGGCGCCGATTGGCTAGAATCAATCCACTATGACTCGATCCGAACAGCGAATTCCGAAGCTCCGATCGCGCGGCAAAGCCAACCGCCGCAAGCTGCTTGCGGAGGCCGAACGGCTTCTGCTCGAACAAAACGGGTCGCCGCTGAAATTCAGTGACGTCTTCGAGGCGGCGGGCGTATCGCGCGGATCGGCCTACCGCATCTATATCGGTATCGACGATCTGTTGCAGGATCTCGCGACCGAGTGGATCAATAACTTCGTCGATTTCCTCGACTCCAGCCATCCCGGCTTGCCGCCCGAAAACTGGGCCCAGTTGTCCGACTTCATCGTGCGGCAGGGTGCCACCTACTGGCGCGAAACCTCCGACACAATGCGGGTTCTGCCACGTGTCCGGTCAAATACGCCGACCAGCTACAATTCGGCCGTGCGCTCGATGAGCAACTGCCTGGCTGACATTTTCAACCGCTATTTCGTCATCCCCGAGATTGACGGCTGGCTCGGAAAGCTTGCGTTCTTCACGCAGATTTGCGATATGACGTTCGCCGATGCGGTCCGCCATGAAGGACATATCAGCGAACAACGCCTGACCGAGGCCGAGACGCTCTGCCGAACGTACCTGGCGTTGCACCTCCCGTCCTGGTTGCCCGCGCGCAGCCCGGCTGAGACGTGATACAACAATAAAGCTTAATCAACGCGGGATCTCTCCTGATGCTGAAACACACGTTTTCGGCAGCGCTCACAGTGAGTCTGCCCGTCGCGCTCCTGTTTTCGTCGCCGATTCTGGCTGACGATCACACTGGGGCAGACGACGAAATTACTGAAATCACCGTCAATGCACGCCGTGTCGCGAATACGCGGCCTGCAGGGACGTATGCGTCGCCGGCGACGGCACTGCGCTTCGATCCGCTGACCGAGCTGCAGTCGCGAGGCATTGCGGAAGGGCAGTCCGATGTCACGGTCCGTGGCGGGGTATTCGAGAATACGGGCTTCAAGGTGGGGGCCGTGACGATCATGGACCCGCAGACAGGCCACTACGTCGCGGAGTTGCCCATCGATCCGGCAATGCTCTCAACGCCCGCCATCTACAAGGGCATCGACAATGCCGTGGAAGGCTTCAATTCCGCGATTGCGACCGTGACCTACCGGATTCCCCGCATTGAGTCTGGTGCCAGCGCGAATCTTGGCTTTGGCACCGACAACCTCAACTTCCAGGCACTTCGATACGCGCGCGCGCCGGACAATGGTGTTGGTTTCCAGGTTGCGGCGGCCCGTTCCGATGGCGACGGCACGGTAAGCTTCGGTGACCACGAATTCGCGCGTTTCAACGTACAGGTGCAGGTAGAGAACGACGGCGTACAGACCGACGTCATCGCTGGCTACCAGGACAAGTTCTACGGCTGGCCCGGCGCCTACACCGGGTTTGCCACATTGCCGGAGACCGACGATACACAGACTACGTTCCTCGTTCTGAACCAGCGCCGCGAGACAGTGAATGGCTGGTTCGAATACGGCGGCTTTTATCGAGGCCTCGAAGACGATTACGACTTCAATCGCGCTGACTTCGAGACCGGCACACCAGGGTCCTTTGAGCATGAAACCCGCGTCATGGCGGTCGGATTCCAGGGGCTGCAACGCATGGGTCGCATCAACTGGCGTTACGGCGGCCAGTTGACGAGTGACGAACTCGTACGTTCCACCGACCTGACCAACGGACCCTTCGACGATCGTCGTTATGCGACGCTGACGATCGTGCCGTCCATCGATGTCGAGCTGGACGGTGGCAATGTAATGGTCTGGCGTCTTGGCGCAACAGTTGACTACAGCAATCGTGACAGCAACGAAGTGTCGCCGATGCTTGGTGTGAGTATCGACCGAACAGATGCATCCGGTACAACGAGCCTGTCGCTCGAGTACGCGCAAACTACGCAACTGCCCGGATACACTGCACTCAAATCCAATCCGACCGGGCTGTTCGGTGGTAACGAGGCGCTCGGTCGCGAGACGGCACAGCAGCTGTCAGCATCCATCGCTCGCGATACCGGGGACTGGCAGGCCAGGGCGGCCGTATTCACTCGCGAAGACGATGACCTGGTCGACTGGACCTATTCGACCGGCGCGCCATTTGCGCGCCAGGCGAATCCCGTCGATATCGATGTCATCGGGGTCGAAATGTTCGTCACCCGCCGGTGGGACAATGTCGATGTCGCGGCCGGCTACACCTGGCTCGATAAGGATGCGGACTATGGCAGTGCCCTGGTGGATGCGAGCTTCTACGCGCTGAATTTCGCGAAGCACCGTGCAACGCTTGCGCTGCGTTACCGCTTCGCCGAGCGCTTCGAAGTTCGCCTCGACAACGAGTATCGTCGCCAGGAGGAAAACCCGCTGCGAGTCGGCGACGATCAGACCTACCTGGCGTCCATGGCGCTGGTCTGGAGCGGCAATGCGCCGCAAGGATTCAGTGTCGCGCTCGTTGCTGATAACCTGACTGACAGCGAGTTTCAGCCGTTCCCGGGAACGCCGGCGGCCGGCCGGCAAATCAGTATCAACGCGGGCTATACCTGGTAACGACACGATGATCGACCTGTACTACTGGCCGACACCCAACGGGCACAAGATTTCAATCATGCTCGAGGAGTGCGGACTCGAGTACGAGGTCAAGCGAGTCAACATCGGCGCTGGCGATCAGTTTGCGCCGGAGTTTCTCGCGATCAGCCCCAACAATCGAATGCCGGCCATCGTTGACGAGGATACCGGGCAGTCGGTCTTCGAAGGCGGAGCGATCCTCCTGTACCTCGCCGAGAAATCGGGACAGTTCCTGCCCGCCGAGAAACGGGCGAAATACGAGGTGCTGCAGTGGTTGTTCTGGCAGTCTGCCGGGCTCGGTCCGATGGCAGGGCAGCTCAGTCACTTCGTCAATTACGCGCGTGGTGATCACGACTACTCGCTAAAGCGTTACGCCAACGAATACGATCGGCTTCTGGCTGTCATGGACGTACGTCTCCGCGATCGCGAATTCCTGGCGGGCGATCTTTCTATTGCCGATTTCGCAAGTTTCCCCTGGGTCCTGCCGTACCGTCGACTTGGAAACGATCTCGACAAGTTCCCCGAGGTGAGGCGATGGTTCGACACGCTGAAGCAACGTCCCGGTGTGCAGGCAGGCGTCAATCTTGGCAAGGACTGGCGGCGCGACGAAGCTCGAAACGAAGCGGCGAGAGCGCTGATGTTCGACCAGGACTCCGAGACCGTGTTTCGGGCGGCGAACGCGAGGAGCAGCAAATGAAGTTCTACGACTGCAAGACGGCACCGAGTCCGCGGCGGGTGAGAATCTTCCTGGCGGAAAAGGGCATCGACATCGAGACGATTCAGGTCGATCTCGCTAGTGGCGAGCAGTTCAGCGACGAGTTTCGGCAGATGAACCCCGATTGCGTCGTGCCAGTCCTGCAGCTCGATGACGGCTCCTGCCTGAGCGAGGTGACCGCGATCTGCCAGTACCTCGAAGCGTGTTACCCGGAGCCGCCGCTGTTAGGCACGACGGTCGAAGAGCGGGCTCGCGTCACGATGTGGAACACGAAGATCGAGCAGCAGGGCCTGCTGTCGATGGCCGACGCCTTTCGCAACTCGGCAAAAGGACTGTCGGGCCGCGCGGTCACGGGCAGCAGAGGCTACGAGCAGATCCCCGAACTTGCCGAACGTGGTCGGCAGCGCGTGCAACAGTTCTTTGCGCGACTCGACGGGCAGCTGGCCGACAGCACGTACATTGCCGGGGCGAATTTCTCGATGGCCGACATTTCGGCGCTTGTGGTGGTCGACTTTGCCGCGTGGATCAAGATAGGCGTGCCGGACAAAGCGGCCAACCTCGCGCGTTGGTACGGTGAGATCTCTGCGCGACCTGGCGCGGTTGCCTAGCCGCCGGGTTTCTCCGCGAGGCTGCGGAATCCGAGGAACAGCAATACGCCGATTTTGGTGAGCTCGAGCGTCGAGTAGATTGCATGCGCGTTTGACGGTGGCGGCGTGCCGCCCGCAATAATTACGTCTGTTCTCGCCGACAGCTCCGGTATCAACCAGGTACCCTGGGCCAGCACAATCAGGATCAGGAAACCGCACCACGCCCACCAAGTATTGCTGCGCCCTGACAGCCGCACGACGAGCAACAGCGCAACAAGCGCTGCGAGTTCGGCTTTGTTCAGCGCCGCGAACACGACCCGGCCAACGTCGAGCGCGACCGGCCGCGTAATCGACTCGGCAGTGAACCGTATCGGGGTCGCAAGCATTGAGACGCCGACCGTCAGGCCTGTCCACGTGAAACAAACCCATGCCGGATGCAGAAGCGCGTTTCGAATTCGTCGTTGCACGGACATATAATGCATGACCGAAGGTTCCGAGACACCCGGATGACAGAAAAAGAACCACAACTCGCGTCCACGGTGATGATGATCCGACCGATCCGTTTCGAGAGTAACCCGCTGACAGCCGCGTCGAATCGATTCCAGCGTAAGAACGAGGCGTCGGCTGCGGCGCAACAGGCGCGGGCGCTCGAGGAGTTCGAGGGCCTGGTCGCTGCGCTGCGCGAAGCCGGTATCGAGGTAATCGACATCGACGACACGCCGGAGCCGCACACGCCTGACGCGATCTTCCCCAACAACTGGATCAGCATGCATGCGGATGGTCGTGTGGTGCTGTACCCGATGGAGGCCGAAAACCGGCGGACCGAGCGACGCATGGATATTGTCGAGCTGCTCGACAAGGAGGCCGGGCGCGTCGTCAGTGACGTCATCGATCTCAGCGGGCATGAAGCTGACGGGCACTTCCTCGAGGGCACGGGCAGCATGGTTCTCGACCGGAGCAATCGCATCGCCTATGCCTGCGTATCGTCGCGCACGCACCTCGATCCGCTCGGCGATTTCGCCCAGCGCATGGGCTACGAGGTCGTTGCATTCGAGGCCGTCGACAGCGATGGCGTGCCGATCTATCACACGAACGTCCTGATGAATGTTGGCGAAGTGCTGGCCGTGATTTGCGACGAGGCGATTCCGCGCGAGGATCAGCGCAACGCCGTCATGACACGGCTGAGAGAGACCGGCCATGAGATACTATCGCTGAGTTACGCTCAACTGGACGCATTCGCCGGCAATATGCTTGAGCTGCGTAACAACCGGGGAGAGCGGGTGCTCGCGATGTCGCGCCAGGCATTCGACGCCCTCGACAATGAACAACGCGCGGTGCTGGAGGCCAATGGCCGAATTGTCAGTGCTCCGATCGATAACATCGAGTCGTCAGCTGGGGGCAGCGTGCGCTGCATGCTTGCCGAGGTCCATCTGCCGACTGAAGAGGTCAGCGAACAATGAGCAAAGACAAGATCCTGATGTGTCCGCCGGACTACTTCACGGTCGACTACGTCATCAACCCATGGATGGCAGGGCACGAGGACTCGCTGAATATCGATCGCGCGAAGCAGCAGTGGGAGGCACTGCGCGACCAGATCGGCGAATTCGCAGAGGTCATTACGATCGAGCCGCAGCCGGAACTGCCGGATATGGTGTTTACGGCCAATGCGGGTGTGGTCTACGGCGACAAAGCGATTGCGAGTCACTTCATGCCGCACGAGCGCCGGCCCGAAGAGCAGTTCTTCAAGCGCTGGTTTCGCAACAACGGTTTCGACCTTCTCGATCTCGACGACAACATCGGCTTCGAAGGCGCGGGTGATTGCCTGCTCGACCGTCGCGGGTCATGGCTGTGGACCGGTCACGGCTTTCGTACGGAAATCGAGGCGCACGCCGAGATACGCAGGTTTTTCGATATCGAAGTTGTTTCGATTCACCTGACCGACGCGCGTTTCTATCATATCGATACCTGTTTCTGTCCGTTGACGGATGGTTTCCTCATGTATCATCCGCCGGCGTTCGACTACGAATCCCGGATCGCGATCGAGAGCCGAATTCCGCCGCACAAGCGCATCATTGTGGATACATTCGATGCCGGTAATTTCGCTTGCAACGCGGTGAATATCGGCGATCGCGTCATCCTCAACGAGGCCTCGGACCCATTGAAAGCGCGCCTGATGCTGGCGGGCTTCCGCGTCCACGAAGTCGAGCTGAGCGAATTCCTCAAAGCTGGCGGCTCGGCGAAGTGCCTGACGCTGAAGCTCACCGAGCCGGTTCGCTGAGACTGCTGCTGTGACTACCTCTCATCGTTACTCGATCTGGCCGAAAGATCCCGCCGCACATCTGTTTGAAGTTCGCCTGACCGTGGCGTCGCCGGACCCAGAGGGGCAGACGTTTGCGCTGCCTGCCTGGATTCCGGGCAGTTACATGATTCGCGACTACGCGAAGAACGTAGTGACTGCCAGGGCGGAGTCCGATGGACGGGATGTCCCGTTGCGCAAACTGGACAAGACCCGCTGGCGCGCGGCACCGATCGATCGTGAACTGACGCTGGTTCTCGAGGTATATGCGCATGACGAGAGCGTCCGCGGCGCCCATCTCGACCTGACACACGCGTTTTTTAATGGCACATGCGTGTTCCCGCTCGTCGAAGGTCAGGACGACACTGCGTGCGAACTCGAAATTCGCCCACCGGAGAAGCCCGTGGGGAAGCGCTGGCGCGTCGCTACGTCGCTTCGGCGGGTCGATGGGGAGAAATACAGTTTCGGGAATTACGCGGCTGCTGACTATGCCGAACTGATCGATCACCCGGTCGAGATCGGAGAACTGTCGATTGGCGAGTTCGAGGTGCGAGGCATTCCGCACGCAATTGCGATTCGCGGCAATACGCGGGTCGACATGGCGCGTCTCTGCCACGACGTCGAGACGATCTGCGAACAGCACATGCGACTGCTTGGTGTGCCCGCGGACCTCGACCGATACCTGTTTCTGCTGAACGCACCCGGCAGTGGTTACGGTGGTCTCGAGCATCGCTGGTCGTCGGCTCTGATCTGCGGTCGCGACAACCTGCCGGCGCGCGGCGATGAAGGCGTGTCCGATGAGTATCGTACGTTCCTCGGCCTCGTGAGCCACGAGTACTTCCATCTCTGGAACGTCAAGCGCATGAAACCGGCAGTTTTCGTTCCTTACGACCTGTCGAAGGAAGTTCACACCGACCTGCTTTGGGTCTTCGAAGGTGTGACGTCCTACTACGACGACCTGGCACTGGTGCGCAGCGGCATGATCGACATGGACAGCTATCTTGAGCTTGTTGGCCAGACTATTACGCGCGTGCTGCGCAGTGGCGGTCGTCGCAAGCAGAGCGTTGCGGAGTCGAGCTTCGATGCGTGGACCAAGTTCTACAAGCAGGATGCCAACGCTGCCAACGCGATCGTCAGCTACTACGCCAAGGGATCGCTCGTGGCGCTAGCGCTCGACCTCAAGCTGCGCTCCGACACCGATGGTCGCGTCGGCCTCGACGACGTCATGCGTGTCGCCTGGGAGCGCTGGGGAGAAACGGGTGAGGGCATGCCCGAGGACGGCCTCGAAGTGCTGAGCGCCGAGGTGTCAGGCCTCGACCTCGAGGATTTCTTCGATGCGACGGTGCGCGGTACTGGAGAGCTGCCGCTGGACTCGCTCCTCAAGACGCACGGCATTCGCTTGCACATGAGGCGGTCAGCCGGCGGCAAGGATATGGGCGGCAAGGCAAAACAGGATGATGCCCTGCCAACAGTCTGGATGGGCGCAGCGCTTGGCAGCCACAATGGCAAGCCCGTTTTCCGCACGGTTCACAACGGTGGCCCCGCGGAACTCGCTGGCATCGCACCAGGCGACGAGCTGGTCGCACTGGATGGACTGCGCGTCAACCTGGCTGGAGCCGAGGCTCGGACACGCCGTTATCATGCCGGCGACAAATCGGATGTGACCGTGTTCCGTGGCGACGAGCTCATGACGCTGAGGCTTAAGTGGGCTGAGGCGCCGGCCGACACCTGCTTCCTGCTCGCGGACGACGACGCTGACGATGACGCCAACGCCCGTCGCGCGGAGTGGCTCGGGCAATAATGCAGTTTCTCGGAAATCCGACGCTGCGCCTCTTTATTGGTGCGGCGTTGATTAGTCTATCGCCCGTATGGGTGAAGCTGGTGGACGTGTCGCCGACAGCGAGCGCCTTCTGGCGGCTTGCGATCGGTGGCGTGGTAATCGCACTGTATCTGGTTATCACCAGGAAGCGCGTGTTGTTGTCCGCGAGCATCTGGCTGCTCCTGATATTGGCAGCCGCCTTTCTCGCGACGGATCTCTGGTTCTACCATCGCAGTATCCAGTACATCGGGCCCGGCCTGTCGACGCTGCTTGCCAACTTCCAGGTGTTCGTCATGGCGGCTGCAGGCTTCGTGATCCTTCGACAACCACCGACCACGCGTCAGCTGCTCGCCATTCCGCTGGCCCTTTTCGGTCTGGCGCTGATTGTGGGTGTCGACTGGGATGGCCTGCCCGAGGATTATCGACGCGGTATCGTCTTCGGCCTGGGCGCGGCTGTAACCTACGCCGGGTACCTGCTGTCCATGCGGCGTTCGCGGCGTGACTCGACAATCCCTGTGCCCACTCGCGAGATTGCGATTGTCTCGCTCGCCGGTGCCGCGATGCTCGGCGCGACCGCCATGGCAGAAGGTCATTCGCTTGTGATCGCGTCCGGGAGCGACGGGCTGTGGCTGATTTGTTATGGCGTCCTTTCGCATGGCATGGGGATGCTGTTCATCACGAGCAGTCTGCCCCATGTCACGACAACACAGGCGGGAATTGCGCTCCTGCTGCAGCCAACGCTGAGCTTCGTGTGGGACGTGCTGTTTTTCGCGCGACCGATGAGCGCGATGGAACTGCTTGGTGCCGGTATCGCGCTGTTCGCGATTTACCTTGGGTCACGTTCGCGATCAGAGCAGCGCGAGCGCCCCGCCTAACATTTCGATCTCGAAGCGCTGTTGCAAACGCTGGACTTCGCCATCGAGGTGCGAGGCCACCGGCTCGTCGCATTCGATCAGCAGGTCAGTGACCGGTTCGTGCACGATTTCCCGTTCGCCCATGTGTGTGCCGGCCATCAGTTTTGGCAGCAGGGTGCAGATTCGCAGCCGCGAAACCGGCGCGGCGAGCAGCAGGTCGAATTGGCCATCGTCGTTTTCCGCAACCGGCGCAATGTGGAACATGCCGCCAATCCATGCGCCATTTGCGACGTTCGCGAGGGTCACCGGTCCATCCCAGATCACCCGGTCACCCGTGATGCGCATCTTCGGTGTCGCGATTCCGCCGGCCATGCCGCGGAAGATCGCGAGCAGGTACACAAGGTCGCCAATAGGAATGCGATAGCTGCGCGCGATACGCGTCACTTTGGCGTCGAAACCGACTCCCGCACCGTTGATGAAGTAGCGGTTATTCATGCGACCAACATCGACAGTGCGCGTGGTTTCATTGGCGGCGATGCGATCAGCCAGCAGGGCCGTCGCATGTTCCCACTCCAGGGTGATGCCAGCGGCTTTGGCAAAGTCGTTGCCGGTGCCCGTCGGGATGACGCCTAACGCCGCGCTATCCGGCGCGCGCATTATGCCGTTGGCGGCCTCATGCACGCTGCCGTCGCCGCCCGCGACGATCACTTTTCTTATGCCATCGCTGACGGCAGCGTAGACTTTCTCCTCGAGATCGCCAACGGCCTCGCTACGATGCACTGCCAGGGTTACGCCACCGCGGTTGAGTATTTCTACGATGCGCGCCTCGCGCTTGCCTGCGCGACCACGGCCCGCCGTCGGATTCAGGAACAGGTGAACGGCGTCGGCACACATGTGCCGATGCTACAATGCGCCAACCTCTTCTCGCAAAACGGATAGCGTGATGCTCGAGCTCGGCGTCAAGTTTCTTATCAGCTACTTCATCGGCTCCCTGATGGGCGCGATGATCGTTGGCAAGCTGCGCGGTGGCGTCGACATACGGACGATGGGAAGCGGCAACGCGGGTGGTACAAACGCATTTCGCACACAGGGTATCGCCTTCGCGCTCGGTGTCGTCATCATCGACGTAGGCAAAGGCGTCGTCGGTGCGGGCGTCGTGCCCGGACTCGAACTGCCGTTCGTGCCGCAGGATCCGGAAATTTCCCGAACCTGGTTGACGATTGCCTGTTCCGCGGCCGCCGTATTCGGACACGTCTGGCCGGTCTACCACGGATTCCAGGGGGGCAAAGGTGCGGCGACCTTCATCGGTACGCTGGTCATCATCGCGCCAATGCTGATCATTGGCGTCCTGCTGGTCTGGGCTTCGATCGTCGCGCTCACTGGCTACGTCGGTCTCGCGACGATGACGGCAGCGACGTCGTTGCCGATATGGATTGCGGCAACCCGTCTACCTGACGACCAGCCGCTGTTTATCTACCTTGTGGTCATAGCGGGGTGCATCATTTACTGGCACCGTGCGAACATCGCGCGCATGCGCGCGGGCAACGAACTTCGCAATCCGCAACTCATGCTGTTCAAGCCGAAGGCTTCTACGGACGCCAATGAGCACGATTGATGCGGACCTGGTTCGCGAGGAGCTGGGTCCCAGCGCGCTGAAACGCCTGGCAGATCTCGAGTCCTTCGCCGCAATTGGCTCGACCAACACTTACCTGATGCAACAGCAAGCGCCGGAACCGGGCATGTTGCGCGTGGCATTGACGGCGAACCAGACAGCGGGACGTGGCAGGCACGGCAAGACCTGGCAGTCGCCACCCGGCAGCGGCCTGGCATTGTCGGTGGCGTACACGTTCGCCGACCAGCCTGGCAATCTGCCCGTACTGACGCTAGTGATCGGCAATGCTGCCATCGATGCGCTCGAGGAACTCGGTGTCGGTGGCATCCAGTTGAAGTGGCCTAACGACCTGATCGCCGGGAATGCCAAGCTCGGCGGCATCCTGACGGAAGCACAAAGTCAGGGTTCAACGGCAGTGACCATCGTAACGGGAATCGGCATCAACCTGGATCTGGGCCCTGACTTCCGGCTCGCGACCGACGAAGGGCCGGTGAGGCCAGTGACGGATCTGGGTGCCCAGTTGCCAACGCGACCGCGAACCGAGTCAATCGCAGCAGCACTCATCAATCGCATCCATGATGCGCTCACGCGATTTGAGTCGACCGGGTTCGCCGATTTCGTGTTGCAGTGGGCTGACCGCGATTGGCTCCTCGGCCGAAACGTCATCGTCGAGACGGCACAATCGAGGCTTGCGGGAGTCTGTGCCGGTATCGCAGAAGATGGCGCTTTGCTTCTGAAGGCAGATGGGGCCGTGCAGCGTGTCACCTCAGGCACGGTCACGATGACAGAGGACTGGACATCGTGAAAGCGCTGCTTATGGACGTAGGCAATTCCCGCATCAAGTGGGGCGTGCTCGACGAAGGTCAGATTCGCCGGACCGGCCATATTTCGCAGCAGCGCATACGCGAGAACGGGCTGCAGGTCCTCACGACAAAGATCCCGCGACGGGTCGACGAAGTCTTCGTCAGCAATGTTGCCGGGACAAGTTTCGCGACGCGCCTGTCTGGTGTAGTCGGGATGCATTGCGAATGCGATGTGAAATTCGCGCGTAGCGAGCGCAGTGGCTGGGGATTGACGTCTGGTTACACGCAACCCAGGCGCATGGGCGTTGATCGCTGGGTTGCAATGGTCGGCGCCTGGGCGGAAGTGCAGTCTGCCTGCCTCGTTGTCGACGCTGGCACGGCACTGACTATCGACGCGATTGACGCCGACGGTAAACACCTTGGCGGCCAGATCGTCGCCGGCGTTGCGACCATGGCCAACGCCCTGGCGGCCGCGACCAGTGACATTCCAAGCGTCAAGCCGGCGCCAGGACGCGAAGCGTCTGATCTCGGCATGTTCGCGCGCAATACCGCGGCGGCAGTTCGCGAAGGCGCGCACGGGGCCGTCGCGGGCGCGATTGATCGTGCCATACGTGCTTTGCAATCAAACGCTTATGAACCCGCGGTTTTCTTGACCGGCGGTGACGCGTCGCGCATTCTTAATGCGCTTTGCGACACCCCGGTGCATCGACCGCACCTCGTGTTGCAGGGGCTCGCGCACATGCTGGAAAACGCTCGATGAAAAACCTGCTGTTGTTGTTGATCCTCGCTAACATTCTGTACTTCATGTGGGGCATGTTTGGCACCGAGGAGCCAACCCCGGGAGTGGCAGTTGTGGACGAGGGCGAGCTGGGTCCACCGCTACAGGTCACCGCCCGGCAGGACGCGGATGCAATTACGAGTGTCGGCGCCGTGCTTGGCTCGGGAGAGCCGTCAGATCTCGAAGCGGTGGTGGGTCGGACCTGTGTTTCGATCGGTCCGTTTACGGTGAAGACCGATGCTGACTCAGGCGTGCTCGAGTACAACGCGGACGGGATGAAGGCGGCGATTCGGCAGGAACGGGGCCAGATCTTCATCGGTCATTCGGTGCAGGTGCAGAGCGTAGCGAGCCGCGAGGCGGGTCGCGAAATGCTCGCGACCCTGGCAGAAGAGGGACTGAGTGACGCCTTCATCGTGGGGAGCGATGAGGCCGGCTACGCGATTGCCCTCGGTATATTCGGTAACCTGGCGAATGCCGAACGGGTCGAGCTGCAGGCTGAGTCCGCCGGTTTCGATGTCGAGATCACACCGATGACGCGGGACGACGACGTTTACTTCGTTGATATTGGCCTGCCGCCCGGTAGAGGTGCCGGGGCGATCATCGATCGCTATGGCGAGGAACAGGTGGCGCTGCGTGACGCGGCGACCTGTCCGCCCTGATTTCGCGGCCCAGGCCCTTGCCAGGCAGGCGCTAAAGGCCAATAATTCGCCACCTTCAGCCGGAATAGCTCAGTTGGTAGAGCAGTTGATTTGTAATCATCAGGTCGCGGGTTCGACTCCTGCTTCCGGCACCAAACGCGCG
>JASJCM010000010.1 GCA_030065985.1 Woeseiaceae bacterium | reverse complement strand
GGGCCAGATTGAAGGTGGCATCGTCATGGCGCTGGGCTACACGCTGACCGAGCACTATATCCAGGAGGACGGTAAGCCGTGGTCACGCCTGATGGCGCGCTACAAGATGCCGAGCATCACCCATGCGCCGGAGATCGTCTCGCACGTCGTCGAGCACGCCGTGTCGACGGGTCCTTTTGGTGCGAAAGGTGCCGGGGAATTGCCAAGCATCGCAACACCGCCCGCGATCACCAACGCAATCTACCGGGCAACCGGCGTCAGGGTACGTAGCCTGCCTGTCGACCAGGACGAGCTGCTGCGCGCCTGCGCGGCGGGTGCTGACACTGCCGAACTCGGCTGGGGCGATCTCGAGCCCATACCGCACGTTGCTTTAGGAGGTGAACAGTGAGCCTCGTACCCCATATCAATCAGGCTGTTCTCGACAAGTCGAAGGCGCGGGCGCGCCAACGAGGCATCGAGCTGCCGACTTTCGCGCAGATGAAAGACCCGAGCCTGGTGCCTGACCACATTGCGACGCGCTTGAAAGACGTCGGTCTCTGGGACGTCGATCCGGCAAACCTGTTTCGGATCACCTGGAAAAACGAACCCGTCGAGCACGGCGGCGGCTTCAACAACGGCAACTGGATCGAGTTTCCCCGCGCAATCACCGGCGTCGATGCAACGATCGTCGGTATCGTCGGCAACTGGTTCCCGACAGGTGCGCACAAGGTTGGCGCCGCCTACGGGTGCCTCGTGCCACGACTCGTGACCGGTAATTTCGACCCTGAAACCCAGAAGGCCGTCTGGCCGTCAACGGGCAACTACTGCCGCGGTGGCGCCTACGACTGCGCGCTGCTGGCCTGCAACGCCATCGCCATCCTGCCGGAGGGCATGAGCCGCGAACGCTTCGAATGGTTGCAGATGATTGGTACCGATGAAGTCATCGCGACGCCCGGTACCGAATCGAACGTCAAGGAGATCTATGACAAGTGCCACGAACTCGTGCGCGAGCGTGGTGATGATGTGGTTGTCTTCAACCAGTTTGCGGAATTCGGCAATGCGATATGGCACTACCACGTGACCGGGTCAGTTATTGACGAAATCTTCGCAGCGAACTTTGGCGACGGGCGGCGCCTCTCGGGCTATGTCAGTGCGACAGGTTCCGCCGGGACGATTGCTGCGGGCGACTATCTGCGGACGCAGCACCCTGACCTGCGTGTCGTTGCGACCGAGGCACTGCAATGCCCGACGTTGCTGCAGTTCGGATTCGGTGAGCACCGTATCGAAGGCATCGGCGACAAGCACATCCCGTGGATACACAACGTTCGCAATACGGACTTCGTTGCGGCCGTGGACGATGAGCAGATGATGCAGCTCATGCGGATGTTCAACGAAGATGCCGGGCACGAATGCCTGCGGCGAGAAGGCGTCGACGAGGATCTGCTAGCGTCGCTGCCGCTGCTCGGTATTTCGAGCCTCTGCAACCTCGTGGCAGCCGTCAAGACAGCGCGCTACTACGACATGGATGCGCGCGATGTCATCTTTGTGCCGTTGACCGATGCGATGAACCTGTATGAATCGCGGATGCACGAGATGCGCGAAGCCGAAGGCGAGTACACGGCCCAAATGGCGGACCGACACTACGCGCGTTACCTGCAGGGCATCACGCCCGACTACGTGCGCGAGCTGAACTACGCCGACCGCAAGGCACTGCACAATTTCAAATATTTCACCTGGGTCGAGCAGCAGGGCAAGTCGTCCGACGAGCTGCGACAACTCTGGGACACCGATTTCTGGAGCCGGGTCTTTTCGACGGAAGTCGTCGATGAGTGGGACCGGCTGATCGAGGCATTCAATGAATAACAACTACCTGGACGACGCACGTCGTCTCGAAGCGGACCTGACCGCTTTCATGCAGGACATCATCCGGATTCCTTCCCTGAGTTCCCAGGAAGGGAACGTGATTGCCCGTATTCGCGAGGAGATGGAGAAACTGGGTTATGACGAAGTGACTGTCGACCCGATGGGCAACCTGATCGGACGTATTGGTTCCGGTCCACGCGTCATTGCGCTGGACGGTCACGTCGACATCGTCGACGTTGGCGATCGGAGCCTGTGGGACAGGGACCCGTTCTCTGCCGAGATCGAAGATGGCGTTTTGTACGGACGCGGCGCGAGCGACATGAAAGGCGGTGTAGCGTCGAGCGTCTATGCCGGTGGACTGATCCGCCAGCGGGGCGTCCCCGACGACGTGACCGTTCTCGTGACAGCCACGGTCCAGGAAGAAGATTGCGACGGACTTTGCTGGCAGTACATCGCCAAGGAAGACGGCATACGTCCTGAACTCGTCGTGATTACCGAGCCGACGAGCCTGCGCGTCTATCGCGGCCATCGCGGGCGCATGGAAATGGAAGTGCACACGTCCGGCATCTCCTGTCACGGTTCCGCGCCGGAGCGCGGCGTCAACGCCGTTTACAAGATGGCGGACATCATTGCCGACATCGAGGCCCTGAACGAGAGGCTCGAACCGCGCGATCCGCTCGGCAAAGGCACCGTGACGATCAGCGACATTCGTTCGACGTCGCCAAGCCTTTGTGCGGTGGCGGACGGCTGCACGATTCATCTCGACAGGCGCCTTACGGTCGATGAAACCGAGGCAACGTCGGTCGCGGAGATCGAGGCGCTGCCCTCGGTGCAGGCCGCTGAGGCGACCGTTTCCGTCCTCGAATACAGCGTCCCCAGCTACACGGGTCTCGAGTACCCGACGCGCAAATACTATCCGACCTGGCAGCTGCCCGCAGACGCGCCCGGCACGCGTGCGGCAGTCGCTGCGCATCGCAATGCGTTCGGCGAAGAAGCCGAAGTCGGCTTCTGGGTCTTCAGCACCAACGCGGTCGCGACCGCCGGCATGATGGGCTTCCCCACGATCGGCTTCGGGCCCGGCCACGAGAAATTCGCGCATGCGCCCAACGAGCAGGTGGAAGTTGAGCACCTCGTGCGTGCATCCGCCTTCTATGTCGCGCTTGTCGACGAATTCGCAAAGACCCCAAACGAGGAGGCAGTAACGTGAGCCCGACCATGCAATCGATTCCCACGCACCTGAAAGGGCGCGACTGGCTGATGACCCAGGACTGGTCGGTTGATGAAATCAACACCGCCCTCGATACCGCGGACCAGCTAAAGACAGAGTTCAGAAGCGGCGTGCCGACGCTGCACCTGCCGCACAAGACAGCTTTCCTGATCTTTTTCGACAAGTCGACGAGGACGAGGAATTCCTTCGAAGCCGGCATAACGCAGCTTGGCGGGCACGCGCATTTCATCGACTCCGAGACTTCGCAGATCGCCCACGGCGAGAGCCCGAAGGACATGGGAATCATCCTGTCGAGCTACGGGCACGGCATTATGATCCGGCACGATCTCGTGCCGGGCGAGGGGCAGACGTACATGCGCGACGTCGCGCAATGGGCGGACATCCCGATCATCAATATGCAGTGCGATGTGGATCATCCGTGCCAGACGCTTGCTGACCTGATGACGATTCGCGAGGAGTTTGGCAAGGATCTCTCCGAGCTCAAGATCGCTGTGTCGTGGGCCTATGCGCCGAGCTACGTAAAGCCTATGTCTGTGCCCCAGGGCCTGATCATGCTCATGACACGCTTTGGCATGAACGTGACGCTGGCGCATCCACCCGAGTACACGCTGATGGACGAGCCGATGCGCCTCGCCCACGAGAACGCGGCACAGTCGGGCGGTAAGTTTGAAGTCGTCGACAGCATGGAAGAGGCGTTCGCTGACGCCGATATCGTTTACCCGAAGAGCTGGGGCGTCGAAGCGCTGTTCAGCAATCCCGATGAGGCCATGAAAGTAGCCGAGCAGTACCGCAGCTGGATTTGCGACGAAGCCATGATGGCGCGGGCCAGGGACTCGGCGATCTACATGCACTGCCTGCCCGCCGATCGTGGCTGCGAAGTCACCGATGCCGTCATCGATGGTCCGCAATCACGCGTCTACCCGGAGGCCGAGAATCGTCTGCATACGGCGAAAGCGCTCATGGCCCTGACGATGTAGGTCGCAAGCATGAAACCTCTCGTTGTCATCGCCATCGGCGGTAATTCACTGATCACCGACTCGGAACACATGTCGGTCGTTGACCAGTATCGTGCCGCCGGCGAGACGGCGTCGAACATTGCGCCAATTGTTGAGGCCGGCAACCGCGTCGTCGTGACGCACGGCAACGGCCCCCAGGTCGGCTTCATCCTGATGCGTTCCGAGCTGACGCGCGACGTTCTCCACCAGGTGCCGCTCGCAAACTGCGTTGCGGATACCCAGGGCTCGATCGGCATGCAGATCGCGCAGACGCTGCAGAACGCGTTTCATCGTCTCGGTAGTAAGCAACAAGCCGTAGCCGTCGTCACGCAGGTACTCGTCGACGCCGAGGATCCGAGCTTTGCAAATCCGACCAAGCCAATCGGTCCGTTCATGAGCGAAGCGGAAGCGCGACAGCGTGCCGAAGACGACGGCTGGACGATCGCGGAGGACGCGAACCGGGGCTGGCGGCGCGTTGTGCCATCGCCGGCGCCGCTGGAGATCCTCGAGATGTCCGTGATTCGTTCTCTGGTCGAAAGCGACACGATCGTGGTTGCGGCGGGTGGAGGCGGCATACCCGTTATTCGAAAACCGGATGGCTCGTTGCGGCCAAGACCCGCGGTCATCGACAAGGACGCGGCCTCTTGTCTGCTGGCGCGGGAGCTCGGAGCGAACGTGCTCGTGTTCTCGACCGATGTCGACAAGGTTGCGCTCAATCTCGGCACGCCCGAACAGACAGATATCGATCAGATGACACTGGCTGAGTGCCGACGCTATCTCGACGAAGGTCACTTCGCCGTTGGCAGCATGCAGCCGAAGATCGAGGCAGCTATCGAATTTCTCGAAGCCGGCGGTGAGGAGGTCATCATCACGCAACCGCATCACCTCGAAGAGGCGATGCGCGGAGGACAGGGCACGCACATCGTGCCCTGACGCGACTATGAACGGTTACCGCTGCCTGGCCTGCAATACCGAACAAAGCGCGGACTTCGCAGTTTTCGTCTGCCCGGTCTGCGGCGGCAACCTCGATATCACCTACGACTACGCAGCCATCGAATCGGACTTCGGCGAGGGCGAGGGAATCTTCCGTTATCAAACTCTGCTGCCGTGTTCCGATCCTGGCGCAGCGCTGCCGCTGACCATTGGCAACACGCCACTGCACCCTGTCAGGCGGCTCGGTGCCTCCGCAGGGCTCGACAACATCTGGCTCAAAGACGAGACGGGCAATCCGAGCTCGTCGATCAAGGACCGTGCGAGTGCGGTTGCATTGCTGCGAGCTGCCGAGACCGGCGCCGACACTGTGGCCGTCGCAAGCACAGGCAACGCAGGTTCATCGACGGCGTGTCTCGCCGCGGCTATGGGTCTCCATGCCGTGGTATTCGTGCCCGAAACGGCGCCTGCGGCCAAACTGGCGCAGTCGCTTGCCTATGGCGCCAGGGTGCTTGCAGTGCGCGGTAGCTACGACGACGCGTATGACCTGTGCCTGCGAGAATGCGACAGGCGCGGCTGGTTCAACAGGAGCACGGGATTCAACCCGTTCACCCGTGAGGGCAAGAAGACCGCTTCGTTCGAAATATGGGAACAACTCGGGCAGGTGCCGGACCGCGTCATCGTCCCGACCGGGGACGGCAACATCCTGAGCGGCATCTGGAAAGGCTGGCGCGACCTGCATGCGGCCGGATTTGTCGATCGCTTGCCGAAGATCGACTGCGCCCAGTCCGCGGGGAGCGCGGCCATCTGCCGGGCGATCGCAAGCATTCGTGAGAGCGGCATCGATCCGGACTGGCGTTCGGTAGATATTGAGAGCGTTGCCGCGAGCACTGTCGCTGACTCCATTTCCGTCGATCAGCCGCGTGATGGCCTCGCGGCCGTGCGCGCAGTCATCGAGTCAGGCGGTGAGCCTGTCGTTGTTTCCGACGATGAAATTCTTGCCTCGATCGGTGAACTCGCGAGCAAGGCCGGTGTGTTTGCAGAGCCCGCAGCGGCGGCGCCCTGGGCCGCCGCAAAACAGCTCGCAGCGAACGGTCAGGCCGGCGCGGACGAGACTATCGTGCTGCTGATTACCGGCAACGGGCTCAAAGACGTACCCGCAGTTCCTGTCGGGAAACCGGAACTGGTCGACGCCAATAGCGACTAAGGCAAGGTCTCGAGCTCGCCCAGCCTCTGCCCCTGCAAGTACTTCTTGCCGACTTCGGCGTCGAGAACGACGTTCCTGTCCTGGAACACCGTCACGATATCGGAGCCGCCAAACATGAAGTAGCCGAACTGGTCGCCTTTGCGAAGTTCTGCACCGATCTCCGTCGTCAGGTTGACCGACGAAACGTAGGCCATGCCGATTGGTAACACGGCTACCAGGCCGACTTCGGGAGAGTCGATCACGACCAGACCGCGTTCCTGATTGAACTGATAGGTGTCGCCATCGACGACATTGAGCGTGCCATCGTCCTCGCGGAACACGTCCATGTATACCTTGCCGCTGATATTGCGGACTTCCTTTACCGTCCCCGCCACCGGCACGTGATAGCGGTGGTAGTCGTCGATGTAGAGGAAACTGTGCGTGTAGATGCCGCCCTTGAAAGCGTCCCTGTACGGGCTGTCACCGAGCAGGTCGGCGATCGCCCAGTTGACGCCTTTGACCGTGATATTCGAGTTCTCGTCGATCGGCCACTGTCCCATGAAAACGGCGTCCGCCGGCGACACGATGATCCGGTCATTACGCGGCTCTGCGACTGGACGCCTGCCGGACTTCACCTCGCGGGCAAAGAACTGGTTGAAGGTCTGCCAACCGCTGGGTCCCTCGATATAGTCGTCGATGTTGTAGTTCGTTGCCCCGCGAAACGTCGCGATGCCAGCTGCCGAAGCAGGCGTGTCGAGGAACGTGCCCCACGCGCGGACGAGGTCTTTCATCCACGCATTGAACTGCTCATCGTCATTCAGCGCGTTTCCGGGCGCCTGGTTGATGATGTAGTAGAACTTGAGGCACTCGGGGACGACTTCCCGTTCGGTCGGAACGAAGGTGACGAGCTGATCCAGGTACGCGACGAATTCATCCATGTCGCGAACGTCCTTGAGATCCGCAATATCAATTGCAGCCTCTACCGATTCCTGGAGATCCGGGCGCGACTCCATGAGCCCCAGCAATTCGGTTACGACTGGTTCGTAGTCGCTCCCGGCCTGGACCCCGGGTAAGGCAAAAATAAGAAGAAATGCGAGTATCGCGACGCCGGTCGACCGCGCCTGGCGCCGAGTTCCGTTGCGTGACATGTCAGACTCCACGGCTAAAGCCCCAGATATCCTTTATGCCCGAATCCTGGCGGCGTCAATTCGGGGTTCTTCGTATTCGGGAGACGAGGGCGCAAGATCATCACAAACGTAACTGTTGCCAGCCTCGCAGAGTCTGGCAATCTCTAGACCTGAGCAGCCGTGGCAGGGGTGTCTGCCGAAACGTTCAAGAGCTGCATAATCTCGCGTAAGACTGATGTTTAACAAGATTCTCGTCGCTAATCGCAGCGAGATCGCCATCCGCGTGTTTCGCGCGGCGAGCGAGCTGCACATTCCGTCCGTCGGCATTTACTCGGCCGAGGATCGCCTGACCCTGCATCGTTTCAAGACCAGGGAGTCCTACCAGGTGGGTGCCGGCAAACGGCCGCTCGAAGCCTACCTCGACATGGAGGACATCATCCGCATCGCGCAATCGTCGGGCGCGGATGCCATCCACCCCGGTTACGGGTTCCTGTCGGAGAACCCCGAGTTCGCGCGCATGTGCGCCGATGCGGGCATCACATTCATCGGCCCGTCACCCGATACCATGCGGAGGCTCGGCAACAAGGTCGAGGCGCGAGCAATCGCCGTAGAAGCGGATGTACCCGTCATGCCGGCGACGCAGCCACTGCCTCACGATGAGGCGGAAATTGTCCGGCTCGCGAATGAGATCGGATTTCCGGTCATGCTCAAGGCGAGCTGGGGCGGTGGTGGCCGCGGCATGCGCGTCATCGAAGATGAATCCAATCTGGTCGATCAGGTTGCTGTCGCGCGACGCGAAGCGCTTGCCGCATTCGGCAACGACGAGGTCTATTTGGAAAAGCTCGTACGCAATGCCCGCCATGTCGAGGTCCAGATCATGGGCGACTCACACGGTGAGGTTGTGCATCTGTTCGAGCGCGATTGCACGGTCCAGCGGCGACACCAGAAGATTGTCGAGCGTGCGCCGGCACCGTATCTGACCGAAGCGCAGCGCGAGGAGATCACCTCTGCGGCGGTGCGACTGGCGCAGTCCGTGCAGTACTGCAATGCTGGCACAGTCGAGTTCCTGCAGGATGTCGATACGGGTGAGTTTTACTTCATCGAAGTGAATCCGCGCATCCAGGTTGAGCACACGGTCACGGAGCAGATCACCGGGCTCGACCTCGTTAAATCGCAGATACGTATCGCCGCCGGCGCGAAGATCGGCGACGTCGACAAGTCCGGCATTCCCGCGCAGGCAGATATCCAGATGCGCGGCGCGGCGATCCAGTGCCGCGTGACGACCGAAGACCCGCGCAACAATTTCATCCCCGACTACGGTCACATCGTTACCTATCGCAGCCCCGCCGGCCCCGGGATCAGGCTGGACTCTGGCACCGCCTATTCAGGAGCCGTCATCGGCCGTCACTACGACAGCTTGCTCGTCAAGATAACGACGTCCGGCGTGTCGGAGGCGGAGGCGACGGATCGCATGCTGCGCGGTTTGAGCGAGTTCCGAGTGCGCGGCGTCGAGACGAATCTCGCTTTCCTCAGGGCACTGATATTGGACGCGCGTTTCATGAAGGGCGAATACAACACGCGCTTCGTCGACGAGTCGCCGGACCTGCTCGACCTGCCGCCCGACAGCAGCCATGCTGCGCAGTTGTTGCATTTCATCGGCGACACCATCGTCAATGGCAATGACCAGGTGACGGGACGGAAAATGCCTGCGGTCCTCGAGGAGCCAGAGGCGCCGCTGATCGACGCACAAGGTCCGGCGCGCGGCGTGCGGCAGATCCTCGAAGCGGACGGTCCGGAAGCGGTCGCCGAGTTCATGAAAGTCAGCAGCGTGCCGCTCGTAACGGATACGACTTTCCGCGATGCGCACCAGTCGCTCATGGCAACGCGCATGCGATCGGCCGACATGCTGCGTATCGCACCGCATTATGCGCAGCTGCTGCCGCAGCTCTTCTCGGTCGAATCCTGGGGAGGCGCGACCTTCGACGTCGCCATGCGTTTCCTGCATGAGGATCCGTGGCAGCGACTGGCTGACCTCTCAGCGGCCATGCCCAACCTGATGCAGCAGATGCTGTTGCGGTCGTCGAACGGGGTCGGCTACACGAACTACCCAGACAATGTCGTGCGTTACTTCGTGCAGCAGTCGGCGGAAGCCGGCGTCGATGTGTTTCGTATCTTCGACTGCCTCAACTGGGTCGAGAACATGCGCCTGGCAATCGACTCGGTCTGCGAGACCGGGAAGATCGCGGAGGCAGCGATCTGCTACACAGGCGACATCCTGGACCCGATGCGTTCGAAGTACGACCTGCGCTACTACATCGATCTCGCCAAGCAGCTTGAGGCGGCCGGTGCACACGTGCTCGGCATCAAGGATATGGCCGGACTGCTTAAACCGGCGGCGGCGCGTCTGCTGATTCGCGAACTCAAGCAGGAAATCAGCCTGCCCATCCATTTCCACACGCATGATACGAGCGGCGCCGCGGCCGCGTCGGTGCTGGCAGCGGTCGAGGAGGGCGTGGATGCCTTCGACGCGGCCATGGATTCGATGAGTGGCCTGACGTCGCAGCCGTGTCTCGGGTCGATCGTTGCAGCATTGCAGAACACGGAGAGCGACCCCGGTGTCGATCTCGCGAATGTGCGACTTATCAGCGACTACTGGGAGCAGGTGCGTGACCAGTATGCGGCATTCGAGCCAGACATCCGCTCGGGCGCTTCGGAGGTGTATCTCCATGAGATGCCGGGCGGCCAGTTCACCAACCTCAAGGAGCAGGCGTCATCACTCGGACTCGCCAGTCGCTGGCACGAGGTCGCGCGCGCCTACGCGGACGTCAACATGGCCTTCGGTGACCTCGTCAAGGTAACGCCGTCATCCAAAGTCGTCGGTGACATGGCGCTGATGATGGTGACCTCCGATACCAGCATCGAGGACGTTCTTGATCCTGATACCGATATCGCATTCCCTGAGTCGGTCGTCTCGCTGTTCTCCGGCGAGCTTGGGCAGCCGCCGGGCGGATTCCCAGAGGCGCTGCAAAAGAAGGTGCTCAAGTCACGCAAGCCGATCGAGGTTCGCCCTGGCTCCCTGCTGGAACCCGTGGATCTCGACGACGAACGTCGCAGGCTCGATGAAGGTCACGAGCATCCGGTCACGGATTTCGATCTCGCGTCTTACCTTATGTACCCGAAGGTCTTCACCGAGTTCCGCCGGCATCGCGAGGAGTTTGGTGACGTCGGTGTGCTGCCAACGCACGTGTATTTCTACGGCATGCGCCCCGAAGAAGAGATCATTGTCACGATGGACGACGGTCGCAAGATCGTGATTCGGCATCTGACGTCCGGAGACGTGGATGATCGTGGCTATCGACGGGTCTTCTTCGAGGTCAATGGCCAGCCGAGCTCGGTTCTGATCCAGGACCGCGGCTCCGAATCCGCGCTCCACGAGAACGAAAAGGCCGACAGTACCAACCCCAATCACGTCGGGGCCCCGATGCCTGGTGTCGTGTCGACGATTTCGGTCGAGGTTGGTCAGGAAGTCAAACGCGGCGACACGTTGCTGACGATGGAAGCCATGAAAATGGAAACCTCGATTGCTGCAGAGCGGGACGCCAAGATCAAGCGCGTGCTTGCACGGATTGGCGATCAGTTTGACGCGAAGGATCTGCTCGTCGAGTTTGAATAGCCGGCACTCGCGCCCAGACACAACCCTGCCGCAATGCAATAACTTCACCCGGAGCGATCGGCTCCCAGGGTTCGTCATCGGTTAGCGGTACACTTGCGACGAGCGCGAGCTCCTGTGCGACGGGTGCCAGCATGACCCCGGACTGGGTCAGGTCGATAGCCTGTTCGTTGGAAGATCGAACCAGCAGATGCAATCCGGGCGGCCGCTCGACACCATCGTTCTGTTTGCGGATGTGGGCGTGAACGAACAACGTGTCGCCGTCGGCGTAAACAAAATTGAACGCACCAAGCGAGCGCAGCGAAGTGGCGAACTCGGCGACGACCTCGAGGCGTGCTTCGACCGATGGCAGGTTGCCGTTACCGCCGTTCCACAAGCTGCCCAGGCGCTCGAGCAGGCAACAGAACGCGAATTCAGAATCGGTCTCGCCAACCGGTGTAAACTGATTCGTCGTCAGACTGCAGGCCTCTCTCACGTCAGGCATGCTGCCGTTATGCGCGAACAGGTGCGCTCGCCCGCCAAGCTCGCGCTGGAATGGCTGCGTATTGCGAAGAGCCGGTCTGCCCTGGGTTGCGAGCCGGATGTGAGAGAGCACCAGGTTGCTCGGCGGCCCGTTCACTTCCATGAACCGTACGAGCTCACTTTCTGCCGCCGGGCTCGACTCGCGAAGCAGGAAGACGTCGCGTCCCTCGAAGTAAGCGACACCCCAGCCGTCCTTGTGCGGGCCGTTGTGACCGCCGCGCTGGGCGAGCGTCTCCAGGGAGAAACCCACGGAGGTCGGATAGCGGCTCGACATTGCGAATAGCTCGCACACAGCTCAAACGTCCAAAAGTGACCGAACTGGAGTCAACAAGAACACATTGAATCGTCTGATTCGACCGACTGCGTAGCAGTTTTGGATATGGGGCTACGTGCTTTTTACGCGACCCTGGTAGTGCCTCAGGCGGACCGCCCCTTACGGCGCTTGCCTCGGCGCGACTTGAGTGAGATCGGTGTCGGCGCAAACCGCGGTACTTCTTCGGGTTCCCCGACGAAGTAGCCCTGCGCCAGATCGACGCCGAGTTCTTCGAGCAATGCCAGTGCCTCGGCGCTCTGCACGTATTCTGCAATCGTGCGCATACCGGCCTCGCGACCAATATCCGCGATCAGCCGAATGACCTTCTGGTCGACCGGATTGTCGAGCAGCTCGTTGACGAAAGCACCATCGATCTTGATGTAATCGCAATCGAGTTTCTGCAAGTAGCTAAACGAGCTGTAGCCCGTACCGAAGTCGTCCAGTGCGAGCTTGCAACCAAGTGCGCGCAACGCAGCGATCTGCCTCTCGACGTGCAGAGGGCGCCGAATCGCGAGGCTCTCTGTAATCTCGAGCACGATGTTCTCCGGCGGCACGTTGAATTCGTCGAACGTGTCGTGGACATATCGCGGCAGGTCCTCGCTCTCGAACGCATTGGCTGAAATATTGATAGAGAACCTGAGCTGCGGGTGCGCGCCGACATGTTCGGCATACGCTTTCGCCGCATTCCTGATGACCCAGAGGTCGATCTCCGACATCATGCCGAAGCGCACGGCCGCGGGCAGGAAGGCATCCGGCGAAACCAGCGAACCATCGTCGGCTCGCGCTCGAATCAGGACCTCATGGTGCGTCGTCTTGCCGCTGCGAATGTCGTTTATCGGCTGGAAGCGCAGTTCGAAAGAGTCTTCGTCGAGCGCGCTGCGAAGTCGGTTTATCCATCCGACTTCGAGATCGACGCTATCGCCGGACTCTGTTGCGTCGAAGAAGCGCACGCGGTTGCGGCCCGCTGATTTGGCTTCGCGGCAGGCCTTGTCCGCCTGCGCTATAAGCTCGTCCTGGTGCATGTTGGCGGGCGTCGCAATCGTCACGCCGATGCTGCAATGAACGTGGAAGACGTGGTCGTTCTCGATATGCGCCATGCGCCGCATGTTGGTCATGATCAGGCTGGCTGCCTCGTGCGCCTCTTTTTCGTCTGCATCAGGGAACAACGCCGCAAACTCGTCACCGCCGAAGCGGGCGACGATCGCATTGCCCGCAACGCTGCGGGAAAGCTCATCGGCAACCTTGCGGATAAGACGGTCGCCGGCCGGGTGCCCGCACAGGTCGTTGACATACTTGAACTGGTCAAGGTCGATAAAGAACAGTGCACTGCTGCCGCCATGCCGCATGATGTCGAACAGGTTCGAACGCAACTCCTCGACGAAGCGACGCCGATTGTAAAGGCCGGTCAGATTGTCGTGATTCGCCAGTTCGAGAAGTTCGGCGTCTCGCTCCGACAGGGCCGTGGCGGTCGTTTCCAGCGCATCGACGATATCTGATATCTCACGATGCTCGGCGGGCTCGAACTTGACGCCAAGATTGCCCTTGGCCAGTTCACGAATCGGTTCCTCGAGCTGTGAAATCGACCGCAGGGCATTCTGCAGCACGCGCCTGCCATACAGCGCAAACCCAATCAGCAGTACCAACAGCACGAGTATCGCAGCGCGTATGTTGGCCAGCAGCCGGTCGTGAAACATGATGAAGTCGAGGTGGAGCGCAACGAAGCCGATGAGCTCGGTTGCCGTGTTCTCCTCGGGCGCGTTGGGATCAAAGTCAAACAGACCGTCGTCGGCGATCGCTTCGGTCCATACCGGCGCGAGCACCTCAAACTTGCGGGGATCGATCAGGCTGCCGCTGAGAACGTAGGGTTCCTTGCCGCCGATAACGGATGTTGCTTCGATGAGCCGACCCTCGGGTAGGTTTTCCAACGCACCGTCTTCTTTATCATTCACCACGGCAAACAGTGCTTTTCCGTCACGCCCATAGTAAGAGACGCGGTCGATTTCCGGGTAACGCTCGACGAAGCTTTCCAGTCGTACTAATGCCTCGCTGTCGTCGGAGAGAAATAGCGGCGAGCCGAGCTCGTTGAGCTCCTCGGTCCATTGCAGCGCCCAGCGACTGTAGTTGTCCTTCAATACCCACTGACTACCCCAGTAAAGTACGGCGATTGCGAGACCCCCGACTAACGCCGCACTGAGTATCTGGATTGACAGGATCTCGTGCACGAGTACGCGCTTGCCAGGCTTGCGGCCATGCAACACGCCGAGTCGAGAGATCAGGCGACCCAGAAGCTGGCTCACAGTGCGTCCTCCCTGATCTCGCGCGACCCCTTGGCAACGGTTTGCCGCTGCAACAAAGCTTCATTGACGTCGACTCGAATTTCCGTCAATGCTGTAATCGGCGCGACAGCCTGGAGCTGTCCTTGGTTAATGCGTTCGACTACCTCGCGAATGCGGTCTGCGACATCGGTCGGTACTGTGGATACGCTGATGGTGGCGCCGATCGAAAGCAGGCTTTGATTGGGCGCAAGTACCGACACGCCATGTTGATTGGCCTGATCGATCGCCTTACGAAGCATACGGCTGCTAAGTACCCGGTTGTCCGGCAGTAGCCAGAAACCGTCGATATCCCGCACCATGCGTTTGAAGAAATACAGCGCTTCCTGATCCGAATTGGCCACGTTCACAACCAGTTGAACGCCGTGTCGTTCCGCGGCCAGCTCAGCCTCTTCGATCAGAGCGTCATGACCCGGACCTATCACGAAGCCGACCGACGACAATGTCGGTTCTGCCTCCTTCCAGGCTGCAAGTTGAGCAGCCATCGGGGCAATGGCCGCAATACCCCTGCTGCGCTCGCCAAGGAGCGCATGATCCTGGTAGTTAAAAACCTGGCTGAAAACAACGGGCGCATCTGACAACGCCAACGACGAGTTAGCCGCGCGCAGGCCAATTGCAACGACGACGTCACTCGAACCATCGTTGATAAGTCGAAAGGCACTCACCGGCGGCTGGCTGCGGTCGCTGAGGTCGTAAATCGAAACCGTGTCGAAATGATCCGCCAGCGCTATGGCGACATCCTCGTATGCGGGACTGCGGCTCGCCATGACGATAGCGATGGCTGGCGGATCGATCGTCACATCGGAAGCCGGAGGTGGCGTATCCGGAATGGACCGGATAAACGGAATTCCGGGCTCCGGATCCGCTTCCGGTTCTGACGCAGTCTCCGTCGGCGATGTGGCGCAACCGGACACAACCGCCAAAAAGGCCGTCGCGATAAGCGACCGCCACGGCATTCCTCCCCGGAATTGTGGTGTGGCTTCCTGCACCAGTTGTCCCTATTGTTGTGCGCAACCCCTGCGGTGCGTTATAGGAAACACGGCTCCCGCGGTCAAAAAGTTCCCTTTTTCGGGGGTTTAGGCGGGCTTTTCGGTGTTTATGTCAGGTCGGGAACGCGTTTTTGCGAGGCGTCTCCGCCGCGGCAATCCGCTGTTATGTCGCATCCACATTGACACTCTCTCAACCGCTGTGAAAGGCTCAGCGAACAAATGAAAAGGGCACGGCGTTCGAAAGGGCGCTTCGCAAAGCCACCGGTCTAAGGGATCACTACGACAGCGGGGTTACCATTGTGAGCTTCATGCTTGGCATTACGCCTTGGCCGATACTCTCGGCACTACTCTTTATCGTTCTGATCGTCGCCGCCTTGTACCTTGTACGAGCGACGGCGCATAACGCCATCCAGGTTTCGACGCGCGCGCTGCATCGCGGCTTCAAAGTTGCTTCCAAAGCAGTGTCGAGGTCTGAGACCAAACTCGCCGCCCGCAACCGAGACGTGCTGCTCGCGCAGGGCCGCGAGGCCAAAGAGCGTGTCATCGAACGTGAGTTCGATCGCATCAATGAAACCGTGCGAAAAGACCTCGCGAACTACTCCTCGCTGCACCGCGCGCTCAGTGAGTCGATCGACCGCATCGAGAAAGACCACCAGGAAGCTGTCGATGTACCGCCGGACCCGCCTGGTTGGGTCAAGGCTGTCGAGGCTGTCGCCGAGATGGACGCGAAAGAGGGTCGAGCGCACATCGGCAGTATATTGAGCGATATCCACAAGTCGCTAATCAAAGCGCACAAAGAGGCCATGGCTGCCTATCACGCGGCAAGTGCGAAGCGTCACAAGCTGTTGCGCCACATGCGTCCGGAATGGCGACAGATACAGCAGAATCTGGCGGCTGTCGGGAAGAACGTGGACAGTCTGCTGAGTCGTTCCGTAACGATTGACCGGTTGATGCAGGAGTACGAGGACATCGTTCGAGGCCGGGATCGTGCGGTTTCCGTGTTGTCGTCATCGTCGCTAGTCAATTTCTTCGTCTCGGCATTTGTGCTCGCGATTGCGATTGGTGGCGCTACGATCAATTTCTCATTGATCGCACGCCCTATGGCCGAGATGGTCGGCGGAACAAACCTGATCGGTGGGTTTCGGACGGCGGATATCGCCGCGCTGGTGATCATCATGGTCGAGATTTCGATGGGCCTGTTTCTGATGGAGTCGCTCCGTATTACCCGGCTTTTCCCGGTGATTGGAGCACTGCCTGACCGGACGCGTGTTCGCATGATCTGGATCACCTTCACGATTCTGTTCCTGCTGGCCAGCGTCGAGGCAGGACTTGCCTATATGCGCGAAGTGTTGCTGCATGATGAACTCGCGACGTCAGCATTGCTGCGTGGTGGCGCCGATGCCGCAACGGCCACAAACGAGTACCTGTGGATCACGACGGCGGCGCAGATGGGCATGGGTTTCATCCTGCCGTTTGCACTGACATTTGTGGCGATACCGCTCGAGACATTCGTTCATTCCTTACGCACGATTGTGGGGCTGATCGCGATCGCATTAATGCGGGCTCTCGCATTGATCCTGCGTCTGCTCGGCAGTGCCTTTCTTTATCTTGGTGTCTTGCTGAAACACGTCTATGACGTGCCGATCTTCGTGCCGCTGTGGCTCGAGGAACGCATCGAAAGACGTGCTGCGGAAGCTGCCGGAATACCTGGGAGGGTCGGTTCATGAAGAAGCTATTTGTCATGGCCGCCTGTGCTCTGCTGGTCGCGTGCAGCAGTGAGTCCACACCCGCCAACACCGGTGTCTACATGTTGCTCGATACCTCGGGTACGTACACTGAAGAATTACAGAAAGCCGAACAGATCATTCGATACACGCTGTCCAGACTGGATGCCACTGACACGTTTGCTGTGGCACGGATCGACACCGGCAGCTTTAGCGAAAAGGATATCGTTGCCAAGGTATCGTTTGATGATCGACCCTCGGCGGTCAACCGCCAGAAGCGTCTGTTCGCTCAGCAGGTCAGTGAATTCGTGGACGCCGCCGAGCCCTCTCCGTATACCGACATTACGGGCGGATTGCTTCAGGCTGTTGAATTCCTGAACGAGAAAGACACTGGCACCAAGACGATCCTCATCTTTTCGGACCTCAAGGAAGACCTCCAGGAAGGTTACGTTCGCGATATCGATGTCGAGCTGGAGGGATTCGAGGTGATCGCATTGAACGTTACCAAATTGCGCTCGGATAACATCGATCCTCGGGAGTACCTGCAGCGGCTCGAGGAATGGCAAGGTCGGGTCGAGAAGACCGGTGGCGACTGGCGCGTCATCAACGATCTCGACGGACTCGAAGGCATTCTCTAGAGCTATGCGGCCAGCAGGGCCGCCACTGTTGCTGTTGCCGGTTTCATTGTTGTGACACGTTGTAACAAAGTGATGCTGGCGCTCCAGAAGCCAAAGTTCGGCCCTATACTGCTTCCCAACGTTTTGAGGGAACCGTCATGGCCGAACGCACTGACCAGCAGATCATCACCGGCATTGCCGTCACCGTCATCATCGGCGCACTGATTTCGTGGGCCGGCAGCGACGGGGGAGACCGGTTCGGGAGCCTCCCGGTATTCGCTCTGTGCGGCTTGCTCGCATTTGCCGTCAACTGGGCCGTTTTCATTCCGTCTGCGCTTAAGCGGACCGAGCACTTCTACGATCTCACCGGCGGCATCACCTACATCACCGTGACCATCGTCGCTGTATTGCTCTCGAGCACTCTCGACCTTCGCTCGGCGATCGTCGCCGGCATGGTGTTGTTCTGGTCGATTAGGCTGGCGTCCTTCCTGTTTGTGCGTATTTCGCGGGCTGGAAAAGACAGTCGCTTCGACGAGATGAAGCACCGCCCTGTGCGGTTCTTTCTGGCATGGACGCTGCAGGGACTATGGGTACTGCTGACCGCTGCCTGCGCGCTGGCGATCATCACGGGCGGCAACCGGGAACCGCTTGGCGTCATCGGTTATGTCGGAATCGCTGTCTGGACCATCGGCATCCTGATCGAGATCGTCGCGGACCAGCAGAAGACAGCCTTCCGCGCCGATCCGGCAAACAAGGGCAAGTTCATTACATCCGGCCTGTGGGCCTGGTCGCGGCATCCGAATTACTTCGGCGAGATCGTGCTCTGGACGGGCATGGCGATCATCGCGATACCGGTCCTCGAGGGCTGGCAATGGGCGACGCTGATTTCGCCGGTATTCGTCTTCTTCCTGCTGACCAAGGTGAGTGGTGTACCGTTGCTCGAGGCAGCAGCCGACGAGCGATGGGGCGGCGAGGAACACTACGAGGCGTACAAGCGAAATACGCCGGTTCTCGTCATGAAACCACCAGGTTCGAATAGCTGAGCCAGGGCGCGCTACTATAGGCCGCGAGGAATACTCCGGCGTACCGATGATTACAACAACGAAACTCTGTCGCCGCTTCCGTGTTGGTGACACGACGGTTCATGCACTCGACAACGTCGATCTGGAGATCGGCGAAGGCGACTTCGTGGCCGTCATGGGGCCATCGGGTTCGGGCAAGTCCACGTTGATGAATATCCTCGGCTTCCTCGATTCCCCGGATGACGGCAAGTACCGGTTTTTTGGCGAGGAGGTCGCGATGCTCGATGACGAGCGTCTGTCACGCATTCGCAACGAGAAGATCGGCTTCGTATTCCAGAGCTTTCATCTGCTGCCAAGGCTAACGGCGCTCGACAACGTCCTGCTGCCTCTGCGCTATACGGATATCGATGTCGCCGACAGCCAGCAGCGCGGACTAACACTGCTGGACAGGCTTGGTCTGAGTGACCGGGTGGGTCACCGACCCAACCAGCTCTCGGGCGGCCAGCGGCAGCGCGTAGCGATCGCACGATCCCTGATCAACGCGCCACGCTTACTGCTTGCCGATGAACCAACCGGCAACCTCGATAGTCGAACTTCGGTAGAAATCATGGAGCTGTTTGCCGAGCTCAATCGCGACGGGCAGACCATTCTCATGGTTACTCACGAGGAGGAGATTGCGGCGCATGCAAAGCGGTTGATCCGCATGCGCGACGGCAAGATCGAACATGACACGATCCATCATTAGCCTGTTCGCCATTACGTTTCTGGCGGCACCGCTCTACGCAGGTCCGCTGCTGACCGGTGTCGTCGAGGACGTGAATGCGCAGACCATCGAAATGCCCTCGCTTCCCGGCGCCTGGCAGCGGCGTATCGAATGGATGGCGCCGGAGGGTAGCGAGGTTGCAGCGGGTGATGTCGTGGTCAAGCTGGATCCGGGCGACCTGATTGCGCGCGAAGAGCAGCTGCGTACCGATCTCGAGAAACGTCAGCTGACGGCCGCACGCAGTATCGACGAACTCAAGCTCGAGGTTCTGGATGCCGAGAGCGCACTTGCCGATGCGGAGTCCGCCGTACGCCTTGCCGAGCTTGACGCGGCAATTCCGCAATCGACGATCCCGAAGCTCGACTATGACAGGTATCAGCTCGCGCGCGAGGTCTCGCTCAAGGATCTCGTGCGGGCTGAGGCGCAACTGTTGATCAAGCAGGAACAGCTACAGGATACGATCGAGGAGAACGCGCTCGAGGTGGCACAGGCCGAGTCCAACTACACGCGTATCAAGGAGGCGCTCGTCGCAACCGAGATTCGTGCCGAAAAAGCCGGCTTCCTGATCTACGGCGAAAACCGCTTCAACGGCAAGAAGATCTTCCCTGGCGAAACGCATTACAGCGGTTTCGAGATTGCGCAGATTGCAAGTCGTGAGGACCTGCAGATTCGCTTCTGGGTACACGAAGCCGATATCCGGGAGATCACTCAGGGTGACGCTATCGACGTCATTGCCGATGCGCAGGGCTCGGAGGATTTCGCGACGCGCGTGAGCTGGCGTTCGAACCAGGCGGTAAACAAGGAAGATTGGAGCGACGGCGGTTACTTTCAGGTCCTGGCAGAGCCCGTCAACGGCATGCCGTCGACCGTAATGCCTGGCATGAGTGTCATGGGCGTGCGCAGCATCGCGGAGCAGGATCAGTGAGCCGGCTGACGCTGCTGCTGTTGCTCGTTGCCGGCTCTGCGGCGGCGGACGACTGGATAACGGTTGAGCCATCCGATCGCCCGATCACGATCGCTGCCAGCGGTGTTGTCACTTCGTCGGATGCGTTGCGCTTCGGTCCACCGCCATCCAGGAACTGGCGCCTTACCATTACAAACCTCGCGCGCGAGGGTACGCGCGTGAAAGCCGGCGACATGCTTGCTGAATTCGACAACAGCTCAACCGATGATCGTGTACGTACGCTCAAGGCGGACCTCAATGCGAAGCGTTCAGAGCTCGAATCACTGTTCGAAACCCAGGCGCGAGAAGTCGAAGAGGACGTTGTTCTGCTCGCCGAAGCGAGAAGTGAAGCAGAGAAGGCTGCCCGCAAAGCGGAAGTCGATCCACAGGTCTACGCCAATCTCGAGTACAGGAAGCTCGTAGAAGATAGGCGTCGCACAGCCGAGCGCTACGAGCATGAACAGAAGCGCAGCGTCCTGGTCGAGCGGGTTCGTGAAGCGCGGCGTGCCGAACTCGAAGCCGATATTCGTCGTCTCGAAAGTGAGCTGGCGGGTGCGACACGCGAGCTTGAGTCTTTCACTATTCGTGCGCCACGCGAAGGTGTCGTGATCGTTGGAACCAGCCGGTCGGGCGAGAAGCTCGATGTCAGCGACGGCGTAAATCCCGGCCTCGTCGTCGTGGAACTGGCGGACCCGACCAAACTGGTCGTGCAGGCCGAAGTGCCCGAGTACGCTGCGGCCAGTATCAAGGTGGGACAGCCTGCGAAAGTCGTCATCGACGCTGCCGGTACCGGGGAGCTCGACAGCGAAGTGATCGAAGTAGCGAGCATAGTGCGCCGTCAGTCACAGTACTCGCAGGCAATGGTGCGCGATGTTACGGCAGTGCTGCCGGACGACGCGATCAGCCTGTTACGGCCGGGCATGTCCGCAAAACTGACGATTATCGTCGACACGCAGCGCGATGCGCTCGCAGTGCCGGACGAGTCCATTCAATATCGGGAAGGTAGACCTGGTGTCGTGGTTCGCGGCGATGGCTGGACGCCGATTACGGTGGGCCGCGCCAGCGCCGGGATGCACGTCGTCGAATCGGGCATTGAAGCCGGCGACGAGGTTGCCATGCCATGACCCGAATCCCGACCATATTTCTGATCCTTGGTTGCGCGCTTTTCATTGCAGGCTGTTCCGACGCGGATTCCGATGTGCCGGTCGTCATTGCGAGTGACACGAGCACGAATCTCGTCGTGCGCGCCGATGGCGAACTGGTTGCGTCGGAGTCCTTACCCATCGCTCTTCCGGGCTCGATTCGCATGGGCTTCAACATCGCCTGGATGGCACCCGAATTCTCCGAGATTCGCAAAGGCGATGTGATCGCGAGATTCGACGATGTTCAGATCGTGCTCGATCGGGAGGCTGCGGCGCTCAATGTCGCAAAGTCTGAGTTCAAGCTGGCGAATACCGAACGTACTAGCGGTCTTGAGCTGACCCGCATCGGTCACGAGTCGTTGCGCGTCGATGGCGAGCGCGAGATTACGGAGACCTACGAAGAAGTCGACGAGCGCATGTTCAGTCGCAACGAAATCATCGATGCACTTTCCGACCTCGAGTACCTCGGGGCCCAGGCGTCGTTCCTCGACTGGCAGTTCGATACGTTCGATCAGCGCGCGCAGGCCGAGCAAAACATGATCAACGCCGAGCGTGCGGGAGAGATGTCCAAGCTGGAGAAGCAGGACATGGCGCTCAATATGATGGAGCTGCGCAGCCCGGCAGACGGCACGTTCGTGTACGCGCGCACGCCGTGGGGCGAAAAGCTCGGCAAGGGCAAGACGGTTTTCCCGGGCCGTCCGATCGGGTTGCTGCCCGTACGCGGCAAGGTCCAGGCGCGCCTGTTTGTTCCCGAGAACGATGCCGTTGGCCTGGAAGAAGGACAGCTGGTTCGCCTGCGTCTCGATGCAGCGACCGAACGCGAGTTCACGGCCAGCGTTATATCGGTGTCGCCGGTAGCGAGTCCCCGCAACCGCACGGATCCGCAGAAGTTTGTGACAGTGGAGGCGAGTATCGACGAGGTTGATGTCGACCTGATGCGGGTTGGTAACCGACTCCGAGCCGAGATCATCACGGGTCGCGTCGAGGAGGGATTCGTTCTCCCTGCTCAGGCTGTTCACGGCGATGTGAGCAACGCCTACGTGTATGTCTTGCGTGGGCAGCGCGCCGAGCGTCGCGATGTAACGATCGGGCGGCGCAGCCCGGATCGCGTCGAGGTCACGGCTGGGCTGTCGTCGGGTGATCGCGTCAGCCTTGTGCTACCCGTCGACGCATCCTGATGCAGCAGCGGCTCCAGAATCTGTCAATTGACGTGCGCCAGGCGCTCGGTCAGCTTGCGCACCATCGGCTGCGCACGGCACTGACATTGCTGGGCATGGTATTTGGTGTCGGCGCGGTCATCGCGATGCTCGCCGTCAGCGAGGGCGGCAAGAGGCAGGCGCTCGAACTCATCGAAGGTATGGGCCTCAGGAACCTGCTCGCCGAAGCCCGCGAGCTTGATAGCGAGTCGCTGAAGGAGGTGCGCAAGCATTCAGCTGGTCTGTCGATTCGTGATGCCCAGTCAATCGACGCGACGTTACCCTTTGTCGAGGATTGGGCCGGCAGTCGGCGTTTTCGTACCTGGACTCTGTTCAGTCGCGAGGGCCAGAGTCGCGCCAGCGTGTTTGCGGTAAGTCCCAGCTATTTCGCGTTATCGAGCCTCGAAGCTAACCGTGGCGAGATCTTCGATGAGTCCGCCGATCGTGCGTTTGCCCAGGTCGCGGTCATCGGCAGCGATGCTGCGCGCGACCTGTTTCCGAATGGCAGCGCCGTTGGCAAGCACATCAAGGTCAATCACCTCTGGCTCGAAGTTGTCGGCGTACTTCGCGACCGGCAGCTTGCCGACGATGAGTTCGAAGGTCGCGAAATCGGTGGCGAAGCGAACCACGTATACCTGCCGCTGCAAACCGGCCTGACCCGATTGAAGAAAGAAGATCTGAGTGCCGAGCTCGATCAACTCAAACTGCGGATCGCGGCCGAGACTCGGCCTGCGCAGGCGGCCCGGGCGATTGACGCCTTGCTGTCGCGACGTCACGGTGAACAGAACGACTATCAGCTCATCGTTCCGGCACGACTGCTGGCTCAACACCAGCAGACACAGCGTATCTTCACGATCGTCATGTCGGCCGTCGCCGGCATCTCTCTGCTTGTCGGTGGCATCGGCATCATGAACATCATGCTGGCCAGCGTTCTAGAGCGAAAATCCGAAATCGGTCTGCTGCGGGCGGTAGGCGCCAGGGAGGTCGACATCGTGAGACAGTTTCTGGTCGAGGCGACGGTCATCGCGCTTATAGGCGCCGGGATCGGCGTGTTGCTGGGTATCGTGCTTGCCTACAGCATCGCTGCGTTCGCCGGTTGGGCCGTCGCCTGGTCGTTGCTCGTCATCGCCCTCGCCGTGCTGGTTTGCGTCGGCATTGCGGTCGGGTTCGGCGTTTACCCGGCTTTGTCTGCGGCGCGGCTCGATCCGGTACTGGCGCTGCAGTCGGAGTAGAGGCTAGCCAGCCGTCGTGGCAACACGAACCGCACCGTTCTCGGCGCCCATTCGCTCAAGCATCGCCGGAATCTGTTGCTTAAGCTTGAAGAACCCACGCTGCGCATGCGGCCAGACGGTCTCGTCGTAAGGACGGCGTATCTGCAGCAAGGTAATGCCGTGACGATTAAGTTCATCACGGACTTTCTCCAGCAGCTCGGCAGTTGGGCCGACAGGCGCATATGCTGTTGCAATCGTCTTAAGCCGATGCCGGGTCGCCCATGCGACGACTTCGCTCTGCCAGTCTTCGGACACCAGTATTTCCCCGTCGACGCCAAAGAAAGATCCTGCTCTTTCGACCGCATCGCGCACCGCCCCGAGCACGAAGTCCTCAGCTTTGCCACCTATCGGCAATGGTGAGCGTGCCCCCGGCGCAACGGCACCAAGAATGGCGGTGGGCGCCTGGCCGCCGAGGAGCGACTCGGGATAACCGTCTTCTTCGGTGACTAACAGACCGAAGGATTCGCCCGGCGGCAGTGCCTGCGCGTCACGAAGCGGCTGGACTGAGTAGACTGTCGGCTCAACCAACGATGGCGCGTCAGTCGCCAGCTGGCCTTCCGGGTTGAATCGATCGTCGGTGAATTTCGCGATATTCGAGGCGCGTGCGAGGTAGGTTTTGCCCTGCGTATGCAGTCCGCAGACCCAGCGCCAGCTCAGGGTATTCGATGCGGGGTCGCCGTCGACTAGGTGCCGGTAAAACAAATCAGCGCCCAGCTGCCAAGGCAGATCCAGCGTGAAGACCCAGATGCTTGCGAACCACATACGTGCATGGTTGTGCAGGTAACCGGTTGACAACAGTTCCGAAACCCATGCGTCGAAACACTCAATGCCAGTGTCGCCACTCAGGGCTTTGCTGTAACGCTCGGCCAGTTGCGAGTCCGTTTCCACGTCGCGGATGAGCTTCGCGACGTCTTCGCGATAGTCTGCCCAGACGCGAGGTCGATGCTCGAGCCAGCCCTTGAAATAAGATCTCCAGAATACTTCCTGGATAAATTTTTCTGCGGTGCTGAACGCGTGGTGTCTGAGTGCGGCGCCTATGACTTCGTGCTCCAGCACGAGCCGATGCCTGACGTAGGGAGACAGCATTGACACGTTACCGTGCCTTCCTGGCCCGAAATCGAAGTTACGGGACTTGGTGTAGCGAGAGCCGGCCTTACTCGCGAAGGCCTGTAGCCTGTCAAGCCCGGCCGCCCGGTTGGATTCAGCGATCGCGCTTCTCATCGGTCTCGATGGGCGCCTTCATCATGCGCCGCATCGCCGCATGTTGCCGATCGATAACTGCCAATGTAACAAGACCGAGGCCGAGCAATACGAGCATTTCCATTGTTCACTTACCCTCTGTTAGAAGAGTGGGCCGGCGCCATGCGCCGGCCCAATAAAAAAAAGCAGAGAACGAAGACGTTATGGGGAGGAGAGGTCGTCCTCTGCTCGGCTGGCACGCCAGACGTATCCAGACCGTGGCTACAGAATAGCTGTTGCTGGTTCTTTGTCAATTTTTTGTCTATATAAAAGCTAGACAAAAAAGTAACAAAGTGTAACGCCCGGTCAGTACTCGATACCTTCGGCTCTCGCCACGCGCTCAAGCGCCTCTTCAATCAATGCACGGGCGTGTGCGGTCGTTTGGTGGAGATAGCGGTGCAATGCAGCATCTTCCTCGTCACGGTTTGCGCAGTTGGCGCTGTAGACCTCGAAAGCCGACAGGTCGCCAACGAGCTGTGCGAGATGATGCGGACACTCGCAGTCGATGCTGGTTGATGCCCGAGCCAGCGTTGCCAGCTGTAAATTGTTGAAGCGCCGTGGCGCAACGGGCCCCGAGAAATCCCAATCAGACCCAGCTTCGTCCGTCTGCGGTTTCAGTGCGGCTCGCTTCGATGCGCCGGGCGAATATGCGCGCATAACAGCGGCACGTACTTCGTCCACATTCGCCGGTGCGCGCAAAACATGTATGCGAGCGTCGCGAGCAAGGTCGACATCTCTGGCTCGGCCAAAACTGTAGACAAGTACACCGCGTTCCGCTTTGGCCTGTTGCATCAAGTCGAGTAATTGTGTCGACACGCTGCTATCGAGTACCGGAGATTCAACGACGATGACGTCAATGTCGTGCCGACGCAGATCAGCAATGAAACGGTCGCGGTTGCTGTCCGCCACAACGACATCGACCGGCGCAAGATCTAGCTCACTCATTGCTAGCTGGTTCGGCAGGAAATCGCCAAGAACGGCGATGCTTATACTGTCAGGTAGCGGCGCGCCGACAATCTCGTCTAACTTTTTGGCGCGCTGTCGCAGTTCGTCGATGCTATCGCCAGCGATCTGGCCGATCGAAAAGTCCTCGTCCGTCAGGCGTTTCAGCAAGCCCAGTTTCTCTACGTCGGCGGCGCTGTACATCCGCCGACCGTTCGCCGCCCTGCCGGCAATGACCGCGCCATAGCGGCGCTCCCAGACGCGAATCGTGTGGTCTGTCAATCCTGTCATTTTTGCGACAGCACCGATGCCGAATTGGTGCTCGCTGCTGCTGGTTTGTGAATTCATACGATTACCTGGTGCGTGATCTGACACGTTATACCTTACGGGCGACTAGAACGCCGAACATCGAACCCAGCCCGACGACGTGCGCCCAGGCGCGCGGTAACCAGCCCGGGGTCTCGGCTACTCGACTGCTCGCATCATTGCGATGATGTACCTCTTCGTCGCAGAAGTGGCGCAACACGCGACACAAGTTTTCGAGACGCGGCGTCTTGTCCATGACTTCGATCTGGGCGAGGTAGTGCCGCTCCACAAACGTCTCGACGGCCGCGACCGTGTGGAATGCCGCGCGACGGCCAAATAACGCGGAGCCGGCGCCCAGTAGCCACCCGGCAGCGCGCCATACAGGTAGCAAGCGGCTTTGATAGCGCATGGGTAGCCAACGATCGAAAAAGCGCAGGTGGCGAAGCTCGGCACGGATATGCGTCAGCGCAAAGCGCTGGACGACTGGGTCTCGCGAAACGGCGAGCATCCCGCGGTAGATCTGGACGGCGCCTGTCTCTCCAGCGTGGTCAGAGCGCAGATCAGCGACCGTGTCCGGCGAAAGCGGCAGTTGATCGAAGGGTTCGATAGACAAACCCGAAATGTTCATATATTGTCTCGTTTTTTAATAGACACTAAATAGACAATATCTCGACATGACGAGCTTTGCAACAGCGCTTTTGACCATCTCGGCCGGGATCTGGGTGGGCGCCATCATTTTCCAGACTGCGGTGGTTGCGCCGACGGTATTCGCTGATCTCAACGAGTCCGCCGCCCGCACATTCCTGCGCACCCTGTTTCCGCGGTTTTTCCGGCTGGGGCTTGTCTGCGGCCTCGTGATGCTGGCGGGGCTGATCTGGCTCGGTGTATTGGCCGCGTGGCCTCCGGGTGTCGTCGCTCTCGCGGTTGTGACGTCCGTTATGGTTCTGTTCGAGGCTGTGTCGTTGAGGATGGTTCCACAAATCAACGCCGCGCGCGACGCCGGTCAAGCCGGTGAAGCGCTATTCTCTCGCCTGCATCGCATTAGTGTCCTGTTGACGGTCGTAATTCTCTTGCTTGGCATCGCGGTACTCGTCGCGGTATCGACACTGGCGGCACAAGGAGTCTGAGCGATGCCTCGAGCGCCACACGCAGGGGACTGGCTGTCGCTGCTCGCACTCACGGTTTTGTGGGGCAGTGCGTTCTTCTTCAATGAGCTCGCTCTGGCGTCATTCACGCCTTCCGTGCTTGTCGCAGGTCGAATCGTTATCGCGACCGTCCTTATCTATGGCTATTTGCGCCTCACCGGCGAGACGCTGCCAAGGGCTGGACGCGCCTGGATTCCAATGGTCGTTCTCGCAGTGTTTGGCAACGTGCTGCCTTTCCACCTCATTGCGTGGGCGCAGTTACACATTACCTCGTCACTTGCCGGAATCCTGATGGCGGTCATGCCGCTGTTCGTACTGACGCTCGCGCACTTTTTCATCCCAGGCGCGAAGCTCACTGCCTTTCGCCTGGCAGGGTTCTTTGTTGGTTTCGCCGGCGTAACCGTGATTATCGGACCAGAATTTCTCCGCGGACTCGCCGGCAACACGGCTCTGCTCGGGACGATTGCCGCTCTCGGCGCAGCGCTTAGCTACTCGATCAGCACTATCTATGCGCGGCGGCTTGGCGCTGGCGATCCGGTGAGAAGGGCTGCGGGCATGCTCATCGTTGCGAGCATCCTGGCTAGTCCTGCCGCTTTGCTCGAGCTGCCGGCTATTGCAGTACCCGGTCCTGCATCCGTCGCAGCGCTCATTGTGCTCGGCTTGCTTGCTACCGGCTTCGCCACGCTGCTGTATTTTCGACTCGTCCAGGGTCCGGGACCGACATTCCTTTCCTTTGTTAATTATCTCGTACCTGCCTGGGCTGTAATTGCTGGCGCGTTGCTTCTCGACGAGGCGATATCGACATCGGTGTTCCTCGGTCTGGCGCTCATCCTGTCGGGTATCGGCCTGAGCGAATTCGGTTCGCGTGCTGTTATGCAATTGCGGGCATTACGCCAGCGAGTCTTCGCACCGCCCAGGGCTGTTGCTAGGGAGGACGCATGATTCAGGATTCAACGATCGACCCGAGAGAGGTTGAGTTCTACTCGCGCATGGCCGCCACCTGGTGGGACCGGGCAGGCCCTTTCTGGCCATTGCATAAACTCAACGACCTTCGTATCGCTTACATTCGCGACAAGCTCTGTGCGCATTTCAACCAGAATAGTGGTATCCGGAAGCCACTCGAGGGCCTGCGCGTGCTCGACGTTGGCTGTGGTGGGGGAATACTTTCCGAGTCGATGGCGCGCCTTGGCGCCTTGGTGACCGGTATCGATGTTGTCGAGAAGAACATTCGCATCGCGTCCACACATGCCGCGGAAGAAGCGCTCGATATAGACTATCGGGTTGCGACGGCAGCCGAGGTCGCCGCGTCCGGCGAGAGATTTGATGTCGTTCTTAACATGGAGGTGGTTGAGCACGTCGCGGACGTAGCGGCTTTCATGCGGGATTGCACAACGCTCACCGCGGATTCAGGCGTCATGTTCGTGGCTACGATCAACCGCACGCCCAAAGCATGGCTGTTCGCGATCGTCGGCGCGGAATACATACTGCGATGGCTGCCACGCGGTACTCATCGCTGGTCAATGTTCCAGAAACCGCGTGAAATCGAGACCTACCTCGAAGCCGGCGGCCTTGCCGTTCAAGATGCCGTCGGCGTGGCCGCAAACCCATTCGCTCGCAGCCTTCGCGTGACTCCATCGACGGCCGTCAACTACATGATGTTCTCGACACGATTGCCCTAACTTCGCGTCCCGCCCGGTCACTCCTCAGGCAGTGAGCAAGAGAATCAGGATCGTGTACCCGGCGAATACGACGGACAGCCCCTTGAACCACCGTGGTTTGACGATCATCAGTACCATCAAGACGCGGCCGAGAGAGCGGCTGTGTGCGAGAAAGTCGAGCTCCGTATCGTCCGAAATATCGTAGTCCTCGTGGGAAGAGCGAGCTCGGCGGCACGAAAACTCAATCGCGACTCCCGGCGTCTCGCCGCGTCAATCGTAGCTCAGCTCCCTGGTCTTCCCCCAGAAGACCCGGTAAGCAAAGACGGTATAGCCGAGAATCGCCGGCAATGAAATCACGACACCCCATAGGATGAAGCTCAGCGACTCGGTTGCGGCTGCCGCGTCCCAGATGGTTATCCGGTCAATGATCAGGTAGGGGAACAGGCTATATCCCAATCCAGCGAAGGCAAGGACGAAGAGCGCGACGGCCATTGCAAACGGAATCCATGCGCCCTCGACGCCGTTGTGCGCGAGCTTCTTCAGTCGGAAATGGCTGATCAGAACCAACGCGGCAGACACGGCCGGAATCTGTGAAAGCAAAATGAACTGCGGGAAAGAGAACCATTTCTCGACAACGCGAGAGCTGACCAGCGGTGTCATGATCGATACAGCTGCGATACCGAGAGCGGTTAGCCACAGCGCGTACCGTGCCCAGGTGACCGCTTTACGCTGCAGCTCTCCTTCACTCTTCATGATCAGCCAGGTCGCGCCGAGCAACGCGTAGCCTGCAAGCAGGCAGATGCCGATCAAGAATGCGAATCCATGCGCTGCCAGCGTGGTCTCGAAACCGGTTATGTAGTAGCCGAGCATGTAGCCCTGGGCGAAGCTCGCGAGCACGGACCCGGCGAAGAACGCCTGGTTCCAGACCGGCTTGTGTGGGTCTCGCGCCTTCACACGGAAGTCAAACGCAACGCCGCGCAGGATCAGGCCGACCAGCATGGTGGCAACCGGCAGATAGAGCGACGTCAGGATCTCACCGTGCGCCATTGGAAACGCGACGAGCAACAGGCCGACACCGAGCACGAGCCAGGTCTCGTTCGCGTCCCAAAACGGACCGATCGAAGCAATCATCAGGTCTTTCTCACGGTCGCCCGCCCCGTTGAGCAGGATGCCGACACCCAAATCGTAGCCGTCCAGGACGACATAGACGAGCATGGAAAGGGCCATCAGGCCCGCGAAGATGACTGGGAGCCAGTATTCCATCAGCCTGCCTCCGCCGCCTGCAGCGGATTATCGAGTCGGTCCCGCTCCCGCGGAACCTCACCCCCGGCGGCCTGCGAAGCGAGGTAGAAGACTACCGATACGTAAGCGCCGAGCAGCACTGCGTAGACGAGCAGATAGGTGGCCAGCGACACGGATATCACCCCAGCACCGACCGGCCCGACCGCGTCCGCCGTGCGCAGGACGCCATGGACCAGCCATGGCTGTCGACCGATCTCGCTCACATACCA
This sequence comes from Woeseiaceae bacterium, assembly GCA_030065985.1. GTDB lineage: Bacteria > Pseudomonadota > Gammaproteobacteria > Steroidobacterales > Woeseiaceae > UBA1847. The sequence goes on along the minus strand of JASJCM010000010.1, from coordinate 29,022 downwards.
TCCGGCCACCGTGCCGACCCATCCGGAAAACGTCATCGCGACCAGCGTGCGGGACAACCACTCACCCGGCGGCCTGTTCTTCCTCATCGCCCAGGCTGCGCACCACGACACGACAAGCATCAGGAGCCCGACGCCCACCATGATGCGGAAAGCGAAGAACACGGCGCCGACCGGTGGGTGCTCGCCTTCGAAACTGTTGAGGCCCGGAACCCTGCCATCAAGCTCATGCGTCAGGATCAGGCTCGCAAGTTTCGGTACCCCGATCTCGAAGCGATTTTCTCGTGCCTCCTCGTCGGGCAACGCGAATAGCAGTAGCGGCGCACCTTCAGTGTCATCCCAGAGCCCCTCCATCGCGGCAACTTTCGCCGGCTGGTGCTCGAACGTATTCAGGCCGTGCAGGTCGCCGGCCACGATTTGTGCTGGGATCAGCAAGGCGGCGAGCCATACGCCGACTCGCAGTGCTGTGCGATTCGCTTCGCTTCGATCCCCGCGCAGGTGGCGATAGGCAGATAGCCCCGCCACGAGAAACGCTGCAGTCAAACCCGATGCGAGCATCATGTGCACGAGCCGATACGGCAATGACGGGTTGAAGATGACCTCGATCCAGCTTAGCGGGAATGCCTGGCCGTCACGCATTTCGAATCCCGTCGGCGTTTGCATCCACGAGTTCAGTGCCAGGATCCAAAAAGCGGACATCGACGTACCGATGGCCACAATCCATGTTGCGACCGTGTGAACCCGATTGCCGACGCGTTTGCGCCCGAACAACATGATGCCGAGGAAGGTTGCCTCGAGGAAGAACGCGGTAAGGACTTCGTACCCGAGCAAGGGACCGGCAATATTCCCAACCGTCTCCATGAAGCCTGGCCAGTTGGTTCCGAACTGGAAACTCATCGTAATGCCGCTGACAACGCCAAGTGCGAAAGACAGCGCGAACACCTTTACCCAGAAACGATAGGCTTCAAGCCAATGCTCTGCGCCGGTACGGTTGTACCTCGACTTGAAATATACGAGCAGCCACGCAAGGCCCATCGTGATCGCTGGAAACAGGATGTGAAAAGTGATGTTCGCAGCAAACTGCACTCTTGCAAGCGCAAGGGCGTCCATTCGCGTCTCCTTTAGAGGTCAGTAGATTGATTTGAATTGCGCGACTTGCGCCGTTTGTCGAGCAGGTTCTGAATTCGGCGCCCGAGCTTGAGCAGCCGCACGAGGGTGCGCGGCGGCAGGTTCTGGATTTCATCCATCCAGTTGGTCATGAGCTCGATAAGCTCGTGCATCTCACGCAAGCGTTCCTGCGCATAGCGATCGTCAGGGGTGATTGGCTCAATCATGAGCGTCTCGCGAAGCATCGTCAGCGTCGGCTGCACTTCGCGTCGGTGCCGCTCTTCGGTGAGCACCTGAAAAAGCTCCCAGACGTCCTTCGGGGTGGTCCAGTATTCGCGACGATCACCGGCGACCGTGGCGGGGCGAACCAGGCGCCAGGCCTTCAGCTCCTTCAGTCCCATACTGACGTTGGAGCGCGAGATGCTGAGCGCGTCGGCAATTTCGTCGGCGTTGAGTGGCTGCTGGGAGACATACAGAAGCCCGCACATCTGGCCAAGCGTGCGGTTCAGGCCCCAGCGGGAGCCCATTTCGCCAACGTGCATCACGAAGGTTTCTACGTACGGTGACATATTTCAGTAATTTCAAGAATTGTTGAAAATTAGACTCAGTCGCATTCAATAGTTCCGAAAATTGATGCGCCATCAGATCATGGCTGGGTCGCAGATCCAGCCCTCCAGGCGGTCGAGGTCAGGCGGCGCTCCGTAGCCGCGCGATCGATGGCTCCAGCCCCATGCTGCTTGCACGGCACAAAGCAGCGCGTCGAGGTCATCGGCGCCGGGATCATTGACGAGTTCGAGCGGTGCTTCGATGGAAAAACCGTAAAGCTTCCGGCCTTCCGCACCTGTCAGCAATCGCCAGAGGTCATGGCGCGCGCAGCGCTGTTCACGGGTCTGCTTCTTCCTGGTATCGCTTTTGTACCCCCGGTTGCCGATTAGATGCCGGGCAAGGAGGCCCGGATAGGTCTCCAGTACAACTCGAGAGGGGTCGCCGTCGTGATGGTAGGGTAAATGAACGCCGGCACTGAGGAGGCGCGGCGCACCCTCGAAGAACATCAGCCCAACCGGCGTGCCATAGAGCGTCTGCGGGCTCTGCGAGCGCGAAATGACATCGCAGCTGCGCTTGTGGTGCTTGTCGCCGACCGGCCTGTGCCGCTTGTAGTCTTCGAGTGTACGTCGATAACCTTCGCGGTCGAACGATGCGACGAGAGCAACGTACGCGGGCCAGGATAGCGGCCAACCTGCATTCTCGAGAAAGCGACGAGACTGGCCAAATGGAAAGTCGATTCCCGCGACCCAGGGACCTGCAGAAACCAGCGTGGCCTCGAATTCGTCAAACTGCGGCCAGCGCAACAGCTCGACAAGTTTCAGCGAGTCCCCATTAAACTCGGCTCGGGCGCAGGTGAGCGGTTTTCGCGCCGTTGGCGTCGAAGTGAAGTCAATGCCGAGTATGGTTTGCGGAACGCGCTGGTTCACTCGATGTCTACCTGCCACGATTCACTAAACTGGAAATGTACCTGATGCGTCTGTCGCTGTTTTTCGGACTACTGCTGATGACTTCTTCTTACACCACGGTCAATGCTTCTGACACCGCCAAAGACAAAGATCTGTTATTGACGGAGTTCACCGAGAGCAGCGCTGACCTGGGCTGGTACGTTGTGAACGACAACGTGATGGGAGGACGCAGTGAAGGCGATTTCACACAATCCCGGGGCGAAATCTCATTCACCGGTCGGACCAATACCCGAGGTGGCGGCTTCAGTTCAATTCGCACGCAGAACTTGCGTCTCGATCTGTCGAAGCACGCGGGTATCCGTCTGCAGGTCAAAGGCGATGGCCGACGTTATACCTGGCGATTGACCACCACGCCGCGCTGGCGCGGCCGGGAGGTCAGCTACTGGGCAGACTTCGACACTCAGGAAGGCGAATGGCAAACAGTCGATATCCCGTTCTCCAGCTTCGTTCCACGGTTTCGCGGCTACGAACTCAAGGGGCCGCCGCTGGACAGCCGCCGGATCACAGGAATGGGGTTGATGATTTACGACAGCCTCGACGGGCCATTCGAACTGCAGCTTGCGAGCGTGCACGCCTACCAGGCTAAGACAGAGAGCGATTCAGGCGGCTCCTGAACCGTCTCCGTTTTCCGCATCGTGCTTTAATCGCATGACGCGGCCGCGACTGACGTGCAGGAGATCGCTGATCTTCAAAACGAGTGAGTCCTCGTACTTATCGAGCCGCCCGTCGGCGTAGGCAACCTCCCATAGCAGGCCGATAACGCTGGATTTCTCGTTCTCGTCGAGGTTCGCATGAAGAAGCTGGGTAAAATCGTGTAGCGACGTCAGCCGCTCGGCCTCTTCATCCGCACTGTTGACGAGTTCCGCCGCCTCCTGGCCCGTCAGGCCAAAGTGCGCCGAGATACGATCGAAAACGCTGTCGAACTCAGACGGGTCGAAGACACTGTCGGCACGCGCGACGTCGATCATCAGGACCGCCGTTGCCTTGCGAATCGCGGCTTCGCGATCCTCCCCGGAAGTATCTGCTTCCGGGGTGGCCAGTGCGCCGCTGATGCGATCAATAAGCTGAGCAAACATCGTCGTACTATATCGCGTCGGCGGCCTCGTAGTTCTGCGCCGCGAAGTCCCAGTTCACCAGGTGCTCGAGAAACGTGTCGACGTAGGCGTCACGCTTGTTCTGGAAATCGAGGTAGTAGGCATGCTCCCAGACGTCGAGTGTCAGCAGCGGGGTGAGGCCATTGGTCGTGGGCGCGTCCGCATTGCCGGTGCTCACAATGTCGAGACCCTGCGCGGTGCGAACCAGCCAGGTCCAGCCACTACCGAACTGTCCAAGAGCTGCCCCGCGGAATGCCTTGCGGAAACCGTCGAGATCACCGAAGCGTTCGTTAATCGCATCGGCAAGCGGACCTGACGGTGAGCCGCCACCCTGCGGCGACATGCTGTGCCACAGGAACGTGTGGTTCCAGGATTGCGCAGCATTGTTGTAGATGCCGGTGTCGGACGCCTCATAGGCAGCCGCGATGATCTTCTCCAGCGAGAGCTCGTCGTAGGGCTTACCGGCGATTGCTGCGTTCAGCTTGTCGACATAGGCCTTGTGGTGCTTGCCATGGTGGAAGCCGAGCGTCGCAGCCGAAATATGTGGCTCCAGCGCATCGCTTGCATACGGCAAGTCAGGAAACTCAATAGACACTTTTTCACTCCGTGAATCCGGGAAATCAGACACCGAAGCTTATCGACTTCGCCGCAAGCACGAAATCGCGGAAACATTTTGTTACGCAAGAATAGCGCTCTTGCGCGTCCAAGACCTCGAGCGGCACGAATACACATACAAGCCCGCCTCCCCCGCGGTCGAAACAAAACTTGGAGACAAATGATGAAAGCAATGAAAACAATCTGGGTCGCGCTTATCGCCATGACCCTCGCGGCACCGGCATTCGCCGGCCATGGCCACAAGAAGGACGTCGTTGACACGGCCGCTTCTGCGGGCACGTTCGAAACCCTGATCGCCGCAGCCAAGGCCGCTGGCCTCGTTGACGCCTTGAAGAGCGACGGTCCGCTGACCGTATTCGCGCCGACCGACGACGCATTCAGCGCGTTGCCCGCCGGTACTATCCAAACGTTGCTGCAGCCGGAAAACAAAGATCGGCTCGCAACCATTCTGAAGTTCCATGTCGTTGCAGGTGACCTCGGATCGCAGGCTCTTGCCGATGGCGCGCGCCTCGAAACCCTGGCCGGCGTTGACGCTGTAATCCGCCAGACCGAAGGCGGCTTCAATATCGAAAACGCTCGCATCGTGACGACGGATATCGATGTTTCGAACGGCGTTATCCACGTCATCGATCGTGTCATCCTGCCGCCGAAGCAGATGTCGCGTGCCGACTCTGCTGCAGCTATCAGCAATGCGATCGACCGCGGCGTGCCGATGTTCAACCACGGCAACATGCAGGCGACGGTCGCCGTCTACAAGGCAGTGTCCGAACAGCTGATGCGCGAAGGTAACCTGACGACCGAGGAGCGCGCGCGCCTCGAGGTGGGCCTCATGGAGGCCGCCAACACGCATAGCTCACGCGCCAGCGCGTGGCAGCTTCGCTATGCACTCGACGACGTCAACGCCTCCCTGCACGGCAATGGCCAGATGCAGGCAAACCGCCAGATGTCACGCTGAGTTAGCATTAGCACGTGACCGACACGCTTCTACAGCGAATTGCAGGCGGCGATCGCGCAGCGGTCGCCGCTTGCATTGATACTTACAGCGGCCTTGTCTGGTCGCTCGCGCGTCGCTTCCTGCAAAACGAGGCTGACGCTGAAGAAGCCGTACAGGAAATATTCCTTGAACTGTGGGAGAAGGCTGAGCGCTTCGACCCTGGCGTTGCCGGCGAAGTGACTTTTGTGTCGATGATTGCGCGGCGCCGCCTGATCGACCGACGCCGCAAGCTCGACAATGAGCCCGTCGCCGAGGCTCTTGATGAAATCGAGCACTCTCTTTGTGAAGATGCAACGGGTCTCCTCGAAGCCAACGCGGAACTCGAACGCGTGGTCGATGCTATTCGCACTCTCAAACCCGAACAGCAGGAAGTGATCAATATGGCCTCGTGGCTGGGTATGTCGCACAGTGCGATAGCCGAGCAGACCGGTATCCCGCTCGGAACCGTCAAAAGCTACGTGGCACGAGGCCTGGTCAAGATACGTGAAGTACTCGGCGAGCCAGCGCTCGCGGGCAAGGCAACATCATGAACGACATCCATCCCGACATTCTCGAGCTCCTGACGATACGAGCTACCGAGGGACTCAACGCCGATCAGGCGCGCCGCTTGCAGGAACTGCTGACGGAGCATGGCGTGCAGGACACGACTGACCTCGACCTCGCCGCCGCGGCAGCGGCGAACGCCTTCGGCCTCGAGAGTGCCCGGGACCTGGAGAATGCGCCCGAAACGCTAAGAGCGAAGCTGCGTGCCGACGCAGACAGCTTCTTTGGCCCGGGGGGCGACAACGTCGTACCAATGCAGCCGCAACCCCGACCCACGCCGCGGTGGAGCTGGGGATGGGCAACCGCCGCGGCGCTTGCCCTGGTGCTGCTGGCGACGACCTTGGTCGATTTCGATACATCGTCGAGTGTCGAGGCAGCTCGTGAAGAGCTCCTGGCTGACGCCGGCGACGCAAAGCGTCTGCCTTGGGCAACGCCTGTGGATTCCGAATACGCGGCGGTCAGGGGCGATGTTGTGTGGAGCGACGAGCGGCAGGAGGGCTACATGCTGCTCACCGGTATGCCTGTTAACGATCCCGCCAGGTCCCAATACCAGCTGTGGGTTGTTGACCCGGAGCGCGATGGCAATCCAGTCGATGGCGGCGTTTTCGATATTCCTGCAGGAACATCGACTGTCGTGATTCCTATCAATGCCAAGCTTGCAGTCAGCGATCCTGTTGCGTTTGCTATTACGCGCGAACAGCCAGGTGGTGTGGTCGTATCCAAAGGTCCGTTGCTCGTCGTCGCAAGCGCAGGGTAGTTGACTGCCCCGGGCGATTTTGCCCGCTCTGGGCTAGTATTGTCCGCTGACGACGCAATGTGTGTCCGCTTTGAGGAACCTCGTGATAATTGCAGTGTTTCTGGTGGCAAGTGCCTGCACCGGGGACGCCCCTCCCGATGATATCGCTGATACGATCCGTGTCGGCGTCTTGCCGGATCAGGTGCCGGACAATCTGCGAACGCGGCACGAACCGTTAATCGCCTACCTTGGGGAAACTACGGGTTTCAGCTTCGAGCTGGTCATCCCGTCCGACTACGCGGATTTGTTGCAGCAGTTTGCCGTTGGCGATGTCGATCTGGCCTGGTTTGGCGGACTTACGTTCGTACGCGCGGAGCTGCATGCCGGCGCGATACCGCTTGCGCTGCGCGATGTCGATATCCAGTTCACCAGCTGTTACCTGGCAGGCGCTTCCGGCCAACGCACCTCGATTGCTGCCTTTGAAGGTGCGCGATTCAGTTTCGGGCCCGATCTCTCGACATCCGGCCACCTGATGCCACGCTATTTCATGTCGCAAGCGGGACTCGTGCCCGAAGACTTCTTCCAGTCGATTCGACACGCCCCCGGTCACGATCAGACCGCTGCCTGGGTCGCCGACGGTACGGTCGATCTTGGCGTCGCGAACTGCGTCATCGTGCAGTCGCTGTTCGCCAATGGCCAGTTGGACGAAGACGAGGTTCGCATCATCGAAACGACGCCACCGTACTCGGACTATGTCTGGGCAGCCAGAGAATCGATGAGTGCTCCAAGGCGTGCAGCCATTCTTGATGCACTCCTTGCGCTTGATCCGACAGTGCCTTTGCATCGCGAAGTACTGCGGCTGCAGGGCGCTAACGCGTACCTGCCGGCCGGCAGCGGGGATCTCGAATTCGTCCGGGCGGCTGCGCTGCAGGCGGGGCTGCTGGCCGGCGAGGATTCGCGGTGATCGCCGAGCGAGTCAGTACGCACTATGTCCTGCGATATGTCTATGCGATTCTGGTAATCGTCGTCATTGCCTCGGCGACGGTCCTCAGCACGCTTTATGTCGCGCAACAGGACGAGAAACAGACGCACGAACGCATCCAGTTCTATCATCTTGAATCCGTATCGGAATCGAATGAAATACGTCGCGAAGTCGACCTGCTCAGGGGGCTTGTGCAGCAAGGCCTGGCTGTTGGCGAATTTGCCGGGACCGGCCTGGCCGGGGTTAGCGAAGTCCTCGTCAGTCCGGTGGGTATCGTCCAGTCGATCCAGTCGCGTATTGACGGCCTGTCGGCGCTGCAACAGCAATACAGGGAGCCCGTGTTCGCGGATGTGCTCGAGCGAATGTCGCACCGACTGCAGAGCGTGGCAGGTCAGTTACAGCAAGAGGCCGGTCCGACACAAGCAACGCTGACCGAGATTGGCGTGCTCAGGCTGGCGGTCGAGCAATTCGATCGCTTGCACAAGATCGAGGCGCGAGTCGAGCTCGAAGCCCTGTCTGTGCGTCAGGGCGACCGGCCAAGGTTCCTGGCAGTATTGATCGCGTGTCTGGCGTTCTCTGGCGTGGCAGGTGGGTACATCGTGTATTCGCTCAAGCGATCAATGGATCGGCAGTACGAGGCTGAGGCTGCCTTGGTCGATAGCCAGGAGCGGCTGCACCACATCCAGAAGCTCGACGCGCTCGGCAGGCTCGTCGGCGGTGTTGCCCACGACTTCAATAACCTATTGACTGTGATCCTCGGTCACATCGAGATTCTGCGGCTTGCCAGCGCCAAAGATCGCACCCTGGATCAGGGGCTCACCGAGATCCAGCGTGCCGGGCAGCAGGCGGCGACACTGACACAACAGCTTCTGGCCTTCAGCCGCAGGCAGCAATTGCAGCCGCGCGTTGTCGACCTGAACCGGCAGCTTTCTGACATGGAATCGTTGTTGAAGCGAATTGTCAGCGAGGATATCAGGCTCAGTTTCGCCTATGGGTCGGACCCGTGTCCGATCGAGGTCGATCCTGACCAGTTCCGCCAGGTCATCATGAACCTGATCGCCAATGCGCGCGATGCCATGCCGAATGGCGGCGAACTGCGGATCACGACGGACTGCATTACGATCGGGGGCAGCGGCGCGCAGGTCGTCGACCTTCCCGACGGTCGCTACGGGCGACTCATCGTTGCGGATACCGGTACCGGGATGGAAGATGAAACCCTGCAGCGCATCTTCGAGCCGTTTTTCACGACTAAGGATGAAACCCGCGGCACTGGTCTCGGGCTCTCGACGGCGCATGGCGTTGTCACGGGCTCAGGCGGCCATATTCGAGTGGACAGCGCGGTAGGCCAGGGAACCAAGTTCTACATCTACTTCCCCCGCACCGAAAAGGGCATGGATTCAGTGCCGGAGGCGGGCACGAACGATGCGCCCCGACCGGGTACAGAGACGATCCTGATTGTCGAGGACGACGAGAACGTCCTGAAGTTTGTCAAGACCGGCCTCGTGTCGCTGGGCTACGCGGTCGAGACGGCACTTAGCGGTGCCGCAGGGCTCGAGATCTGCAAGCGCGACCCCGATGCCATCGACGTCATTCTCTCGGATATTGTGATGCCCGAGATGAATGGTCCCGCATTCATGAAGCAGGCGCTGGAACTGTGTCCCGATGCGATACCGATGTTCATGTCCGCGTATACACGCGATGAAGCGCTTCGTGCGGGGAATGACCACGACCCGGATATTCCTCTGTTGAACAAGCCTTTCCGGCTGGATGAACTCGCACGGCGACTGCGCGAGTTGCTCGATGCGAAAGCGTCTACGCAAGGGGCGGCAGCAGAATAACGGCGCCGCGTTCGATCGTGACAGGGTGCAGCGGAAAAAACTGCTTATCACCCGGGCCCCAGGCGCGCAGACTGGCGAGCGTGTCATCGTCGAGCCCCGCCGTTGTCAGCCCGTTCGTGCGACAGAGGTCCAGCGTTCGAACGATCGCCCTACCGTGTTTTGCGAGATCGTCGCAGGCCTTCGAACGCAATTTGAGCAGGCCGGCGCGTATCGTGAATATGGACGACTGACTGACGTTGCCCTCGAGGTCCCGGCGGGCCCAATGACCCGACTTCCCGGCCACATCGACATACAGGCGCAGGCCGCCCGCCGCGGCCTTGGCGAGCACGTCGTCTTCAGTGATCATCAGGCGAAATGCGGCATCCTCGAGGCTATAGCGGGTATCGTTCAGCGGGTTCTGATACGCGGGGTGCATTGGCGCATCCCGCGTCTCGCTAATCTCGCTGAAGCGATACGACTGCGTGTCGGTGAGCAACTCGGTCTTTGCACCGACCTTCACAGCGACCTTTTCCCGATGCCCGAATATGTTTTTCCAGCGGCCGATCTTCGACATTCGGAACCTCCGTCTCCTCAGTGGTTTATCGGCCGATTTGCGAATTCCTGAAATCCCGCCATGATGCCGGTGACTGTGGCAAGCTAGGCCGTATGGACTTTGAACACACCCCCAAAGTGGAGGCACTGCGGCAGCAGCTGCTGGCCTTCATGGACGAACACGTTTATCCCAATGAGCAACGCTTCGAGGAGCAAATCGAGGCCGGCGACCGATGGACGTCGCCTGAATTGCTCGAAGACCTCAAGCAGAGAGCCCAGGCTCAAGGGCTCTGGAACCTGTTTCTGCCGCAAAACTACGGCGACTTCAGCCCGGGCCTCACCAATCTCGAGTACGCGCCGCTTGCCGAGATCATGGGTCGCGTGCTGTGGGCTCCCGAGGTATTCAACTGCAGCGCGCCGGATACGGGCAACATGGAAGTGCTGGCACGCTATGGCAATGCCGAGCAGCAAGCGGAGTGGCTTACGCCGTTGATGCGCGCCGAGATTCGCTCCGCGTTCTGCATGACCGAGCCCGACGTCGCATCGTCCGACGCAACGAATATCCAAACCTCGATCGTTCGCGATGGCGACGACTACGTGATCAACGGCCGCAAGTGGTGGTCGAGCGGCGCCTGCAATACGGCCTGCAAGATCTACATCGTGATGGGCAAGACGGACCCGGACAATGAGAACCGCTACAGACAGCAGTCGATGATTCTGGTGCCGGCAGACACCGAGGGCGTGACGGTCACCCGTCCTCTGCGGGTATTCGGTTTTGACGATGCGCCTGAAGGTCATGCCGAGGTCGACTTCGACAACGTGCGCGTACCTGCGAGCAATTTGTTGCTCGGGGAAGGGCGCGGCTTCGAAATCGCACAGGGCCGGCTTGGCCCTGGCCGGATTCACCACTGCATGCGGTTGATTGGTCTCGCCCAGAGGGCGCTCGAGGCAATGTGTGTCCGTGCCGAGTCGCGCATTGCATTCGGCCGGCCGCTGTCGAAACAGCAGTCGGTCAGAGAAGACATCGCGCGTTCGGCCTGCGAGATCGAGCAGGCGAGGTTGCTAACGCTGAAGGCCGCGGAACGCATGGACAAGGGTGGCAACAAGGCCGCCAAGGACCTGATCGCGATGATCAAGATTGTCGCCCCGGTCATGGCCTGTAATGTCATCGATCGCGCCATCCAGATTCACGGCGGCGCCGGCGTTTGCCAGGACTTTTTCCTCGCGCGCGCATACTCGGCGGCGCGCACGATCAGACTGGCGGATGGCCCGGACCAGGTACATATGATGCAGCTGGGCCGCAACCTGGCTGCGGCTGCTGCGACACAGCTGAAGTCGTAGCCGCAGTGTCCAACTTCAGCGACAAGGTCGTGCTGATCACAGGCGCCGCCAGTGGCTTCGGTCGCCTGCTTGCCGAGAAGCTCGAGGCACAGGGAGCGAAGCTGGCGCTCGGCGATCTCAATGCAGATGGCGTAAAGGCGGTTGCCGGTGCCCTGGATGTATCCAGCATCGCCTGTTCCTGCGACGTTCGCGACGAACAACAGGTCGCCGAATTCGTGGCAAAAACGGTCGCGGAGTTCGGCCGTATCGACATCGCGATTAACAACGCCGGTATCGGAACGCCAATGAAGAGCCTCGTGGATACAAGCGAGGAGGATATGGATTTCAACTTCGCCGTGAACACGAAGGGTGTGTTTTTTGGCATGAAGTACCAGATCCCGGTGATGGCGGAACAGGGCGGCGGCGCCATTCTCAACGTCGCCTCCATGGCAGGCATCGCGGGAGCCCACAAGATGACGCCCTACGTCGCCGCAAAGCACGCGGTCGTCGGTATAACGAAGACGGCCGCGCTCGAGTACGCGCGCAAGAATGTCCGCGTCAACGCGGTTTGTCCGTATTTCAGTCCGACGCCACTCGTGGCAAAAGGAATTGATCGCGATGTGCAGGAGATGGTGGCTGCCGGTGCACCGATGAAGCGCCTCGGCACGCCCGAAGAGATGGTCAATGCCATGTTGCACATCGTCGATCCGGACAACACTTACATGACTGGCCAGGCGATCGCTGTCGACGGTGGCGTCTCGGCCATCTGAAAACGGAGGACACATGGGATTCGCACTTTCGGAAATGCGTCTGACGACATCGGCATTCGAACCGGGCGGGGCTATCCCGGCGAAGTACACGGGTGATGCAGAGGACGTTTCCCCGGCACTGTCGTGGACCGATGTGCCGGAGGGCACGAATTCGTTCGCTCTGATCTGCCATGACCCGGACGCGCCGCTCGTCAAGCCAGGCTCTTACGGCTTCGTGCACTGGGTGCTGTACGGTATCCCGGGACACATTTCGGAGCTTGCCGAAGGCGTGGCTGACTACGTACCGGGCGTCAACGATTTCGGCAACCAGGGATATGGTGGACCGGCACCACCACCAGGCCATGGGACTCATCACTACTTCTTCTGGCTTCTCGCACTCGACAGTGAGCTGGATCTGCCGCCGGGGCTGACGCTGTGGGAGCTGCTCGCGAAACTGGAGCCGTCCATCATCGGAATGAACCGCCTGATGGGCACGTACTCGCGGAGCTGACCTACTTCAGCCAGACAACGTAGACGCCGCGCATCGTCGCGCAGCGCTTGTCATCGTGGAAGGTGTCGACGTAGACGTCGAAGCGGATGCGACCGGGGTCGCCGCCTTTGAGCCGCGCGAGCACACCCTCGAACTCCGCCGCCTCGACGCGTGCCTTCACGGTCAGCAGGCCACGTGCGGGTCGCTCGAAAGTCATGTCATTCCGGAATACGACGATTTCAGTGTTGTCGACGCCGCTGTCCATGAAGCCAAGTGTCGACACGGCCCAGCCGCCGAACAGGCAAATGCTGGCAATGCTGCCACCGAAGGCCGTGCCCTTGTTATTGATGTTCGGCGCGAGTGGCGCCTCCATCGTCAACGCCAGGTTGTCGTAACCGACGAACTTCATCTGCATTGCCGTCAATAGCGGGATGTCTCGCCTGCAGTCTGCTTCGAACTGGTCGAGGTCGATCACTGCTCTTCCTCCAGCGCCTGGTCCAGCGCATTGAGCGCGATGTCTGCGTGCTCCGTAGTGAAAACGAGGGGCGGGCGGAACTTGATCGCGTTGCGCTTCTCGCCGATGAGCGCGACGAGCACGCCGGATTCGCGCATGCGCTCCATGATCTCGGCAGCCTCCGCCGCGGCCGGCTCGCGCGTCTCGCGATCACGAACAAGGTCAACGGCCAGGAACAACCCCTTGCCGCGAACGTCGCCAATGAGCGCGTGCTTTTCGCCAAGTCGACGCAGTCCTGCCAGCAGGTAATCGCCGCTCTTGCGAACATTGCTGAGCAAGTCATCGCGCTGCACGATATCGAGAACCGCCTTGCCGACCGTTGCGGACACGGGATTACCGCCGAACGTATTGAAATACGACGACTCTCGAGCAAAGTCCGCTGCAATCTCCGGCGTGGTTACGACGACGGCCAGCGGATGGCCCGCGCCCATGGGTTTGCCCATCGTCACGATATCGGGAACGACGCCGGAGTCCATGAAGCCCCACCAGTGGTCGCCCAGGCGGGTCAGACCGGATTGCACTTCATCGCAGACAACGAGACCGCCGGCTGCACGAACTCTCTGGTGCGCCCGCTGTTGGTACTCGGGCGGTGGCGTATGTATGCCGGCGGCGTCGTAAATCGAGTCTATGATCATCATCGCCGGCTTGTGGCCGTTATCGGCAAGTTCGTCGACGGCATCGTCAACCAGTTGCACGTACTTTTCGATGTAGTCGGGGTCATTGCTGCGATAAGGACCGCGGTAGACATCAGGTGGCATCACGTCCGCGACAACGTCAGGTTTCGGCCGCTTACGGGCGAACCCGGGTGACAGTTCGGAGACCAGTGTCGAATTGCCGTGATAGGCACCGTGCGTGCAGATTGCGCCTTCGTTGCCGGTGACGGCACGAGCGATGCGGTACGCAAGGTCATTCGCCTCGGTGCCCGTGCAGACAAGGGTGCAGACCGACAGGTCGCCCGGCAGGGTATCGGCCAGCATTTCGGCGTACTCGACAATGGCGTGGTGCAGGTAACGAGTATGTGTATTCAGCGTCGCGGCTTGCCGTGATAACGCATCGACGATTTCCGGTCGGCAGTGCCCGACCGATGGCACGTTGTTGTAGCAGTCAAGGTAACGGCGCCCGTCGTCGTCGTACAGCCAGACGCCCTCGCCCCGGACGATATAGAGAGGCTCGCGATAGAAGTGGCTGTAGGCTGGCCCCATCGCGTGGCGGCGGCGTTGCACCAGTTGCTCGGTTCCCATCAGAGTCGGTCTCCATTGGCGGAGTGAGATCTGCCGTTACGCAGTGTGCCATGCGTTGACGCGCAACGCGCGAAGAGGCTACAACACAGTATGCAAAAGACTGTTGGTGTTATCGGCGGGATGGGTCCCGACGCAACCGTGGACTTCATGTCCGGCGTTATCGGGTTCACGAAAGCAGCGCGGGACCAGGATCATGTGCGCATGCTCGTCGACAATAATCCCCGCGTTCCGTGTCGCCAGGAGGCCTTGCTCGGCGACGGCGATGACCCGGGACCGGTCATGGCCGACATGGCCCGAGGTCTTGAGGCGGGAGGCGCTGAGTTTCTCGTCATGCCCTGCAACACGGCGCATGCTTTTGCCGATGCCATTCGGGATGCTGTCTCGATCCCTTTGCTGTCGATACTCGATGTCACGGTTGCAGCCTGTCAGGGTCACGCAGCCGTGGGTATTCTGGCGACGAGGGGGTGTCTCGACGCGGGCGTTTATCAGAAGGCTTTCGCAGCATCCGGCGCGGAGTTGGTCGTACCCGATGAGTCGGAAATGGCTGAGCTGATGGAGCTGATCTTCGCGATCAAGGCTGGCGATCGCTCAGCAGGTATTGGCGAGCGCATGCAAACACTCGCCGAATCGCTGACTGCGCGCGGCGCGACTGTGGTCGTCGGAGGGTGCACCGAGATCACGCTGGTGCTGCACGACGGCATGCTGAGTGTGCCGCTCGTTTCCTCAACCGATGAACTCGCCAGGGCCACAGCCGCTATCTGCAGCGGGCAGCACGAGCTCCCGTCGGGATAGGCGGGTATTCCACTCCTGGACCTGAAAATAGCCCAAGAAACGGCCCTCGCTCCCGTGAGATAATGGCCCGCCTACCCGACAACAACCTCACAGCAGGGTGATAGCCATGTCAGAAGCATTGAAATCGGCCGGTGCCGACTGGTCGCTAAGCGACCCGAGTCTGATCCGGACGCAGGCCTACATCAACGGTGAATGGGTCGACGCCGATGACGGCGCGACGTTCCCGGTGCTCAATCCGGCAACCCACGAAACGATCGTCGAAGTCGCGAGCGTCGGCGCTGACGAGACACGCCGTGCCATCGAGGCTGCCGAGGTCGCGCAAAAGGAGTGGGCGGCGAGGACCGCGATGGAGCGTTCGGCGGTCCTCAAGAAGTGGAACGACCTGCTGCTCGAGAATCTCGAAGATCTCGCCATTATCATGACGGTCGAGCAGGGCAAGATCCTCGCGGAGTCGCGGGGCGAAGTGGCGTACGCCGCCTCGTTCATCGAGTGGTTCGCTGAAGAGGGCAAGCGCGTCTACGGCGATGTGTTGCCGCTGCCGCAACCGGGCCGCCGGGGTATCGTAATCAAGCAGCCGGTTGGAGTCTGCGCTGCAATTACGCCATGGAATTTCCCGGCCGCGATGTTGACCCGCAAAGTCGCGCCGGCGCTGGCCGTTGGCTGCGCCATGGTTGCCAAGCCACCGCATGAGACGCCGCTATCGATGCTGGCGCTGGCAGTACTTGCCGATCGTGCCGGTCTGCCAGCAGGCCTGCTCAATGTCCTGCCGACCGCGCATTCGGCACCCGTCGGGGATGAGATGTGTCGCAATCCGATCGTTCGCAAGCTGACGTTTACCGGCTCAACGGCCATCGGCAAGCTGCTGACGAAGCAGTGTGCGGATACGCTCAAGCGCCTCTCAATGGAACTCGGTGGCAATGCGCCGGTCATCGTCTTTGAAGACGCTGATCTTGCGCTCGCTGCGCAGGGCGCGGCTGCCTCCAAGTATCGCAACTCGGGCCAGACTTGCATTTGCGCGAACCGGATTCTCGTCCAGGACACGGTCTATGACGAGTTCATTGAAGAGCTGAAGAAAGTCGTAGGCACGTACAAGATCGGTAACGGTCTCGACGAGTCAGTAACGCATGGCCCGATGATCACGCGCAAGGCGCTCGAGGACATCAAGGATCTTGTTGACGATGCCGTCGAGCACGGCGCGACAGTCGCCGCAGGCGGCGAATTTGGCGAGGACGACTCGCAGTTCATTGAGCCGACGATTCTGTGCAATGTCACGCCCGACATGCGCATCTTCAACGAAGAGATCTTTGGCCCGATTGCGCCGATCTTCAAGTTCAGTACCGAAAGAGAAGCGATCGACATGGCCAACGACACCGAGTTCGGGCTGGCATCGTACGTCTATACGAGCAATCAGAATCGTTCGTGGCGGGTCGCTGAAGGCATCGAGTACGGCATGGTCGGCGTCAACGAGGCCTTATTCACGTCGCAGTTCATCCCGTTCGGTGGCGTGAAGGAATCTGGCCAGGGCCGGGAAGGATCACGCTACGGTATCGACGAGTACGTCGAGACGAAGTTCATCTGCTTCGGTGACATCGGCCAGAGCGACTAAGCGCCTGGCAGCTGTCAGGCCTGGAACGACTTCGCCGGAATCGCCATCGTAATTGCCGGGTCCGCGGTCATGGCGCTGAGGAACCCATGCGCGCGCGGCAACACGTGCGCGCAATAAAACGCCGCAGTTGCGAGCTTCTCCTGGCCAAACCCCGCATCCTGGCTGCTCTCGCCGGACGTCGCGATTGTTGCAGCCTTGGCGATGTAGGCACCGCCGAGCACGGTGCCTGCGAGCATCATGAAGTTAAAGCTTGCGGTACCAGGCGTGGTCGGGCTGGACATGGCATTACCGAGCAACCATTCGAGACCCTGCTCGAGCTGGTCGATTCCAGCCAATACCGCAGCGATGATGCCTTGTATTGGCTCGTCATTCGCCGCTGCGAAGTCCGCGCGCAGTTCTGCGAGCAGTGCCCGAAGTTCGCGCCCCTCGTCACCCATTACCTTCCGACCGGCGAAGTCACCAGCCTGAATGCCGCTCGTGCCCTCGTAAATCGTCAGAATGCGCGCATCGCGATAATGCTGTGCGGCGCCGGTTTCCTCGACGAATCCCATACCGCCATGAATCTGGATGCCGAGCGACGTGACCTGCTCAGACGTCTCGGTGCACCAGCCCTTAACGATAGGCGTCAGCAAAGACAAGCGCCGGTCGGCCGCCGCGCGCGTGTCGTCGTCCGCGCCATGATGAGCGAGGTCGGTTTGCGCCGCAGCCGTGTAGGACAACGCACGCATCGCTTCGACCTGTGAACGCATCAGCATGAGCATGCGACGAACATCGGCGTGGTGGATAATGGGCGCTGTGCCCTCCATGCCTGGCACGCGCCCCTGCACGCGATCGAGCGCGTAAGCGCTCGCATGCTGGAACGCGCGCTCGCTGACTGCAAGCCCCTGCAGGCCGACGCCCATGCGCGCATGATTCATCATCGTGAACATCGCGTGCAGTCCCCGGTTCTCTTCACCGACGAGGTAACCGACGGCGCCGTCTTTGTCACCGAACTGCATGACGCACGTAGGACTGCCGTGGATGCCCAGCTTATGCTCGACCGACGTGGCACGCAGGTCGTTGCGCTCGCCTGGCTCGCCGTCAGCGGTCACGAGGAACTTCGGAACGAGGAACATCGAGATGCCGCGCACGCCTTCAGGCGCGCCATCGATGCGCGCAAGGACAAGGTGAATGACGTTCTCGGAGAGTTCGTGGTCGCCCCACGTGATGAAGATCTTTGTGCCGAAGATACGGAACTGATCGCCATCGCGGACGGCGCGCGTGGTAATGGCCGCGAGGTCGGAACCGGCTTGTGCCTCGGTCAGGTTCATCGTGGCTGCCCACTGACCCGTCACGATCTTCGAAAGATAGGTCGACTTGAGTTCGTCGCTCGCATGCGCCGCCATCGCCTCGGCGGCATCCGACGTCAGCATCGGCAACAGCGAATAGGAGATGTTGGCGGTCTGGACCATCTCGTTGGTTGCGAATGCCGTAATCGCGGGCAGGCCCATACCGTCGTATTCGGCATTGCCACCCACCGCCTGCCAGCCATTTTCGACGAACTGGCTATGAACGTCGGCAAACTCGGCCGGTACGCGCACACTGTCGCCTTCGACGGCGCAACCCTGCTGGTCGCCGGGCACGTTGGTCGGGGCGATGATGTCGCGAGCGAACTTTGCGGATTCGTCCAGAACCTGTTCCAGGTCCGCAGCCTCAATGCCTTCGTAAGGCGCGAGCTTGAGGATGTCGTCGATGCCCGCAAGGTGGCGAATGCAGAAATTGATGTCGTCGAGCGGTGGGTTGTAAGTCGTCACGTCGGTGTCCTGTTACTGCATGGTTTGCACGGCTAGCCGAATATCTTAGTGAGAATCCCTGAAACGGGGGATACGGCAACTGTGGTAGTCCCACGTCGGTCGGAGCAGTGTTGTAAGCTATGTCCCGCTGTCCGGGGGGATGGCCGGCAAGAGGAATAACAACAATGGCAGCAGCTTCAGCGAAATCCTGGTCATCGGGCTTCACTTTCGTGCTGGCCGCGGTTGGCGCCGCGGTTGGACTCGGCAACATCTGGAAATTCCCGTTCGTCGTCGGGGTAAGCGGCGGCGGGGCGTTCGTGCTCGTATATCTCGGGTGTGTGCTCTTTATCGCCATCCCGATCCTGATCGCCGAATTGTGGATCGGTCGTGCGGGCGGACACAGTCCACCCATTGCAATGGCCAATGTCGCGCGCGACGCGGGTCAACCACGGGCCTGGTCGCTCGTCGGCTACATGGCCATGCTTGTTGGCTACCTGATCGCGACGTACTACTGTGTGATTGCCGGCTGGACGTTGTCCTATATCTTCAAGGCAGGCAGTGGCTTTGGTGATGCGGCCCCGGCGGCTGTTGCGGCGCAATTCGACGCTCTGCTGGCCGATCCCCGGCAGCTCATTGTCTGGCACACCGTATTCATGGCTATTGCCCTGTATATCGTCGGTCGCGGCCTCAAGAAGGGTATCGAGAAGGCCGTCACGGTGCTGATGCCGTCGCTGTTCGCGATGCTCATTCTGATGATCGGGTACGCGGCGGTCGAAGGTGACTTCGGCCGGGCAATCGATTTCCTGTTCAGCGCCGATTTCAGCAAAATTGACGGCGCGACAGTGCTTGTCGCGATCGGTCAGGCATTCTTCTCGATCAGCGTGGCGATGGGTCTCCTGATGACGTACGGCTCGTACGTGCCGAAGGGCGTGTCGCTGACGAAGTCCGCCCTCGTGATCGCAGGCGCTGACACGCTCGTTGCGCTACTTGCGGGCCTGATGATCTTCCCGCTTGTCTTCGGCAACAACCTCGATCCGGGTTCGGGCCCAGGGCTGATCTTCCAGACGCTGCCGACCGCATTCGCCGAAATGCCTGGCGGCCGAATCTTTGGCGTCGTGTTCTTCATCCTCCTTGCGTTCGCTGCTGTAACGTCGCTTATCGCAATTATCGAGCCAATCGTGCGATTCGCCGAAGGCAAGTGGCACATGAAGCGTCGCAACGGCGTGCTCGTGTTCGGTGTGCTGGCATGGGCCATCGGTCTGTTGACGGTATTCTCGTTCAACATCTGGTCCGAGACGTATCCGCTCGGCGGCATCGCCGCATTCGAAGGCATGACGCCATTTGCACTGATCGACTATTTCACGGCGAACGTAATGATGCCGCTCGGCGGTATTTTGATGGCACTGTTCGTCGGCTGGCTGGTCAAACCCTCGGTGCTCGCCGAAGATCTCGACTTCGGCGGCGCGTTAATGGCCAAGGCCTGGCTGTGGATGATTCGGATCGTCGTACCGCTCGCGATTCTGTGGGTTCTCTACACCAGCCTGTAAGCAAGCTTCGGAGTTACAAATGATCAAACGACTCGCAGCGTCAACGCTGCTTGCCGCCCTGTTGGTTCTGCCCGCCGCGGCACAGGACCTTGCAGGCGTCGATATCCCCTATGAACGCCACATTCTCGACAATGGCCTGACCGTACTGGTGCATGTCGATCGCGCCGCGCCGCAAGCCTTCGTCAACGTCTACTACAAAGTAGGGTCGCGCGACGAGAAGCCTGGCAAGACCGGATTCGCACACCTGTTCGAGCATCTGATGTTCAACGGCTCCGAAAATTACGATGGCGAGTACTTCGAGCCGGTTCAGGACGTTGGCGGATCGCTGAACGGCGATACGTGGTTTGATCGCACGCGTTATTTCCAGACGGTGCCGAACACGGCACTCGATCGCATTCTCTGGCTTGAGTCGGATCGCATGGGTCACCTGCTCGGGGCGGTCACCCAGGAAAAACTCGACCAGCAGCGTGGCGTCGTGCAGAACGAGAAGCGTCGCGGCGACAATCGTCCATACTCGCAGGTCTACAAGAAGATGCTCGCCGGCGTTTACCCGAAAGGTCATCCGTACAGCTGGTCGACGATCGGCTCGATGGAAGATCTCGATGCAGCATCGCTCGAGGACGTGCACGAGTGGTTCAAAGAGTGGTACGGCGCGGCAAACGCCATCGTGACCGTGGCCGGTGATATCGACCCTGTCGCTGCGCTTGCGTCTGTCGAAGCACACTTCGGCGACATTCCCGCCGGGCCGCCGGTTTCGCATCGCGACGATTGGGTGCCGGAGCGCACTCTCAACACGTTCGAGACCTACCAGGACCGCGTCGCGAACCCGCTGATTTACAGAGGTTGGTCTGTCCCCGGCTTGGATCACGAGGCGTCGACACTGGTTTCACTGGCAACGCGCATCCTCGGCGGCGATTCGTCATCCCGCCTGTACCGACGACTCGTGAAGGAGGAAAAGCTGGCCGTGGGCGCCTCGATGAGCACGCAGCCCTTCGATCTTGCGTCGATGGTTGGTTTGCAGGTCGTATTGATACCAGGCGCCGATGCCGATCGCGTACGCCAGATCGTCGCGGAGGAACTGAGCCGTTTCTTCAGAGACGGCCCAACGTTGAAAGAACTCGAGCTGATCAAGACGCAGTACGCGGCGTCAGTTATCAAGGGCCTCGACTCGCTCGCCGGCAAAGCGAACCTGTTGGCTGAGAGCGAGTACTATGGCGGATCGCCGGATGCGTACAAGCTCGGCTTCAGCTGGATCGACAACTCGACACCTGAATCCGTTAGGGCGGCAGCAGTCGAGTGGCTGGGTGACGGATTCCACGAGATTTACGTCACGATGTTCCCGAATTACACGGCTGCGGCGGAAGGCGTTGACCGCAGTGACCTGCCGTCGGTCGATAGTTACCCGCCCGCCAAGGGTCCTGAGGTCGAGGACTTCGAGCTGAAGAACGGCATCCCCGTACGCTTCGTAAAGCGCGCCGGGGTCCCAGCGGTCAGTGTCGTCGGCCTGTTCCGTATCGGTTCTGTTGTCTCGGCGAACGAGAATCCGGCGGCCAGCGCAATCGCATTCCCCGCAATGAGCCGGGGCACGAAGGAGCGGTCTGCGGACGAGATTCAGGACGATCTGAAGCGCACGGGCAGCTCATTCAGCATGTCGCTCGATAACGACTCCAGTCGTATGACGGTTTCCACATTGACCTCGAAGATCGACGATGCGATGGAGCTCGCCGCAGATATCGTGCGCAACCCGTCGTTCGACGAAAAGGAAGTTGCACTGCTCAAGGAGCAGTCCATCGCCACGATCGAGCAGGGCAAGACGAATCCCGCAACGCTTGCGCGCATGTATTCCGACGCTGTGATCTATGGGGAGCATCCCTATGGCGGCATGCCGTCCACAACGGCGGATGTCGCGGCGCTGACCGATGCCGATATTCGCGCGGCTTACGAACGACGCATCCGCCCGCAGGATCTCACGTTGTACGTGGTCGGTGGCATTGAATCGGAAGAGCTTCGCAGCACGCTTAACAAGCACTTCGGCAACTGGAAGCCGGTTAAAGGCGAGTCGTTGGATGTCGACGTGCTCGCGGCGCCGCAACCGGAGCCGCAGCCTCGCGTCATCGTCTTCGACATGCCCGGTGCGCCACAGTCCAATATTGTTGCCGCGCGCGTTATCGATCCGCCGTTCCAGGCCGGACACACGGAGTTTACACTCGCCAACATGATCTACGGCGGCAACTTCATGTCGCGGATCAACACGAATCTTCGCGAGGAGAGGGGCTGGAGCTACGGCGTTCGCTCAGGGACCGGTCAGACAGCCGGTCCGCGCAAGTGGTGGATTATTGCGCAGGTGCAGTCCGATAAGACCGCCGACAGCATCCGCGAGCTTGTTGCCGAGTTTGAGGCGCTGGCCGACGCAAGACCGATCACGGCTGACGAGCTGGACAAGGTGCGTAATGAGCGCATACGCAAGCTGCCGGCGGTAACCGCTACGGCGAACGGCACCCTGCAATACCTCGTGAACAATGGCGTGTTTGGCCTTGCAGACGATTACGTCGAGCAGCGGAAGGCAGAGTACGAGGCCGTGCAGCTCGAAGATCTCGTCGCGTCGCTGACCGATCGGATCGATCCCGACGAACTCACGTGGTTCGTTACGGGGGACCTCGAGAAGATCGAGGACTCGATCAATGCTCTCGAGATCGGTGAAGTCGAGGTGTGGGATGCCGACGGAAACCGCTTGCGGTAATTGTTTTCAGCGTGTTGCGCCGCCGTCTCAGGCGGCCAGGCGCAGCACTGCTTCGCCTGCGAGTTTGATGTCGCCGCGTTGATCTGCTGCCTGCAGGTCGACATGCACGGTGCCGTCTTCATGCTTCGCCGTGACTGTACCTGTACACGTAATTTCGTCGTGTACCGCGGTCATAGCGCTGAAGCGGACGCCGAAGCGTTGCAGTGCCGACTGCGGTACCCAGTCCGTCAGCATCCGACCCGCGTAGGCCATAATCAGCATGCCGTGCGCGATGACGTCATCGAGTCCAAACCGTTTCGCGAAATCGATATCGAGATGAATTGGGTTGTGGTCGCCCGACGCGCCGGCATACAGCGCCAGGGTCGTCCTTGAGATGGGTTTGACGGTCAGTGGTGGCAGAGTGTCGCCGATGCTGAGGGAGTCAAGGGTGATTGGGGGCATGCTCGACTCCTCAGTTGCGAATCACGTAGACGCGATGCATCTTCACGACGCAGTCGCCATCCTGGTTGTCGACGTCGGTGTCGGTCACGATGAACTCCAACGCACCGTTTCTTTTGTCGTAGATATCTGAAATCCTGGTGCGATAAGTCAGCGTATCGCCGGCGCAGACATCGCCGAGGTAGTCGAAATGCTGCTCGCCGTGCAGCAGCCGGCCAAGCTCTACATCGAGCACGTCGAGAATCTCGAACGGATTTGGCACGTCCATATCGAAACAGAAAGCCATCGTCGGCGGCATCGGCAGGCCACGGTAGCCGGCAGCTTGCGCAGCTGATTCATCAACGTAGACCGGGTCAGTCTGGCCAGTAGCCTTGGCAAAAAACCGGAGTCGATTCGCCTCGACGGTGGTCGAGTGGCTCGGCATCTCCGTGCCGATTAGCGATTTGTCGATCATGTGACTTACTTCAACTTGGCCTCGAACAGTTTGAAGATACGCCGGTAACCGTCAAGCCAGCTTTCCGGATGCACGTAGCCGTGCGGGTCCTGAGGGTAGATTGCCATTTCCCAGTCTTCCTTGCCGAGCTCGATCAGTCGCTGCACGAGCAGGACCGCATCCTGGAAAAAGACATTGTCATCCAGCATGCCAGCCTGGATCAGCAAGGCATCTTCCAGCCCCTCGGCATAGTTAATCGGCGAACTGACATAGAACGCCTCGGGATCGGTGTCTGGCGTGTTCAGGATGTTCGATGTGTAGCCGTGGTTGTAATGAGACCAGTCGGTTACGGGACGCAGCGCGGCGCCGGCCTTGAACGTGCCCGGCGCTTTGAAGAGCGCGACGAAGGTCATGAAGCCGCCGTACGACCCGCCGTAAATGCCGACCCGCTCGCGATCGACACCGTAGTTCTCCGCAAGGAAGTCGATGCCATCGATGTAGTCCTCGAGCTCCGGCACGCCCATGCGACGGTAGATCGCCGTGCGCCAGTCACGGCCGTAGCCCTCCGATGCGCGAAAGTCCAGGTCGATGACGACGTAGCCATGCTGCGCGAGCAGGTTGTGAAACATGTGTTCGCGGTAATAGTCGGGCCAGCCGAAGTCGGCATTCTGCAGATAGCCGGCACCGTGCACGAACATGACGGCCGGGTAGGTCTTCGACGGGTCGTGGTCGTCCGGCAGATAGAGTTTCGAATGGATGGGTTTGTCGACATGCGACGACGGCACCTCGACGAAGGTCGGCTGCTGCCAGTCGATCGATTTGTAGAGATCGCTCATCGTGTCGGTGAGCTGCCGCGCCTCGGCGCCGGGCCGATTGTCCTGCACGAAAAGCTCATCGTGACGGCCGTGCGTGGAGTGCGTGATCAGCAACTTCGATTCATCGGGTGACACGACGATGGCGCTCGTGCCATCGAGGTTCGTCAGTTGCTCAGCCTTGCCGGTTGCGACATCGACGCGCCAACCTTCGTAAAGGCCCGGATGCTCGACGTTCGCCTGGTAATAGAGATACCTGCCGGACGGGCCGAGCACCGGATCGAAGATCACGTGCTCACCCGTTACGAGCGCTCTGCTACGACGATCGTCGATGTTCTTCGTGTACAAGCCCAGGTAACCGTGGTCTTCGGACAGGAACCAGATCGTTTCGTTGTCGTCGAGCCAGCCGTGCTCGATGTGATAGTTGTTGACCCAGGCCTCATCGGTCAGGCGATGCTGGTTGATGAGCTCTTTGCCGTCGAAGTCGATCGTTGCGATCCAGCGGTCTTTGTTGTCGTTAGCATGCACGTACAACAGCGCCTGCGCGCCGTCGTTTGACCACTGCACCTCGTAGAACTGCACGCCCCGGATGTCGGGCGCCTTGAGCCGTGCCTCAGCTTTGTCACGCTCTTCGCCGAGCTCAACGAAGTGCTCGATCGCGCCGGCACGCAGTTTGGCGAGCGGATCCTCGTCAATGCCCGGCAAGTTGCCCAGGCTGATTTCGTGTTTCTCACTGGTCTCGAGATCGACGAGCCACACCGACTGTGGTGCCCGTCCCTTCCGGCCGACCCGCGTCCGCACGGTGCGAGTTTCGACGTAACCACTCATCGTGACGTATTCGGGCATGCTGCCGTCTTTGCCGCCGTCAAAACTCTTGGCCTCGGTGACGACCAGCAGCCAGCGGCCGTCGGGCGACAGCGCGTGCCCCTGCGACTCCAGCTGGTCACCCATGTAGATAGGCGCCGCGCTGAGCGCTTCGTCGAGCTCATACAACGAAGTCTCGCGCTCGCGCGCCTCGTCCTTGTCCTGCTCGGACTCGCGCAGCTTGCGGTAGAGGCGCTCCTGGTGTGTCCGCATGACGTCGAAGCCATCGTCGGCCGTCGGGTCATCTTCGAACTTGAGATTTGTGACCTGTTCGGCAAGCCGGCTAGCGGGGTCGAAGACGAACATCTGGCCATCGCGCTGAAACGCGATGCGCCGCCCGTCCGCCATGAACATCGGCGAAGACTCGGTAGCGGCCGTGCGTGTCACCTGCCAGGAGGTGTCGCCGTCGCTCATGAAGATGTCGCCGGCGTAGGTCCATGCGTGCAGGTCGCCTGCTTGGCTGTAGACGGTCGATCTGCGGAATGTCTGTGACCAGGACGACTCGGCAATCTGCGCTATTGCTCCGTCGATCGTATCCACGGAGTAAAGGTCCTGCAGCTTGGAGCCTTCGCGCTTCTGTTCGAAGAACACGGTGCGGCTGTCGGCGCCCCAGAATGCGTTCTGCGGTTTGTTCCCGAGCCAGTCGGCATCAGCCATGATGCGTTCGAGTGTCAATTCTTCGGCGTGTGCAAGCGGTGCGGCGAGAATCAGGGCAAGCAGCAGCGTGATCTTGTTCTTCATCAGGTCTCCAGTTTCCGGCCTGTTTGCATGCGCGCCATGTGGCACAAAGAGGCGCATAATACCCGTCATGAGCAGATTCATCGATCGGCCCTGCCCGATTCGCCGTATCGGCGACGGCCAACGCAACCACTTCCTGGGCTACTACAGCAAGAGCCCTTGGGACGACCTTGGGCGCTACCTGTTGTCAAACCAGGTGCCGGTCATGACGCAGGACCTCGACGGCAGCGAAGTCGCCGAGGTCGGCTACTTTGACCTCGAGGAAAAGGATAGTTTCAAGATCATCGGCTCGTCGACGGCGTGGAACTGGCAGATTGGCTGCCAGTTACAGTGGTTGGAAACGCCGGGCGAGCAGCAGATCGTCTACAACACCCGCGCGATGGGGCCGGAGATTACCGAGTTTCCCTATGCGGACTTCCGCGCAAACGTGTACGATTGTGCGAACGAGGAGGTACGCGAGCTACCGCTGCCAGTTTATGCCGTTGTTCCGGACGGCGCATACGCATTGTGCATTGACTTTGCACGGCTCGAAGTTACGCACAAGGCGCTGGGTTACCGGCCAACACACAGGCTCACCGGCTTTCGCGCCGCGCATGCGAATACCAAGCCCGAGCCCGCACCAGACGATGACGGCATATGGCGCATGAATATCGCAACGGCCGAGTTCGAGTTGCTTGTGTCGCTACGACAGCTGTCTGAGTTCGACTCTCTGCCGTCAATGGACAACGCTATCCATTGGGTGACGCACGTCGCGGCTGCGCCAGATGGCCAGCGCTTCCTGTTTTTGCATCGCTGGACCGAGCGCGTCGACGACGAATCAAGCTTTTGCCACCGCCTGTTCAGCTGCAATGTAGACGGTACCGATTTGAAGCTGCTGGAAGGCGCTGAGAATCCTTCCCTGCTTTCCAACCCAATGTGGAAGGACGCTGATTCCATTGTCGCCTGGGGCACGCACGGCGGTTCGGCTCACTATCACCTCTACGATGATCGCGATGGGTCTGTCGAAGTCATTGGCCGGGGTGCGCTTGCCGAGAACGGGCACATGACGTACTCAAGCGACGGGCGGTTCATCCTGACCGATACGTACGCAAACAAAGAGTCGAACCTGCAACGGGTGTTGCTCTACGAAGTCGACACAGATACGTGCTACATGATCGGGGAGTTCTACACGGACCCCGACGTGGGCAAACACAATCGATGTGATTTACACCCGCGCTTCGGCCCCGACGATCGCTACGTCACGATCGACTCAATACATGAAGGTAGCCGACAGCAGTATTTGCTCGACGTATCGGAGTTGACCGCCTAGCGCTTGCCGGGCCGCTTGCGCGTGACGGGATCGTCCGGGTCCTGGTACTCGGCAGCCGCCTTGTCATCATCATCATCGTCGTGTGTCTGCATGTTGCGTGTCGCAATATCACGATGGATGACGCTGTCTTTATCCAGGTCCACTTTGTCGTCTATGGCTGACGTCGTGTTTGACCGGCTGGAATTGTAATCTTGTGCGCGAGTTTCAGACTGTTCGTCGTCGTCGTTCTCATCGCCAATCGGCCCGCCGGCCGGTACAGCCGCGTTGATGTTGTTCGACCGGCTCGAGTTGTAATCGGTTGCGGTGGTTGTCGTGCTCATATTAGTCGACGACTTGTCGAGCTCTTTTGTATCGAGTTTGTCGTCCGCTACCGCGGCGGTGACGAAGAACACGGCGGCGAGGAAAAGCAGCTGTCGCATTGGTCTCTCCCGAGGAATTCTCATAGTCCTATCAAGAGCTTGGCACATTTCGGCCAGGGGATCCGGTAGTGTGTCTCGGAATCCGTACGCGAGCAGGGCCCCAATCTGCGAGAATAGTGGCATGAGTGACTCCGGCGTAGTGGAAATCAGGAATCGTGGCACGCGACCGCGCGGCGAGCAGACACGTCGCAAGATCCTCGACGCTACGCTCACCGTTATTGCAAAAGAGGGCGTGCGCGGCACGACGCATCGCGCGATCGCCCGTGAGGCGGGTGTGCAGTTATCGCTGACGACCTATTACTTTCGCGACCTGAACGAACTTCTGTCGCTCGCGTTCCGTACCTTCATGGATAAGGATTACGGCGCGCTAACCGAGCAGTGGGAGAAGGCGTTCAGGTACCTCGATCAGTTTTCGCCGTCTGACCTTGCCGACGAGGAAACGCGGCGGCGCATTACTGACTACTGTACGAAGCGAATTGTTGATCACATCAGGCATGGATTGGCAAAACACCCTGAAGGACTCGCCGTCGAACATCACTTCTTCTACGAAGCATTGAACGAGCCGACTTTGCAGGAGCTGTCTGCTCTGCATCGCAGCCGACTGTTGCAGCCCATGGTTCGGTTTTGCGAATACTTCAACGCGACTGACCCGGAAACGGATGCGCGCCTGTTGCTCGGCACGATAACGCGGCTCGAGTACCAGGCGTTGCCGGCTGTGCTCGACAACGTAGACTATAAATCCATACGCAATGAGATCCGCCGCATCGTCGGATGGATCGTCAACTCAGACTGAGGCTCCTGCCATGACCGAAGCAGCCACCCCAATCAGCACGCAACCCGACTACACAGACATGCTCGCCGAACTTGAAGCCGTGTTCGAGTCCGAACGGACGCTCAGCCTGGAATGGCGCGCGCAGCAGCTCGAGGCGGTGGAGCGCATGATGGCCGAACGGGAGCAGGACATTCTGGACGCACTCAAGGCCGATCTCGGCAAACATGCGCTCGAAGCCTGGTCGACAGAGGTTTCCTACGTCGCCAGCGATGCGGCCTACAGCCGCAAGCATCTGAAGAAATGGACAAGGCGTCGCAAGGTACCGACGCCAATGGTCGGCAAACCGGGCAAAAGCTGGTTGCAACCCGAACCCCTCGGTGTCGTGCTTATCATCGGTGCATGGAATTATCCGCTGCAGTTGACGTTGGCCGGTCTCGTCGCCGCGATTGCCGCAGGCAACTGCGCCGTTATCAAACCTTCGGAGCTTGCGCCAAAGACATCGGCGCTCACAGTAAGGC
>JASJCM010000056.1 GCA_030065985.1 Woeseiaceae bacterium | reverse complement strand
GGATGGCCAACGCCGAGGCGCAGCCGCAGGAAGTCGTTGCCGCAGTGCTTGATGATGTCCCTGAGTCCGTTGTGTCCGCCGTGCCCGCCGCCTTCCTTCAGGCGCACGGTGCCGGGCGACAGGTCGATCTCGTCGTGCGCGACGAGCAGCTCGTTAGTGCGCAGTCGATAGTAGTCGAGCACGCCCCGGATCGGGCGGCCGCTGCAGTTCATGTAACTCTGCGGCTTGACCAGCCAGACATCCTCGCCGTGCAGGTTGATTCGACAGTAGTCGGCGTCGAACTTTTTTTCATAGCGAAAGCTGCCGCCGTATTTGCGGGCCAGCTCATCCACGAACCAGAAGCCCGCGTTGTGCAAGGTACGCTCGTACTTCCCCTCGGGGTTTCCGAGGCCGGCAATGATGCGGATGGGCTTGGTCATGGCGTCGCAATCTTAAACAAAAAGACCGCCGGGCGGCGGTCTTTTCGAAATGCCTGTTATCGGGACTACTCTTTCTCTGGCTCGTCGTCGGCCGACTCGTCCTCTGGGGCCTCGGCCGGGGCTTCGCCTTCGGCAACAGCTTCGAGGCCTTCTTCCTCTTCCGGCTCTTCGATGACGACTTCCTTGATGACCTGGATCGCTACGACCGGGCGGTCGGCTTCCTCGCCCTGGGCCAGTGCCGGGATCGACACGCCCTTCGGCAAGGAGATTTCCGACAGCTTGATCATCTCGTCGAGCTCGAGCTCGGAGACGTCGATGTCGATGTACTCCGGCAAGTCCTTCGGCAAGCACACGACTTCGATCTCGTTCAGAAGGTGCATGACTTTGCCGCCACCCAGCTTCACGCCCTTGGCGACGTCTTCGCCCAGGAAGTGAATCGGCACGAGCATCTTGATTTCCTGGTCCTCGACGATGCGCTGGAAGTCCATGTGCATGATCAGCGCCCTGGAAGGATGGCGCTGTACATCCTTGAGGATCGCCGCCTGGCTCTTCTCGCCGACCTTGATATTCAGGACCGATGAGTAAAAGGACTCGTTCTCGAGCTGGCGGATGACCTTGTTGTGGTCAAACGTGAGTGCGCGCGGCGGGCGGCCGGCGCCATAGATGATTGCGGGTACCAACCCCTTGTGACGCAGGCGGCGGCTCGCACCTTTCCCCTGGTCTTCACGGATGTCCGCAATCAGATCGAATTTGTCACTCATGACTATTCTCCATATCTGATTGATTTTGCTGAGCTTTTGTCAGCTGCAAACCCCGCAGAAATCGCGACCAATCGCTGTGGGGCGGCGCATCTTAACCGAACGGCACACGTATTAGAAGGGGGGGACATATACCGCGGGCCGCAGGCCCCGGCATATTAGAAGTGGGGATATATACTGCGGGCCGCAGGCCCCGGCATGTGTCCCCTTTTGTGTTAATCGACGTAGAGGCTCGAAACCGACTCTTCGTTGCTGATGCGGCGCATGGTCTCGGCGAGCATTTCAGCCACCGACAGTTGGCGGATCTTCTCGCACGCCCGGGCAGCCTCGTTGAGCGGGATTGTGTCGGTGACGACCATCTCGTCGAGCGCCGACTCGGCAATGCGTGACACCGCCGGGCCGGACAGGACGGGGTGGGTTATGTAGGCAGCAACAGTGACTGCACCCTCTTCCTTGAGAGCGCTCGCCGCGTAGCACAGCGTGCCGGCCGTATCGACCATGTCATCGATCATAACGCAGTTCTTCCCGCTGACCTCGCCGATGATGTTCATCACCTCGGACTGGTTGGCGCGGGCCCGACGCTTGTCGATGATCGCGAGATCGGCATCGCCGAGGCGTTTGGCGAGTGCCCTGGCGCGAACGACACCGCCGACATCGGGCGAAACGACGACCATTTCCTTGTACTTCTGCTTCCAGACGTCCGCGAGCAGGATCGGCGACGCGTACACATTGTCGACTGCGATGTCGAAGAAACCCTGGATCTGGTCGGCATGCAGGTCGACGGTGAGCACGCGGTCGACACCGGCGGCCCCGATCAGCTTTGCGACGAGTTTTGCCGTAATCGGCACACGTGAGGCCCGTGGGCGACGGTCCTGCCGGGCGAAGCCAAAGTAGGGTATGACGGCTGTGATGCGTGCTGCCGACGCACGCCGCGCCGCATCGACCATGACAAGGAGCTCCATGAGATTCTCCGACGACGGCGGAGACGTCGGCTGAACGATGAAAGTCTCGCGCCCGCGGATATTCTCGAGAATTTCGACGTTGATCTCGCCGTCGGAAAAGCGGCCGACATGAGCTCGGGCCAGAGGCAGTCTAAGGTAACGTGCGATGTCCTGGGCGAGTTGCGGGTGCGCGTTGCCCGAAAATACCGCCATTGTTGCCAGATCCACGGTAACCCCCTGCTGATTCCGGATGGCTGGGGCGGCAGGATTCGAACCTGCGAATCACGGGATCAAAACCCGTTGCCTTACCACTTGGCTACGCCCCAAGAAAACCGACTACGCGTGCGGCGCAATTGTGCGGCGCGGTCCCTGACGTGTCAACGATCGAAGAATAGCCAGCGGTCAATGACCATTCGCACGCGTGTATCGGGGTCTTTTGCCGTCAAAATGCGCGGCATTTGCTGTCCGCCGCCTTCCCGGTAACGCGAGATTTCAACGACCCAGTTGCGTTGCTCGAGGCGCACGAGGCGGCCCTCCTCGTCGACGTCGGTGACGGCCGGCAAAGCGGGGTCGGGGATGCCCAGCGCCCAGTAGCGCAGGCTGCCAACGGGGATCGTCCAGCCGTAGCGATATCGAAGTTCGAGTTCTGCATCCTGAAGAACCGTTTCGACCCCGTCCTTGTCGGTGAGTACGACGGCGCGGCCGTCGCCCTGGATTCGCACCGTGCCCATGCCGAGGGGGCCGCCGACAGTGGCATTGAAGGCATCGCCTTGTTGCGACCAGTTGAACTTGCCATTGAAGCCCTCGTCGCCGGCCTTAACCGCGATACGGCCGCGAAATTGCCAGTCATCCAGGGCGTTAAGCACCTCGGTGCGCGTGTCCCATGAGTCGATGGCGGGGAGAGACACGCTCTCGGGCACGGTCGCGCAGCCACCGAGCAGGAGCGCGGCCGCAAGTAACGTAAAGGGCTTGCTAGGGTTCATTGGAGAACAGGCGCTTGCGCACATCCTCCAGCAGGTGACTGTCCGGTGTCAGCGCTTCAGCCTCGACGAGGAAATCGAGCGCCTCGTCACGACGGTCGAGTGCGACAAGCGTCTCGACGATGTGCGCCGCGACTTCGTGATCTTTCATGCCTTCATAGGCACGCTCGAGCTGGACAAGGGCTTCTTCGTATTGGCCAAGTTTGAACAGCACCCAACCCATGCTGTCGATGATCGCCGGGCTCTCGGGTTCGTAGCGCAGCGCCTTACGAATGAGTTTTTCGGCCTCGGCAAAACGATCGGTGCGATCGGCGAGCGTATACCCGTAAGCATTCAGGGACAGCGCGCTCTTGGGGAAGCGCCGGGCTGCGTCTGCGTACCCCGCCAGCGCCTCATCGAGGCGGTCCATCTTGAGTAACAGCTCGGCACGGCTCAGGGCGGCGCGCTCGCTGTCGGGACGGTCGTGCAGCGCTTTGTCGTAGAGATCGAGGGCTTCTTCGTGTTCCTCGGCAATCGCCAACAACCGCGCTTTGGCCAGCTGAACGTCGAACCAGTTGGACGGCGACTGGTACTTGAACTGGTCCAGTTGTTCCAGTGCGCCTTTGAGGTCGTCGTTTTCGTAGTACCGCAAACCCGCGGCCCGGCGTTGCGATGACATCGCATTCGAACCGTTGGTGACTTCGCTGTAAAAACGAATCGCACGGTCCTTCTCGTCGCGGTAATCGGCGATGCGGCCGAGGTAGTACAAGGCGTCCATACGGTACTGGCCGGATGCCAGCAGATCCTGGAAATCTTCCCAGGACGCGTCGAGATTGCCCTGGTGAAAGCTGATGATCGCGGCCATGCGAAGCGCGTCGAGGCGGCCCGACTGCTCGAGCAGTACCTGATTGACCTGGCTCAGCGCATCGTCTTCGCGGTTCGCCATCATGTACAGCACGGCGAGTTCCATGCGCGCATCCGGGTCCGGATCAGGGTCGTCACCAACGATCCGCGCGACATAGTCGATCGCCTCGTCGTGCTCACCCTGCGCCAGCAGGACGCGCGCGTACAGCAGCCTGGCGCGCAGATTGTCCGGGTCTAGGTCAATCGACTTGCTGACGCGTTCAAGCGCATGATCGGTATCGCCTGCTCTCAGCGATACCGTCGCAACGGCATAGTGCGCGAGCGCCGACTCGGGATACGGGCGCGCCAGCGAACGCATCAGTTTGTCGGCGTCTTCCGGGTCACCGCCATCGGACAGGTAACTGACGAGCATGAGCAGTTTCTCGCCGGGCGGTTCACTGCTCTTGTCAAGCAGGTAGCCGAAATGACGTCGTGCAGTCTTGACGTCGCCGACGCGGAAACTGATCTGGGCGAGTACGGCACGTGACTCATTACTCTTCTCGTCGAGCTTGTACCAGCGCTTTGCCGCCGCAAGGGCCTCGCGATTGAAACCGTAGGTCATACCAACCAACGCCGCCTGGCGCGCAAGATCGGGATCATCGCTGAGCTCGGCGGCCTTGCGGTACTCCTGCACCGCCATCAGGTATTCCTCGCGCTGCAGGGCCATCTCGGCCTGCAGCACGTACGCGCTGGCATCGGACGAGGCATCGTCGTCCGCGAGCGTGTTATCTGGTGTGACGGCCGTCAGTAGGAGCAGCAGCAGCGCCGCGAGCCATCCTGGGTTCTGGTGCATAAATCATCGTTCCTTAGCTACACAGACAAGGAACTCGTGGTTCAGTTCGCTTATCATACGCACTCGCAAGAATCTTGAGTGCCGATTTGGCGCCAATTTGAAACCTATGCCGCTGCAAATTCTCGGGCTGAACCATAACACGGCACCTGTCGAAATACGTGAACAAGTCGTGTTCTCAGGCGACGAGGTAAAGCGTGCGCTTGGCCGCCTTGCGAGTCTTGACGGGGTTAACGAAGCCGTACTGCTCTCGACCTGCAATCGCACCGAGTTTTATGTCATCAGCGAAGACGGAGGGCGCGACCGGTTAAAGAATTGGCTTCACGATGATCGCGAGCTCGGGACCGAGTTCGCCGACTCGCTTTTCACGCTCGACGAAGAAGACGCAATTCGACATATCTTCCGGGTGGCTTGTGGCCTCGATTCGATGGTGCTCGGTGAGCCGCAGATCCTCGGGCAACTCAAAGACGCGTTCCGTGATGCACAGAGCGCACATACCGTCGGCAACAATCTGAGTCGACTGTTCCAACACACGTTCGCCGTCGCGAAGAAGATACGTACAGATACCGAAATCGGCGCAAGTCCGGTGTCGGTCGCGTCGGCCGCTGTGAATCTCGCGCAGCAGTTTTTCGCCGGCTTCAAGAAGCACACGGCCCTGCTCGTCGGTGCCGGCGTCACGGTCGAGCTCGTCGCCAAGCACCTCAAGAAGCGCGGCATCGGCCGTATGTTCGTGGCGAATCGCAGCATCGATCGGGCCCAGGAATTGGCCGGGCAATTCGGTGGCTTCGCACTGCCCCTGTCTGAAATCGAGGGCACCTTGCCCGAAGCGGACTTGTTGTTCACCTCGACGGCGGCGACCGAACCGGTCATCACGGCCGCTCAGGTCGAAGCGGCGATCAAGGCGCGCAAACGCAAACCGATTTTCGCCGTTGATATCGCGGTACCGCGTGACATCGAAGCCAAAGCCGGCGAGCTCGACGATTTCTACCTCTATTCGATCGACGACCTCGACAAGGTCATTCTCGAAGGACAGGGTAACCGGGAAGCGGCTGCGATCGAAGCGCAACGCCTGCTTGACGACGAGATTCGCCGCTACGCCGCAATCGAGCGATCAAAGCAGGTAGCTCCCGTTATTTCGACGCTACGCGAATCCAATGAGATCGTGCGCAAGCAGGTGGCCGAGCAGGCGCGCCGACGGATGGCACGCGGCGAGTCCGCGGAGGACGCGATCGAGTTCGCGACAGCTTCCCTGATGAAGAAGATGCTGCACAAACCGAGCGTAGAATTGCGTAAAGCCGGTGAGGCTTCGAATACCGGCCTGATCGATGCTGCGCGCAAATTGTTCGGACTCGACGACTGACGACGATGAAGGATTCCATTCGCCTGAAACTGGAATCGGTTCGCGATCGATTTGAGGAGATCGCGGGACTGCTTGCGGACCCGGAGATCATTGCTGATCAAAACCAGTTCCGCGATTTGTCAAAGGAATATTCGCGTGTCGAACCGGTCGTGAAGTCGTTCCGGCAATACGAGGTTGTGCTCGACGACATCGCTGCGGCAGAGGAAATGGTGAATGATGCGGACGAGGATGTCCGCGAGATGGGCGCGGAAGAACTCGCCTCGCTCGAAGAACGGCGGGAAGCGTTGTTGCTTGAACTGCAAAAAGCGTTGATACCCCCCGACCCGTTCGATGAAAGCAATGTCTATCTCGAAATCCGCGCAGGAACGGGCGGAGACGAAGCCGCTATTTTCGCCGGCGACCTGTTTCGCATGTACTCGAAGTACGCCGAGACGGCACGCTGGCATATCGAGATTCTCTCCGCGCGCGAAGGCGAACATGGCGGCTACAAGGAGATCATCAGTCGCGTCACGGGCGACGGAATCTACGCGAAACTCAAGTTCGAATCGGGCGCCCATCGCGTGCAACGCGTACCGGCAACCGAATCGCAGGGGCGGATCCACACCTCCGCGTGCACTGTGGCCGTGCTTCCCGAACCGGACGAGGTGGAGGAAGTCGACGTCAATCCGTCCGACTTGCGCATCGATACGTATCGCGCGTCGGGCGCGGGCGGTCAGCACGTCAACAAGACGGACTCGGCCGTTCGCATCACGCACCTGCCGTCGGGCATCGTGGTCGAGTGCCAGGATGAACGATCGCAGCACAAGAACAAGGCGCGTGCGATGTCGCTGCTCCAGGCGCGCCTTCTCGACCAGCAGGTTGCCGCACAGGAAACGGAGCAGGCCCAGCAGCGCAAGTTGCTGGTCGGTTCGGGCGATCGCAGCGAGCGTATTCGCACGTACAACTACCCACAGGGCCGGGTGACCGATCACCGTATCAATTTGACGCTTTACAAGCTCGACGAGATTCTCGAAGGCGGCCTCGAGCAGGTCATCGAGCCGTTGACGAACGAGTACCAGGCCGATCAGCTCGCCGCATTGAGTGATGCATGACGTTGCCCCGGCGAGCCGTCGTCGCGCTCGTTCTTGCCGCCGGCAGCGCGAGCCGTTTCGGGGCGAACAAGCTGCTGCAGCCCGTTGGAGACGTCCCACTCCTGAAGCGCGCCCTGCTGGCGGCAGACAGCGCCTACAACGGTCGGGTGGTCCTCGTGACCGGAAAGGACGCGAGCCGGGTGGCGGACGCCGCGGCAGGGCTTGCCGATCGAATTATCCGGAACCCAGACTACGAGGCAGGCATTGGCACGAGCATTGTGGCGGGCGTTCGCGCATGCCGCGCGGACTCGGATGCCATCGTCGTGATGCTGGCCGACCAGCCGCTGATCACGGCCGATCACTTGCATGCGCTTGAAGATGAATGGGGAGGCAGACCGGGCAGTATCGTCGCCAGCGCGTACGCCGGCACCAACGGCCCACCTGCCCTGTTCGGCAGTGATCACTTCGACGCGTTGTCTGAGCTTTCCGGTGATCGTGGGGCGAAGGCTATTTTGGAGGCCAACGCTCAGGCTGTCGTGACCGTAGCGTTCGAACCCGCGTCGATCGATATCGATACACCGTCCGACCTTGCGGCTGTAGCGAGCCGTTTGTCGAGGTCGCAGAAATAGGCCTGCAGTTCAGCCACGATCTCCAGCGCAATCGCACCCGGTCCGCGGCCGCCGATTCGTATACCCACCGGGCTGCGCAGCCGGCCTTCCAGCAATGACGATTGCCCGATTTTCCCGAGTATGCGTTCGCGTCGATGTGGCGGACCGAGCAGCCCAACAAAACCGACGTCGGTTGTCGCAAGCTGCGCGAGATAGTCACAATCTGCGTCGAGATTGTGGCTCATGACGATCGCGGCATCGAAATCGCCGAGATCGACCTCGCGTGCGAGATTCCCGGGCGCAGCCTGCGAAACGCGCGTTGTCTCATCAGCCGCAACGCGCGCAATCCAGGCCGGGCGATGATCGTTTACCGTGACCCGCCAACCGAGCGATCGGCACATCTGCAGTAGCGGCAAGGCATCCGGTCCCGCGCCGAGTACGAGCAACCTGGCGGGCCGGATCCAGCGCAGGTGACGGGCAGACTCCCCGCTACGAACGTCGAGATCGACGAATTCCCGGTCCCGCAAGCGCTGCCGGATGCTCCCGATCGGTGCGTAGTCGTCAGCCGAGAACGTCGGGTAGAGCAGCACCCGCATGACGCCCTCGCACCCAACGCCCAGCCCGAAAAGCTCGTCGTCGTCACGCAGATCGTATTCGATTAGCCGAGGCTCGCCACTGCGGAGCGTTTCTCCGCAACGCTCGATGAGGTGGTTCTCCAGACATCCACCTGACAGCAGTCCCGCCAATTCCCCGGAATCGCTCACGAGCAACGGATGGCCGGCCTTGCTATACGATGAGCCTTCCGTGGACAGCACCGTAACGAGCGTCATCGAATCGCCGCGCGCCGCGTGCGCATCGAAAAAGGCGAGCATGGTCTGCGACAACCGCTCGATTGCAACCGCCTCGGTCACCTGGTCAGGTCAGCCCGGCATTCCTCAGTGGCAGTTCGCGTACGCGCGTGCCCGTCGCCGCAAAGTAGGCATTGACGATTGCCGGCGCAACGGGCGGCAGGCCCGGCTCGCCGACGCCGCCCGGCGGCGCGTCGGATTCCATGATGTGCACGTGAATTTCCCTTGGGACTTCGTTCATACGAACGATGGGATATGTGTCGAAGTTGCCCTGGTCTATCGCACCATCGGTGGCCGTGAGTTCGCCGTGTAGCGCGAGGCTCATACCGAATATCGCCGCACCCTCCATCTGGGATACGACGCGATCCGGGTTTACAACCAGACCTGCATCGATGCACAGCCACATTTCGTCCACCGCGATATCGCCGTTCTCGTCTACGCTCACTTCGGCAACGGCACCGACATAGGCAAGAAACGACCGGTGCACGGCAATGCCGAGGCCGTGACCGTCCGGCAGATCGCGTCCCCAGCCAGCCATGTCTGCGACCTTTTCGGCAACGGCCGTCAACCTGCCCGTATCCACGGGATGCTGCTCGAGGCTTTGCCCGTAGTTGGTGTATTCACCGCCGTCATCTGCCGGGTCTACGTTGCGCGGCGGGCCGATCATCTCGACGAGGTTCTCGAGCGGGTCCTTGCCCCTGATCGCGGCGAGTTCGTCGACGAAGCCGCAACTTCCGAACGCGTGCCAGACGTTGCACACGGATCGAAACCAACCAATGCGCGCATGAGCCAGTGCATCGCAAGACTCGAGGCGCATGTTCGGCACGTTCCAGGGTGCGTCGATTGCCCCGAGGCCGAGTTCCATCGACGCCGGGCCAGTGGCGCCCGGCGCAAACGTCGACGAGATCGACGGGAAACTCGTACGATGCAGCATCGTCGTCACGCTGCCGTCTTCGTCCATGCCGGCCCGAAAATACTGCGCGCTCACTGAGTGAAGATAGCCGTGACGCAGATCGTCCTCTCGTGTCCAGGTCACCTTGACCGGTTTGCCTGTCTCCCGAGCAAGCAGTGCAGCCTCGACAATGAAATCCGATTTCGATTTGCGGCCGAATCCACCGCCCAGGAGCGTCACATGGACCGTAATCTGCTCCTTGTCGATGCCCAGCACAGCAGCAAGCGTGTCGCGCGCGGACTGCGGATTCTGCGTGCAAGCCCACGCCTCGCAGCTACCGTCCTCGTTGAATCGTGCGGTTGCAGCCGGGGGTTCCATGGGAGCTTGAGATAGATGCGGCGCGTAGTATACGGCCTCATGCATCGTTTCGGCCGGTGCATCGGCATCGCCACGCGACAGCACCTCATTGCCAGGCGACATCGCCGACGCGATCAGCTGTTCCTTGTAAGGCTCGCTCGAATATACGGCGTTCGGACCACGGTCCCACTCGATCTCGAGCGCGGCGCGCCCCTGCTCTGCCGCCCAGGTATTCGTCGCCAGCACCGCGACGCCGCCCTGATGATTAAACACCGGCGGCATGACCGGATCAGGCAGGCGAACGACGTCGACCACCCCGGCAACCTCCCGGGACCTGGTGTCGTCGTAGTCGGTAACAGTGCCACCGTACGCCGGGCATCGCTCGATCGATGCGTAGAGCATGTCGGGCAGCACGATGTCGGTACCATAGATGGCCGTACCGGTCGTGAACGCGACTCCGTCAATCGTGTCCATCGGCTTGCCGATGTATCGATAGTCCTCGCGCGATTTGAATTCGGCAGTCTCAGGCTGCGGCATCCCATCCGCCGCATCGACCAGATCGCCGTATCCAGCGGTTCGCCCACTGGCTTCATGATGCACAGCGTGATTGCGTGCCGAGCATTCCTCGACCGGTACGCCCCACTCGGCAGCAGCAGCGGCGATCATCATGTCGCGCGCGGTTGCACCGGCGTTACGTAGCAGATCGAACTGCTGGCGGATACTCGTCGAGCCGTCCGTGTTCTGCGAGGCGTATTTCTCGTGCCCGACAGCCTGGATGAGCTCGATCTTGTCCCAATCGGCCTCCAATTCGTCGGCAATGACCTGCGGCAGTGACGTTCGAATGCCCTGCCCCATTTCGGAGCGATGGCAAATGATCTCGACGATGCCATCATTGCGGATATTGACGTAGACGTTCGGCGACACGGATGCGGCCATTTTTGCAGCCGGGCCAACAGCCTCTTCCTGCGGCTGGCAGGCAGTCGCAAACGTCAATGCAAATACCAGGCCGCCACCTGCCTGGCCGGTTTGCTTCAGGAACTGCCTGCGGCTGATTTTGCGAAGCTCGCTCATGACTGTCCCTCCGCGGCACGACGAATCGCATCACGAATTCGCGTGTACGTGCCGCAACGGCACAAATTGCCGTCCATGGCGGTGTTGATGTCGTCATCGCTGGGTTCGGGCGTACGCGTGAGCAGAGCGGCGGCCGTCATGATCTGACCGGACTGGCAGTAGCCGCATTGCGCCACGTTGAGCTCGCGCCACGCGACCTGCAGCGGATGATTGCCGTCTTGGGACAGGCCCTCGATCGTTGTAACGCTGCGCCCTGCGACGGCAGACACCGGGTACACGCAGGCCCGTACAGGCTGGCCGTCGATGTGCACGGTACAGGCGCCGCACAGCGCTTTGCCGCACGCGACTTTAGTACCGGTTAATCCCGCGATGTCGCGGATCGCGTGTGCCAAGGGCATCGATGGATCGGCGTCCAGGCTAACCTCTTCGCCATTGAGTTCGCAGTTAATTGCCACAGTCGCCTCCGCATTGTCGTATCGCCATAGCCCAAGCCTACACTATTTCGTCGGGGGCGCTGTGCCGGTGTCGCGTCTGCGCGATTCTCGAATCGTCGTAGACGACTAGCCCGTCAAACGACCGAGCGACGACATCACGACCACGAACGTATCGCATCAATCCAGTCGCCGGAACAGAGACGGAGTTCTCTCTATCGCGGCCGTGCGACTGCTAGAATGGCCGGGAATTTGCGCGGAGACACGTCGATGCACATCGTTCTGGGCATACTGGGTTCGCTGGTTACTCTTTTCTACCTTCTTGATCGTCTCGGCATCGATATTGGCGGACTGAACCCGTTCTACTGGTACCGGCGCCGCGCGTTTTCGAAGCGCTACGGTGCCGATCCGATCTACGCGATCGAGGATCCGGTTCACGTGGCCTCGCTGTTGATCATAGGCACAGCGAAACTGGACGGTGACCTCACGGCCGAGCAACACACCGTTGCGCAAGCGGAATTTCAGAAGAACTTCGGCCTTAACTCCAAAGAGGCGTCTGACCTCTTCGGGTCGGCGTCGCATCTGTTGGCTGCCCCGCAACTGCTCGAAGATCAGATGAACAAGCTGGCCGACAAGGCCCTACCGCGCTTCACTCCCGAGCAGGCCGAATCGCTCGTCGAGATCATGACCACGGTTGCATCAACCGGCGGCGGGGTGTCGACGACGCAGAAGGAGTTCATCGACAGTATTCGTGCTCGCGCCGGGGCGACCGCGGAACCGCAGGGTACGTGGGGCTGAGGAATGTCTCGGTGCTGCTAGGGCTGCGTTTCGAGCGACCGCTATACTCTCTACACTGGCCGTTCGACGAGCTGTTTTCCGGGTATCATGAACTTCAGCTAATGACCCATAGCGGCCGCTCACTGCGTTAAATAAATGGTGTGGAGCGACAAGTAGCAACCGCGAATGACAAAGCAGCGGATCGAGTACCGAGCACTTAGTCTGGCATCAAGCGCAGTGTTTCTCGCGTCTTTTGCCGTGCTCTTCTACGCAGTCAGCTACCGTACGACCAATTCCCTGTACTCGGTCCTCGCAGAGCATTGGATTCCGTTGCTCTTCGTTCCCGTGGCACTGCCTATCCTGTCTGTATTTCGACTCGCTTACCTGCGATTTGTAAAGCTGGTACGTATTCCAATCGTTGATGGCTGGTCGATCCACGTCATTATCCTGGCGCCTTACGCAATCGTTCTCGCCGCTACATATCCGCTCTGGAAATTGGGCGGGTCTGGATGACCGCTACTTGCCGTTCTCGGCCTGTCGCCCTAGCCGAAGGCGACTGACTGCTAAGCGGCCCGAAGCTGCCGCTCAGATTCTTGGCGGTACACCTCCCGCCTGTGCCCCAGACTAGCGGGACCTGAGAATCGCGTTATTCTTCCTTTACGAACAAGATCTACAGGTAGTCCCAGTGCCAAGTTATCGGTGCCTCATTGAAGGTCGCAATTTCTTAGTGTCCGTTAATGGCAAGAAGTCGAAGCAAGGCTTCTACAAAACGGTATTTGTAAACAGCGCGAATCCTGAACAAGCGGAACTTGACGCTGTTCAACTGATCCGGGAGTCGGATCTAAGAGATCTCGTGAAGAATGACAGATCAGATCCACCAATGCTTTTTCTCGATGAGATCGAGGAAATAGAGGAACAGGGGTTCGAAAACTACTCTCCTGGCGGTGCTACTTGGTACCCTGATGAAGGTCAGGAATAGCAAGGCCACAAGTTCATCACAATTGGCACCCAACTATGCGAGTCATAGATGCTACGAGCGACCGCTTCTGGTCGTAAGCAGCCATCCAAGCAATTTGAGGTAGGATGCGGCTTCTGACCCAAAGCGGACGCTGGTGAAATTCGTGCTCGTCGTGCGGGCCACACTCCCTTTGGGCGCCTCAATATTCAAGGTGCTAGTACTATGCGGAGAATCGAGAGCCGCCAAGAATTCCTCGAGTTACTGACGGTCGTCCTTTTATCTGCGCCTGATGACTTTATCGACGAGGGCTTGCCCCCCGAGGAAAGTCTCAATCTGGAGCGTGCCTACAGGTTGCTCGATGTGGGCCTCGAGCACGTCAGGAAATGCCTGAACGACCAGAAGTATGCAGAGTTCGTGTTAGATCTCAAGAGATCACAGATGGCGTTTGAGGCAGGAGACGAACACACCGGTGCAGCACTGATTCAGAAGCTGATGCGCGATCTGGGCTTCGGCCCGAAGAAAGGAA
>JASJCM010000055.1 GCA_030065985.1 Woeseiaceae bacterium | reverse complement strand
ATCGATCGGCTGTTTCTCGAGCATGATGGGTATCGGCGGCGGCACGTTCTCGGTCATGACGCTGACGTTGTTCAATGAGCCAATTCATAAAGCCGTCGGTACAGCGGCGTTGTTCGGTCTTGTTATCAGCCTGCCCGGCGCAGTTGGTTTCGCCATTGCCGGTATGGGTGACCCGCGCATTCCGGCTGGCAGCCTCGGCTTTGTCAGCCTGCTCGGATTTGCGTGCATCGCACCGGCAACCGTCCTGGCGGCGCCGCTTGGTGCGAAGATCGCTCACTCGTTCTCCGAGAAGAAACTCTCAATGCTGTTCGGCGCGTTTCTCGTGATCGCGTCAGTTCGTCTCTTTTACAGGGCCTTCATATGATTCGACTGTTCGCCGTATTTCTATGCTGCGTGTTGTTTGCAGGCTGTGGGCCGCGGCAACTCGAGCCCGACACACCATCCGACTGCAATCGGTGTGAAGACTGGAACAAGCCGGTGGAGCCGTTTCGTGTGCACGGCAATACGTGGTACGTGGGCACCAACGGCCTCTCCGCGATACTCGTGGAAACGGGTGAAGGCCTTGTCCTGCTCGACGGGGCGCTGCCGCAATCGGCCGAGCGAATTGTGGAGAATATTCGCAAACTCGGCTTCGATCCGCTGCAGATCAAATACATTCTTCTGTCGCACGCGCACTATGATCATGCTGGCGGAATCAACGCGCTCCAGAGTTACGCGCGTGCAAAAGTTGCTGTCAGTGAAGGCAATGCGATCGTGCTCAGAACCGGCATGCTGCAGGAAGACGATCCACAGTTCGCCCACGGGCCCGAAAGAACGACCTTCCCCGCGGCGAAGGTCGACACCGTGATCGGAGATGGCGAGACGCTCATCGTGGGAGAAGTAGGATTCACGGCCGTGTATACGCCGGGCCACACGCCCGGTAGCACGACCTGGACCTGGGAGTCATGCGCACTCGGCGAATGCCAGGACGTTGTCTACGCGGACAGTCTGACTGCCGTTGCCGCGCCCGGCTTTTCCTACGGCGCGAGCGGTGCCGCGGAGCGGCTTACTGCGAGTGCCGCGCGTATCGCCGAGCTCGACTGTGACATCCTGCTGTCGCCACACCCGTTCTTCTTCGGCATGCACGACAAGCTGGAGCGGCGGGATGAGGGCAACCCGTTCATCAACAGCCTCGCGTGTACGTTCTACGCCGAGCAGGCCCTCGGGTGGCTGGAGCAACGACTCGACGCGGAGCGTTGATCGTTCTAGCTGCGCCAGACGTCGAAGAGCTCGAAGGCATCGTCTTCCGGTTCATAACCGAGCACACGACGCGTCTCGGCAAGATCGAG
The DNA here is from genome assembly GCA_030065985.1 of Woeseiaceae bacterium. GTDB lineage: Bacteria > Pseudomonadota > Gammaproteobacteria > Steroidobacterales > Woeseiaceae > UBA1847. The sequence continues at coordinate 11,895 of JASJCM010000055.1, read as the reverse complement.
TCGTTTCACCCGGTTGTTCGAGACTCCGTGCGCGATGAAGTACTTGATATCGGGCGCTTCGATCGCGCAGGTAATGAACTGGACGATATCCCTGGGGCTGATCCACGCTGAGCAATCGAAAGCGTTTGTTATCGCGGCCGATCCGTACTCTTCGAAATGGCCAATCCGCAGCGCGATGATGGAGAGGTCAGTCGTATCGGCGTAACAGGCGCACAGTGCCTCGCCATAGCACTTGGTTGCTCCGTAAAGGTTGAGCGGGCTGACGGGCAAACCGTCCGCGACCGGCCGATCGTCAGGATAGCCATGCACGGTGTGCAGGCTACTTGCATAGACGACGCGTGAGACCCCCGATGCGGCGGCCGCGTCGAGCAGCAACGTCGTCATAACGATGTTGGGCGCCAGCAGGTCCTCGAATCCAGATGTCTCGTCGGCCTCTGCGGCCATGTGCACGATGACGTCGGCCTGATCGGTCAAAGATTCGGCGGCGCCCGGCTTCGACAGGTCGACCTGGATATAGGTGTCCTCATGCTCGATGTCGTAATCGAGTTGCAGGAGATCCGTCAGGACGAACCGGTAGTGCCCGCGAGCGGCCTCGTAGAACGTGCGGCCAATGTGTCCGGCCGCTCCGGTTAGCAGGACTTTTGGCGTTTCTGAACCCATACTATCCAGCGATCCTACCGGTTTTTCCGGCAGGTGCCGGCAAAGTACGGCTGACAGCGCTGTCACTCATGTGCATAATGGTAGCGAGTAATCCTGACAATCCACCAGAGGTACTGAGAAGATGAGTAACTATCCGCGCCTTACCGAGATGGGTGTCTCGTCCTTTGATCACATCGCCGGTTACACGGTCAATAGTCTCGATTTGAAAGATTATCTGCGTATCGATTTCAATCGGCCGGACGGTTCGTTCCTGCCATGCAGTCGAACCTACGATTTTCCGCGTGTACAGAAGAAAGCACCGTCGAGTAGCGGTGAAGCAGTCGTCATGGAGACGAATCCCGCGCTGCGCGAGGCGCTTGACGAGCTACGCTCGGTGGTTGGCGCCCGCAAAGACAAGCAGGATACCGCTGCTTCGGTCCTCGAGGAGATTCAGCAGCTCGAAGGCGAGATCAAGATGCACACCGCACGAATCAAGGAACTCATGCAAGGCCTGGACTAGCCTTCCGATTCCTCTTTCGAATTGGCCGGCATGATGTGGCCGCCGTGGTCATGCCCCATGCCATCGCCTGGCCGCGTCAGTTTCATGACTGGATGCGCGATGGTTGCGAGGCCAAGAATTACGATCAACAAGCCTGCGCCGAGGCGCTTGCCGCTCATGAACTGCGCAATTTTTGACGCACTGACGCCTGTTGCAATCATCGCCGGCATCGTACCGATGCCGAACGCAACCATGACCATTCCGCCGGCTGCCGCGTCCGTCGTTGTCGCGGCCAGCAGTAGCACACTGTAGACGAGCCCGCAGGGCAGCCAACCCCAGATCAGCCCGAGGCCGAGGGCCTGCGGCAGGGTCTCTACGGGCACCAGGCCTTTGGCGGCGGGCGCGATGCGCTGCCAGATTTTCGCGCCCGCGGTTTCGAGCGGTGCCAGCAGGCGCCAGTTGAAAGCGAGCTGCAGGCCAACGAGGATGATCAGGATGCCGCTGGCAAGTCGCACAGGTGGACCGAGAGCCGGGATCGAATCGACCGCGCCTTTACCCAGTAAAGCGACAATGACACCGAGAACGGCGTAGGTAAGCACACGCCCGACGTTGTAGGCGATTGCTTTGGGTACCTGAGTCTTCAGGGACTGGACGTTGGCGTTAACCGCGAACAGGCCCGAGATGCCGGCACACATGCCAAAGCAATGTGCGCTTCCGAGCAAACCGGTTACCAACGCGGCGCCTAGCACCGGCAACAGGTCCGTCATTCTTCGTCGTCTCCCTGCGGCTTTGTGTCGTCATCCATTACGACGCGCATTGCGGGTGTATCGAGGTCGTCGAACTGACCGCTGCCGACGGCCCAGAAAAACGCCCATACGGCGCCACCGAGCAGCAGCAGTGCAAGTGGAATGAGCAGGTAGAGAATCGACATCGCTATTCGAACCGGTTGAGACGCAGGGCGTTAAGCACGACGACGAGTGAGCTCGCACTCATACCGATCGCCGCGGCCCACGGTGGGACGTAGCCGGCTGCCGCGAGCGGCAGCGCCAGTGCATTGTAAACGATCGCCCAGGCGAGATTCTGGCGAACAATGCGCATTGTCTTGCGCGCCATCTGTACAGCTGTTGTCAGCGGCGTCAGCGACTCGCCGAGCATCACGACGTCGGCACTGGTCTGCGCGAGCAGCGCGCCGTGTGCCGGCGCTATCGAGGTATCGGCCCCTGCCAGAACCGGCGCGTCGTTGATACCGTCGCCAATCATGACCACCCGTTTGCCGCGCTGCTGAGCCGCCTCGATAATGGCGAGCTTGTCTTCGGGGGAGCATTGCGCATGCGAGGTCTGTATGCCGAGTGCCGCGGCGGTTGATTCGACGGCGGCGCGGTTGTCGCCGCTGACGAGCTCTGTCTCGAAGCCCAGCTCGCGAAGCTGCTGCAGGGTGTCGGCTGCATCCGGCCGCAACGCGTCCTCGAGCGCAAACCAGGCCACGACGCGACCTTCAGTGCCCAGAAAAACGTGGGTCGCGGTCTCATCGTCGCTCGCCGCTCCGCCGCCCACGAACTCGCCATTGCCGAGGCGCCATTCGCGGCCGTCGATCGTAGCGCTAACCCCACGGCCCACGACGATGCGGTGGTCGGCGATCCCGGGTGTCGCGTCGTCAATTGCAAACGCCCGCGCAAGCGGATGAGTCGAGGGGTGTTCCAGAGCGGCCGCAATGACGCGACAGTCATGCTCGGACCAGTCCGGATCAGTAACGACAACCGATGCGATGCGCGGTTCGCCGAGCGTCAGCGTGCCGGTCTTGTCGAACATCGCCAGATCGGCGCGCGACAGTGACTCGATCGCATCCCCGTTCGTGACGAGCAGCCGTAACTGCGACAATCGACTGCCGGCTGCAGCGAATGCCGCGGGCGTCGCGAGCGCCAGCGCGCAAGGACAGGTCACAACGAGGACCGACAGGGTGATGACGAACGCGCGATCCGGGTCGGCGAAATACCAGAATGTCGCTACCGCACCGGCCACGACCAGCAGCGCCACAACGATGTAGCTGGCAATACGGTCAGCCAGAGTAACGAACGACGGCCTCGCATAACGCGCTCGCTCGCTCATGCGACTGATCGTACCGAGAGTGGTGTCGCTGCCCGTGCGTGTAACGGTCATCTCGATCATGCCGTCGAGGTTGATGCTGCCGGCCGCAAGCTCATCGCCAGCCGCCTTGACCTGCGCACGTGCTTCGCCCGTGAGCAAGGCCTCGTCCACGCTGGTCGTGCCGTCGGCGAGCACACCGTCGGCGGGTATCGGCTCGCCGGCACGAATCAGTACCCGGTCGCCTCGCTGCAGCTGGCTAACCGGCACAACGAGGTGCGTCCCCTCATCGATGCGTGTCGCGGTGTTAGGTAAGAGAGAGGAGAGCGCTGCGCTGCGATCGATTGACCGATGCCGCGCCCGCATCTCGAGGAATCGTCCCAGCGTCAGGAAGAACACGAACATCGTCACCGAGTCGAACCACACGGCTTCGCCGCGCGTGAATGTTGCGTAGACCGAAGCCGCATACGCGGAGCCCACGGCTATCGAAACGGGCAAATCCATGCCCGGCTTGCGCCCGACAACGCCGCGCCATGCGCTTGTGAAGAACGGTTTCGCTGCATAGAACACGACCGGCGTCGTAACAAAGAAACTCACGAGCCTCAGAAAATGCTGCATATCCGGGTCGATGGTGTAGAAGTCCATCGAGTACAGGCCGACGGCAAACATCATGGCCTGCATCATGCCGAGCGATGCGACGAGCAGACGCTTCAGCGCCGTGCGTTGTTCGGCGACCTCGGGTCGGGCAATGCTCTCCGGTGACAGCGGCTGCGGCTGGTAGCCGAGTCCTGCGAGCGTCGCGAGGTGATCCGACAGGTTCGACCTGTCGGCGAACTGCAAGCGCAGGCGATGCGTGATCGGATTGACTTCGGCGGCCTTGATGCCGGGTTGCTTGCCGAGCGTTGTCTCGATGAGCCAGCTGCACGCCGAACAGTACATGCCGCCGACGTAGACGGTTGCTTCGCGTGAGCCATCCCGTTGCTCGGTAAACGCTTCCAGCATGTCGGGATTGTCGAACACGATCCACTCGGCCGCGTCTTCAGGTGGTTTGCCGACACCGGGTTCCGGGGCGTCGCGCAACTCGTAATAACGCGTCATTCCCGTGTCGCGAATCAACTCTGCGACGGCCTTACAGCCAGGACAACAGACGGGCTGCTGCGCGTCCTCGATAGTTACCGTGAGATTGCAGTTGGGCGGGACGGGCAGTGCGCAGTGAAAACAAGCCTCAGCGTGGCTCATCGCTCCCCGACCGCAGAGTTAGCGCCGCGTCGCCGTTCCACTCCGCTGACAGGCGCCAGTCGGATGACTTCAATACAGCGTAATAGCGGCCCTCGGGTACCGATACGAAGTGGCCAACCCAGACCGGGTTGCCCTCGTCGTCAGGCATTGCCTTGTTCAACGTGATCAGTTGATCGCGCTCTGCGAATGCAGGATGCGACATCTCGAACTCAAGGGTGGCTGGCGTTTCTTCGAGATCGCCCGAGCGCATCACGGCCTTTACGACACCCGTCTGCAAATCAATATCGACAGCGGCCGCAAGGCCCAGCTCCGATGCGAGGCGCGCGGCTGCCACCTGGCGATCGGCCTCGGCTCTGACTCCTTGTTCCGGGACGAGCACGAGGGAATCCGTCGTCTGCATCGCAATCCACAAGGTCGTGAAACCGGCTATCACCGCCGATGCGGGCAGCGCAATGATGAACCACGGCCAGAACTGCCGGTACCAGGGCTTGGTGTCTTCTTGAACCATGATGAGCGCAGAAATGGTTGTTGTCAGGGCGTGGGACCGAGGAAACGGCTGTCTTCGACAACCGAGACATTCTCGTCATCGACGGCCGTCACGCTGAATTCGATTGTCATGATGCCATAGGCGTTATCGCGATGCGCGCGTACGCGAACAGGCAGATTCAGTACGCCACCACCGTCGACATCAATAGTCTCTCCGACACCATCGAGAGCGATCCCTTCGGCGCCGGACACGTCGAGATAATAGCTCCGCGCGCTATTGCTCTGGTTAATAACCTTGAGCGTATAGATGTTCTCGATCATGTCGCCAGACACTTCGCGGTACAGTGAATTGCGATCGCGAATGACATCGAGAATAAGCGGCGTGCGGGTTGCCATTGAGTACGCCAGACCGGAGATCATGACGAGCAGGATCGTTGCGTAGATCAGAACGCGCGGCCGAAGGATGCGGGATGGTTTGCCTTTTAGCGAGTTTTCGGTCGTGTAACGAACCAGCCCACGGGGGTACTCCATCTTGTCCATGATCGAGTCGCAGGCATCAATGCAGGCTGCGCAGGCGATGCACTCGTATTGCAGACCGTCGCGGATATCGATGCCGGTCGGACAAACCTGCACGCAGAGGTGACAGTCAATGCAGTCGCCGAGGCCCTTTTCCTTAGGATCGATGCCCCGTTTGCGTCCGCCGCGTTTCTCCCCGCGCGCTTCGTCGTACGAAATGATCAGCGTGTCCTTGTCGAACATCGCGCTCTGGAAGCGGGCATACGGGCACATGTACTTGCAGACCTGCTCCCGCATGTAACCCGCATTGCCGTAGGTCGCAAAGCCGTAGAACAGGCCCCAAAACAGAGTCCAGCCGCCGACGTTCAGGGCCAGAATATCCATGCCCAGGTCACGGACCGGCTGGAAATAGCCGACGAACGTGAAGCCGGTCCAGAGCGCAAACGTGATCCACAGGAACTGCTTCGAAAACTTGCGGCGGAACTTGTTCCACGACCACGGTGCTTTGTCGAGCTTCATGCGTTGCGAACGCTTGCCCTCGGTGAGCTGCTCCATCCAGATGAAGATCTCGGTCCAGACCGTCTGCGGGCAGGCGAAGCCGCAAAACAGGCGACCGCCCAGGGCCGTGAAGAAAAACAGGCAGTACGCCATGATCATCAGGAGTAAGGCGAGGTACGGGAAATCCTGCGGCCAGAGCGTCAGGCCGAAGATGTAGAATTTGCGTGCGGGCAGGTCAAACAATACGGCCTGGCGGCCTTCCATCTGCAGCCAGGGGACGGCATAGAAGAGGCCCAGCAACACAATCGTTGCGAGGCGGCTCAGGTTGGCGAACCGCCCTCCGATTTCCCGGGGGTAGATTTTCTTGGCGGCCTCGTAGAGAGGCGCACCTGCTGATGTGCTCATTTATCTCGGTGCTTTGCTTCCCGCTTTGGAGCGGTGCGAACGAGGTACGCTGTTACGCCTGAACAAAGCGCGCACAGCACCCAGAAAAAGAAAAAACCGGCCGCGTAGCCTGCGTCGCGGCCGATCTCGAGGTTTTCGTCGAAGATGCCGGTCAGGTCGACCGGGTCGAAGAGGGCGAAGAACACCATGGTGCCAAAGGCCGCGATGAGGAAGGAGATCCACACGACCGTGAAGACCGCTTGCTTGTCACGGCTCCACTGCTTGGCACCACGATACTCTTCGCTGATCATCGTGCAGTTTTATTTTTCCGCCAGGCTATAGACGTACGCTGCGAGAATTTTGGTGCGATTCTCGCCAAGCAGGTTGCCGTGCGCCGGCATTTGTCCGTTGCGTCCTTCGTTGATCGTCGTGCGAATCGTCTCGATCGACGAGCCGTACAGCCAGACATCATCCGTCAGGTTCGGCGCACCCAGCATCTGGTTGCCCGTACCGTCGGGCATATGGCAAGCCGAGCAGAACATCGTGAACTGTTGCTGCATCGCCTGGATTGTCTCATCGGCGTCTTCGAGGCCCGACAGACTGCGCACGTACTTCGCCATGTTCGTGACGGCTTCGTCGGAACCGAGAATCTGTCCCCACGGCGTCATGACGGCAGTACGACCATTCAGGATGGTCGACGTGATTGCCTGCTCGCTGCTGCCCCACTGCCAGTCACTGTCGGTGAGATTCGGGTAACCTGTTGCGCCGCGCGCGTCGGAGCCATGGCAAGTCGTGCAATAACTCGCGTAGAGACTCCTGCCGAGCGCATTGGCTTCGGGGTCTTGCGACAGGGCCTCGAAATCCATGGCCGCGAACTCCTCGTAAATCGGCTCGTAGGTAGCCGCCGCCGCTGCCATTTCAGCTTCGTACTGACCCGCCGAGGACCAGCCAAGCGCGCCTTTAAAGTTGCCGAATCCAGGGTAAGCGATCAGGAAGCCAATACCCCAGATGATCGTGATGAAGTAGAGGTACAGCCACCATTTCGGAGCCGGGTTGTTCCACTCCTCGAGATCGCCGTCCCATTTGTGACCGACGAGGTCTTCGTCGCCGACGTTTTTCGGCCCCTGTTTGGCCGACCAGCTGACCAGCCAGACACACCAGATAATAAAGAGAACGGTCAGACCGACGACGAACCAGTGCCAGAATGCAGGCATCAGATGCTCTCCTGCTCGTTGTTAGTTAAGATTTTGTCTTCTTCCAGTGGCAAAGCGGCCTGCGCATCGTAGTCAGCCTTGCGCCGGCTGCTCCAGGCAAATACCCAGATGCCAATAAAGGCGATGAAGATGATGGCCGTCAGGATGCCGCGAAAATCGTTGATATCCATGTGCCGTTACCTGCGGTGACTGCGGTTGGTGCCGAGACCCTGGAGGTACGCGACGATGGCATCCAGCTCCGTCTTGCCCGCGACATCGTCCGCTGCGCCGGCGATCATCTCGTCGGTGTAGGGGTCGCCCAGCAGCTGCAGCCGCTGGAGCTTGGTCGTTACCAGATCGCCGTCAACCGGCGTCTCCGCGAGCCACGGATACCCCGGCATGTTGGACTCGGGGACGAGTGCCCGCGGGTCCATCAGGTGCAGGCGTTGCCAGTCATCCGAGTACCGCCCGCCGACGCGTGCGAGATCCGGGCCGGTGCGTTTCGAGCCAAACTGGAACGGACGGTCGTACACGGTTTCGCCGGCCGTCGTGAAAGGCCCGTAACGTTCAGTTTCACTGCGGAACGGGCGAATCATCTGCGAATGACAGTTGTAGCAGCCTTCGCGAACGTAGACGTCACGACCGGCGAGACGTAGTGGGCTGTATACCTCGATGCCCTCATCCGGCTCCGTCGCATCCGAGCTCATCATGAGTGGGATGATCTCGACGAGGCCGCCGATGCTAATCGCCAGGACGATCAGCACGATCATGAGGTTCATACTTTTTTCAATAGTTTCATGGCGCATTGCTGATCTCTCCTGTTACGCCGGGTCCAGAACCGCAACGGGTTCCGGTTTCTTGTCGCTGACGGTCTTCCACACGTTGTAGGCCATGATGAGCATGCCCGAGAAGAATATGAGGCCGCCCAACAGGCGCAGGTAGTGGTACGGCTCCACAGCCTTGAGCGATTCAACGAACGAGTACTGCAGCGTGCCGTCCGCATTGACCGCGCGCCACATCAGGCCTTCGGTCACGCCCGCGATCCACATTGAAACCGCGTACAGGACTACGCCGATGGTTGACGTCCAGAAATGCACGTCGATGAGCTTGGTTGAATACATGCTGTCGCGGTTATAGAGACGCGGCAGCAGGCAGTAGATCGAGCCGATCGTCATCATCGCGACCCAGCCCAGTGCGCCGGAGTGCACGTGGCCAATCGTCCAGTTGGTGTAGTGCGACAGCGCGTTGACCGTCTTGATCGACATCATCGGGCCTTCGAAAGTCGACATGCCGTAGAACGACAATGCAACGATCATGAACTTGAGGATCGGATCCGACCGCAGTTTGTGCCAGGCACCCGAGAGGGTCATGATGCCGTTGATCATGCCGCCCCAGCTTGGTGCCAGCAGGACAACCGAGAACACCATGCCGAGCGTCTGTGCCCAGTCGGGCAGCGACGTGTAGTGCAGGTGGTGGGGACCTGCCCACATGTAGATAGCGATCAGGGACCAGAAGTGCACGACTGACAGGCGGTAGGAGTACACCGGCCGGCCGGCCTGCTTCGGCACGAAGTAATACATCATCCCGAGGAAGCCGGCGGTCAGGAAGAAGCCAACCGCGTTATGGCCGTACCACCACTGCATCATGGCGTCGACAACGCCTGTGTAGATCATGTACGACTTGGTCAGGGTTACCGGCACTGACAGGTTATTGAAGATGTGCAGTACGGCGACCGTAATGATGAACGCACCGTAGAACCAGTTCGCGACATAGATATGCTTGACGCGTCGTTTCGCAACGGTGCCGAAGAACACGATGGCATACGCGACCCAGACGATTGCGATAAGCAGGTCAATGGGCCACTCGAGTTCGGCATACTCTTTACTCTGCGTGATACCCAGCGGCAGCGTGATTGCGGCCAGCAGGATAATGGTCTGCCAGCCCCAGAACGTGAACGCGGCGAGCTTGCCGAACGCAAGTCGCGTGTGACACGTGCGCTGCACGACGTAATACGATGTTGCGAATAACGCCGAACCGCCGAACGCGAAGATCACGGCGTTGGTGTGCAACGGCCGCAGGCGGCTGTAAGTAAGGAATGGCAGGTCGAAATTGAGCGCTGGCCATATCAGCTGAGCGGCGATAACGACGCCCACGAGCATGCCAACGATGCCCCAGACCACGACCATAATCGTGAATTGACGCACCACCTTGTCATTATAGGAAGCTGCTGTGTCCAACGTTGGGCCCCTGTTGAGTTTGTAAGTAATCCGGACGGAAGTTATGACGCGGCAGGTTATCAAGCGAAAGCTAATATACGTATAGGGGACGATACGTATGGACGTAGTTCGCTCCCAAATGTCCTGATTCCGGCCTCATTACACCTATAATCGGGGGCCAAGTTGCGAACTGGACAACCCTTTGACGAGCACTACCTTGTCGGCTGACGCCGTGGCCGAACTTCTGCGCGCTTCTGCCGATTGCCATATCGTGACCGACGCGCGTGGCGTGATCCGGGAAGTCAATCTCGGCGCGGCAGCGCTGTTCGGCTATGAGCCCGATGAGCTGATCGGACAGCCCATCGAGGTTCTGGTCCCGGAAGACCGACGCGAATGGCACGCCGAGCTGCGTACGCGCTACCAGGCCTCGCCCCGAGCACGGCCGATGGAGTCGTCTCAGGAGCTCTTCGGGTTACGCAAGGATGGCAGCACGTTTCGCGCCGAGATCGCCCTCAACCCGGTCGTGACAGAAGAAGGTATTCTCGTCACGACCACGATTCGCGAGATTCGCCAGAATGGCGTATCCGATACCCTGTTCCGGCAGCTGCTGGAGTCGGCGCCTGACGCGATGGTGATCATCGACGAAGATGGCAAGATCGCGATCGTCAACTGCCGGGCCGAGGCGATGTTCGGCTATGAGCGCGCCGATATGCTCGGGCAACCCGTCGAAATGCTGCTTCCGGAGCGGCTGCGGCGTATTCATGCCGCGCATCGCAGTGGCTTTGCCATGAATCCCCGCTTGCGCCCGATGGGTCAGGGACAGGAGCTCGTCGCACGCGCCGAGGACGGCAGCGAGTTCCCGGTCGAGATCAGCCTGAGCCCGGTCTATACCAGCAAGCATCGATTCATCTCGAGCGTTATTCGCGACGTCACCGAGCGCAAGCGCATGGAAGACGAGATTATCGCTGCGCGCCTCGAAGCGGAGAGGGCCAACAAGGCCAATAGCGCGTTCCTCGCGGCTGCCAGTCATGACCTGCGCCAGCCCGTGCAGGCGCTCAGCCTGCTGAACGGTGCCTTGCGCCGCACGATCACGGATGAGCGCGCCCTCGAAATGGTCGACAGTCAGCAGCACTCGCTGACGGCGATGACCAATCTCCTAAATTCCTTGCTCGACATTTCGCGGCTCGACGCGGGCGCCGTAACGCCGGAATGCGAGGACTTCCCGATTCAGAGACTGATCGACCGTCTGTCGGATGAATTCGCGCGGCAGGCGCAACACGCTGGCCTTGAATTTTCGGCTGGCACCAGCACGGCTGTCATCAACAGTGATCCGAACCTGCTTGACGAGATCATTCAGAATTTCGTATCGAATGCGATTCGGTACACGGAGTCGGGCTCGGTCAGGATGGAGTGCGAGGAGTCTGACGGCATTTTCACGCTGAAGGTCATCGATACGGGCATTGGTATCGCCGAGGATCAGCTCGACGAGATCTTCCGCGAGTTCCACCAGTGCAAGGCGCCCGGCGCGAGCAAGGAAGGGTTCGGACTCGGGCTCGCGATCGTCAAGCGCCTCTCCGACCTGCTGGGGCTCCACCTGCACGTCGAGTCCAAGCTCGGTAAAGGCAGTTCTTTCAGCATCTCGCTGCCGATGGTTGACGGCGCCGGCGACGATACCGCGGAACAGGACGTCGAAAGTGAAGCTCCGCATGGCTCCGGTTCCGGCCTCGTCATACTGATCGAAGACGACGTCAACGTCGCAAACGCCTGGGGCCTGTTACTCGAAGCAGAAGGGTATCGCGTGGCGATGGCCGCATCGGCGTCCGAAACGCATGCGCTGATGGAGCATATCGACGAAACGCCGGCGCTTCTCATTTCGGACTTCCACCTGCTCGACGGTTCGACGGGTGTTGAGGCTGTGAGCGTTATTCGTGAGCACTTCGGCATCGAGGTTCCAGCGTTCATCGTGAGTGGCGATACGTCGAAAGTGGTTAAGGATGCGCGGCTGCTCGATAACTGCACGTTGATGTGCAAACCGATAGACACCAATCGCCTGCTGACTGCGGCGAGGCATGCCGTGCAGACCGGGGAAGTGCCGCTCGACTAAACGAGCTTCGGATACGGCAATCTACCTATGTTCCGCGCC
>JASJCM010000054.1 GCA_030065985.1 Woeseiaceae bacterium | reverse complement strand
GACGCAGGAAAAGCAGAATGTCCCCATTTTTAAGCCGCCGGCGGCAGGCTCTGCATCAGCCTGCGAAAGCCGGCCTCGATCTCGAGCTCGAACACCGGGTCCTTGATGTGCTGCCACTCCGACACGTCGACCTGATGAGGTTCCGCGTCCAGCATCTTGTCGATGCGTTGGAACAGGTCGTCTTCCTCCCACCGCATGTGCCCGCGCAGGCGCTGGATGTAGGCACCGGTGTCTTCGATCATCTTGTCGCGGCGAACAGCGGCGCCGGCATTGATCGCTTCGACCTCGTCCCGCAGCAGCGAACCGAGTCGTGCGATATCGCGATGATCGCCGGGCACGTCGTCGAGGCCTTCGGACAGGTCCGGGCGTTTCTCACGCAGCTGCTCGTAGACGACGTCTTCCTTGGGGTGGTGAACCGCGTCAGGGTAGACGGTCATATACCGCATGATCTCGTCGAACAGCTCGAAGTCGGGATCCCTGCCTGCTTCCATTTCGTCGACGAGCGTCTCGAGCAGATCGAGCACGATTGCCATGTTGCGGTGGTCCTCCCGCAACTCCGTCATGAGTTCTCTTGCATCCACATCCATGCCCCTATGGTCGCCGTGCAGGGCCCGCGCGACTATCGGGAGATTCCCCTACGATAGCCCCGCAACACGCAAGTCATTGAAAGACAACCCCGCAACGCGGGGCCGTTTCTTTTGGGGGCCGTAAACGGGCTCAGAAGAGCTTCTTCGCCATACCGAGGATATCGTCGAGCCCGGATTTGCCACCGATATCGAGCAGGTCGCCCAGCGGGCCGAGGCCGCCGCTTTTGGCGGAGGCTCCAATATCCTGGCCTGCCGAACTCTTCTTGTTCAGCGCGCCCATCGCGAGCGTTGCCAGCAGAGGCAGGGCTTTCTTGATGACGCCGGCGTCGATACCGGTTTCACCAGCCGCCGCTGCTGCGACATTGCGGCTGACGTCTTTCGAGCCAAAGATATGACCGAGGATGCGATTGCCGTCGACACGCGTGTCGGCTGACCCCATCAATCCGGGATCGTCGAGATAGCGATCGTGACCGCCGGTCTCGAGGGCGCGCCGCAGGCCGGCGAGCCCGCTATCGTCGCCCGCGTTCTTCTTCAGTCCGCCCATCAGGGCCGGCGCCAGTGCGTCAACGAGTTTGGACGTATCGCCCGAGCCAAGACCGACCGCATCGGCGAGTTTGCCCACGCTGTCGCCGCCGCCGCTCGATTTAAGCAGGTCCATTAAGTTCATGATGCTCCCCTTCCCAGGTCAGTCGTCGAGCGGAATGCGGATCTTCTGGCCCGGATAGATCTTGTTCGGGTCCTCGATGATGTCGCGGTTGGCTTCGAAAATCTTCGTGTACATCGATGCCTTGCCGTAGTACCGCTTGGCGATCGCGCCCAAAGTGTCGCCGCTGACGATTTCGTAAACCTCGGCTTTTTCCTCTGGTTCTTCTGGCTTCGGCTCAGGCGCGCGCAGGTCGTCGGCGACGATCTTCTCGACGCCCTGGATGTTGCCCGTGATCAGGATGGCCTGCTCGCGTACCGCCGGGCTGGCGCAGTCGCCGCACAGCGTTACGGTGCCGTCATCGAATGCCACTTCGAGGTTGCTGAGACCGTGCGTCTTGATCTCGAGGTGTTGCTTGATGTTGTCCGCGGCTTCGGCGTCAGTGTCGAAAATTTGTCGGCCAACGTCTTTCACAAAGTCGAACAGTCCCATTCTTATCTCCCAGTGCTTGTTTTAGCGGGTCGTCGCCGGCTCGCTGCCGGCTGGTGTGAGTATGGACGTTGCAGGTGACCTTTTGGTCACACTCGGCGTCTCTCTTTTATCCGGGCAGTGTAACAGGCGCTATAATTTAACGCGCCGCAATAGAGAGGTGTCGTCATGCGCAAGCTCAGTATTTTCCTGCTGCTCAGTTTCCTGTTTACCGCCGGCTGTTCGGTTAATCCCGTGACGGGCAAGCGCGAAGTCGTATTCATGAACACGGCACAGGAAATCGAGATGGGCCGGCAGAACTACGTGCCGATGCAGCAGTCTCAGGGCGGGATCTATGACCTAGATCCGGAGCTCTCGAGCTACGTGCAGCGCGTCGGCCAGAACGTGGCCTCGCAAAGCGGCGTCAACCTGCCGTATGAATTCACTGTGATTAACAGCTCGGTGCCGAATGCCTGGGCACTGCCGGGCGGCAAGATCGCGATCAACCGCGGGCTGCTGTATGAACTCGAATCGGAGTCGGAACTGGCCGCCGTGCTCGGCCACGAAGCGGTGCACGCCGCGGCACGTCATTCGGCCAAGCAACAAACGCGCGCGGTGTTGATGCAGGTCGGTGTCCTGGGCACGGCGGTTGCCGCCAGCGACAACGATTACCGCGGCCTGATCATCGGCGGCGCCAATCTGCTCGCGCAAGCCGGGCTCGCGCGATACGGCCGTTCCGCGGAGCTCGAGTCGGATGCCTACGGCATGCAGTACATGTCAAAGGCAGGCTATGACCCGCAGGGTGCCGTGGACCTGCAGGAGACCTTCGTGCGCCTGAGCGAAGACCGCCGCTCCAATTGGCTCAGCGGCCTGTTTGCAAGCCACCCGCCGTCGCGCGAGCGCGTCCAGGCCAACGTCGCGACCGCGGCGACGCTGCCGCGAGGTGGAATTCGGGGCGAGCGCGAGTACCAGGCTGCGATGCGCAAGACGATGCAAAGGAAGCCAGCCTACGAGGTTTACGACGAGGGCCGCAAAGCCCTGGCCGAGAAAGACCTCGACACGGCACTCGCCAAGGCCAATGAGGCGATCAGGATGCACACCGAGGAGGCGCACTTCCATGCACTGCGCGGCGATGTTCGGCTGGTGCAGGACAATTACGACTGGGCGGTGACGAACTACACGCGTGCCATCGACCGTCGCGACGGTTTCTTCTACTACCACCTGCAACGCGGAATTGCGCGCAAGGAACTGGGCCAGCAGGATGCGGCCGTTGTCGATCTGGAACGCAGTTTACAGCTGCTGCCGACGGCCCCGGCTCACTACGCGCTGGGCGATATCGCCAAGTCCCGCGGTGACATGGCGGCCGCGATAAAGCACTTCAAAGTCGTTGCGCAGTCGGGTGGCGACTACGGCAAGGCGGCCGGCGCCGAACTCGTCAGACTCGAATTGCCGTCCAATCCGTCGGCGTATATTCCGACCGGGTGTTCGGCGGATGGGAACGCACGGCTCGTCGTTGCGGTCAGAAACGATACGAATGTGCAGATCACAGGCGTCCAGGTTGCCGTGACATACGGCGACGCTTACGGCCGTCAGCAGCAACAGCGCTTCGCGATTGCCGGGCAGATTCCGCCGGGGCAGATCGCCAGCGTGAACACGGGTCTCGGCCCGTATACGGCCGGATCTAACTGTCCTGCGCAGGTTGTTGCCGCACAGGTCGCGGAGTAGCTGCGAGGAGCACCCTATGCCCAGGATCATCGCCGCCGTCATCATCAGCCTGCTGGCTGGATTCGCGGTCGGGGCATGGCTGGGCGGTGACGAACAGGAAGCGCCTGCGGCGTCATCCGGCCCGGTGCTGCTGGGGAGCGACGCAAGCGTCGAAGAACGCATTGCCAACCTTGAGAGAATCATCCTGCAGGAGCGTGAGGCGCGCATTGCACTCGAGGACACGCTAGCCACGTTGTTCGACGATCTCGAGCGGCTTGAGGCCGCGGACGAGCGGGCCTCATCGGCTCGAGAGAGAGCCCAACAGCAGGCCCGCGATGCGACGCAGTCGCAGCGCGTCGGCCGCAACGATGCCGAATGGCTTTCGCGCTACCAGGAACGGCGAGTTAGCAGGCTCGTTGAGGGTGGTTTCACCGAGGACGAGGCGCGCCGCGCACTCGAGCTCGAGTCGAAAGTCGCATTCGCCGCGCTGCAGTCGTCGTGGGAAGCACAGCAGAGCGGCGACCAGACGAATCAATTCGCGGCAGCTTACGATCCCCAGGCACTGTTAAGGCAGGAACTTGGCGATGCCGCTTTCGAACGTTACCTCGAGGCCCAGGGACAGCCGACGACGATCGGCATCAACCAGGTCTATGCAGGTTCTCCAGGCAGCGAGGCCGGCCTGCGGCCCGGTGATCGCCTCGTCAGCTATGACGGCGAGCGGGTTTACTCGATAAGTGACCTGCGCCGTGAGGCGATGCAGGGCACGTCGGGCGAAAATGTTGTCATCGAAGTCGAGCGCGACGGCATGCGCATGCAACTGAGCGTGCCGCGCGGGCCGATTGGCATAACCGGCAGTGGCGCCCGGATTCGGGGCATGCACTGGTGGGGTGGCTGATACCGCGACTCCGCCGCGGTGGATAATGGCCGCCGCTGGATGCAAAATGGGCTAAGCAATAAGAAGAGGTTGGACAAGACCCTTGATCCGCATGCGCTACACGGTACCGAACGGCTTCACGGCGTTAAGCCTGCTGCTCGGTATTTCCTCGATCGTGACGACCCAGCTCGGCGAGCTCGAGCTGGCCGCCTGGATCATCGTCTGGTGTGGCCTGCTGGACGTCATGGACGGCCTCTCGGCGCGCCTGCTCAAAGCCACGTCGGACTTCGGTGCCGAATTCGACTCGATGGCTGATCTCGTGTCCTTTGGTGTCGCGCCGGCTGTGCTCGTGCTGAACGCCGGTCTGCAGCTTGGCGGCATTGAGTACGAGTCTGGCCAGTTCTGGGTTCTGCTCGTGGCCATTGCCGTATTTGCGCTCTGTGGCGCGATGCGACTCGCGCGCTTCAATCTCGTGTCCGATCAGCCCAGCACCGGCTGGTTCACCGGCGTGCCGATCACGGCGGCCGGCGGCGGCCTCGTATCCTCGTTCGTGCTCGTGCTGATCCACCACCCGGACGTCACTGCCTCGCTGCCGTTGCACCTGTACCTGCCTGTGCTCATGTTCGTGCTGGCCTTGCTCATGGTCTCGCGCCTGCGCTTCCCGAAAGCCGTCAAGCGTGACAGCCTTGTGATGAACATCTTCCAGGGCCTCATCATGGCGGGTGTCTACTACTGCGGCATCACACGTTCGTATCCTGAATATCTGCTCGGCATCGGAATCTTCCTGTTGGTCTCGGGCATCATCGCCGGCCGCATTACCCGCGATCGTTAGCGCCTCAACCGTCACCGGGGGAAAGATGTCATACCGCAATAGCCTGTTGTCTGTAGTGCTTTGCCTGTTCTCGGCAGGGCCCGTCGTTGCGGCGGACCCGGCACCCCTGGCGCTCGACGAATACCGCGCCTTCGACGGCTTTATCGATACCTGGTGGGATGACGAGACGGGCCGCATGCTCGTGCGGGTCGAGCAGTTCGACACGCCGTTTCTGTACCAGTCGTCGCTGCCGCGCGGCGTCGGCTCCAATGATCTCGGCATTGATCGTGGCCAGCTCGGAGCGACGCGCGTCGTACGCTTCCTGCGCAGCGGCCCTAAAGTCCTGCTGGTCGAGGACAACCTGCAGTACCGCGCCGAGAGCGACAACGACGATGAGCGCAAAGCGGTCTCGCAGTCCTTTGCGCGATCCGTGATCTGGGGCTTTGCCGATATCGACCCCGCCCCGGATTCGACGATTATCGACGCCACGTCGTTCTTCGTACGCGACGCCCACGGCGTTGCTCGGCGCCTCAAGGCGACGGGCGAGGGTACCTACAGTGTCGATGACGGTCGCTCCGCCATCTACTTGCCGCGTACGAAAGCGTTTCCGGACAATACCGAGGTCGAAGCTCTGGTCACGCTGGTTGGCGAACCGACCGGCCGGCACCTGCCGACGGTAACGCCCGACGCCCGCTTCGTGACTGTGCACGTGCACCATTCCTTCATCCGGCTGCCCGACGACAACTACGAGCCACTCCCGTTCGATCCGCGCAGCGGAGTGTTCGGCATGGGCGCTCAGACAGGCGGCTTCTTCGATTACGCGACGCCCGTCGGCGAATCGCTGGTGCGCGATTTTGGCGCCCGGCATCGACTCGAAAAAGTGGATCCGACGGCCGAGGTCAGTGAGGCTGTCGAACCGATCGTCTATTACCTTGATCGTGGTGCGCCCGAGCCCGTGCGCTCGGCGCTGCTCGATGGCGCTCGCTGGTGGGCCGAGGCATTTGAAGCGGCGGGTTACAAGGACGCATTCCGGGTCGAACTGATGCCGGATGGTGCTGACCCAATGGACGTTCGTTACAACGTCATCCAGTGGGTGCATCGTTCCACGCGTGGCTGGTCCTATGGTTATGGCGTCAGGGACCCGCGCACTGGCGAAATTCTGAAGGGCCACGTCTCACTCGGTTCGCTGCGTGTACGACAGGACTACCTGATCGCGGAGGGCCTGCTGGCCCCCTATGACGGCGACGACGTACCGCCCGAGATGCTCGAAATGTCGCTGGCGCGTATCCGGCAGCTTTCGGCGCATGAGGTCGGACACACGCTTGGCTTCGGACACAATTTCGCGGCCAGCACGCAGGACCGCGCTTCTGTCATGGACTATCCTTTCCCGAAGGTCGACATCAGGCAGGACGGAGCGCTCGATCTGTCCGATGCCTACGACGTCGGCATTGGCGAGTGGGACAAGCGCACCGTTCTGTACGCCTACCAGGATTTTCCGGACGGCGTCGATCGGATTGCAGCGCGCCGGGCAATTATGGACGAGACCATTGCCCAGGGCTGGAAATACGTCGCTGACTCAGACGCGCGTTCGCCCGCCACGTCGCACCCCGACGGCAACCTGTGGGACAACGGCGCCGACGCAATCGCCGAACTGGAACATCTGACGCAGGTTCGCGAAATCGCGCTCGAGCAATTCTCCGAGCGCAATATCCGTCCCGGGCGACCACTCGCGTCCATTGAGGAGGCGCTGGTGCCCATCTACCTGCTGCATCGATTCCAGCTGCACGCGGTTGGCAAGCTGATTGGCGGTCAGTACTTCAGCTATCGCTTGCGCGGCGATGCGCAGGCCGTGGCACAAGCCGTCCCGGTCGCGCGACAGCAGCAGGCGATTGACGCGCTGCTGGCGACGCTCGACCCTGGATTTCTCGCGCTTCCCGAAGCCGTCGCGCAAGCGATCGAGCCCCGCGTGCCGTACGCGCCGAAAACGCGCGAGTCATTCCGCGGTGCCACCGGCATGAACTTCGATGCGCTCGCACCGGCTAACAGCTCTGTTGCGCTGACGTTGCGGGTGCTGCTCGAGCCGAGCCGTGCCGCACGACTCGAACGCGCCGGCGCACCGGGTTTCGAGGCCGTTACACGTGGCCTGCTCGCGGTGAGCTGGTACACGGAGCCGGCCGATAGTGCCGCGGGCGCGATACAGCGCCAGACCAATATGCAGGTGCTGTACGGCCTGCTCGGCCTCGCATTCAATGAGAACGCGGACGTCGATGTGCGTGCCCAGGCGCTTGCTGCGGTCACCGAGCTTCAGGAATGGCTCAGCAGGCGCGCGCCCCGCGACAACAGCATGCGAGTGCATTTCGCTTTCGCGCTCGAGGAAATCCAGCGACTGCGGGACGATCCCGCGGCCATCAAGGCGCTAATGCCGATGCCCGTGCCACCGGGTTCCCCGATCGGGTCAACCCATTGACAGGCTGACATTATGAACACGACCCTCGCCGTACTGATCATCTACCTGGGTATCCTGGCCGGGCTCGCCATCTGGAGTCGCCGCGAGACGCACACGCTGTCGGGCTATTACCTGGCTGGCAAGAAGCTCCCGTTCTGGGTGGTGGCATTCAGCACGAATGCGACCGGTGAAAGCGGCTGGCTGTTACTTGGCTTGTCCGGCATGGGGTATCTCGTAGGCACCCAGGCTTACTGGGTCGTCGTTGGCGAAATCGTCGGTATCGGACTGTCCTGGTGGATCGTGTCCCGGCGTCTCAAGGCTTTCGGCGACAAGACTGACTCAATTACCGTGCCCGACGTGCTGTCGGCGAAGTTCGAGGACAAGTGGCACCTGATTCGCGGCGTCGCCGTATTGATCATCCTTGTCATGGTGACGACCTACGTGACGGCCCAGATGGTTGCGACGGGCAAGGCCTTCGACAACTTCCTGGGCTGGGAATACGAAACGGGCGTTATCGTCGGCGCTGTCTTCATCATTGCCTATACGTTTGTCGGCGGCTACAAGGCCGTGTCCTATACCGACGTCGTGCAGGGTGTGTTGATGTTGCTTGGCCTGATCGCCGTGCCGCTGGCGGCGATCATCGCAACGGGTGGGCTCGGCGAAGTACGCGCGTCGCTCGCACAGCAGGACCCGGCGCTGCTCGACATGTTCGCGTTTGGCAGTACGCCGGCCTGGATAGGCATCGCGAGCTTCCTCGCGATCGGTCTGCCGTTCCTCGGCGTGCCGCAGCTACTGATTCGTTACATGTCGGCACGTGACGATGGCGAGATTCGCAAGGCGCGCATCATGTCGATGATCGTACTGTTCATCTTTACCTTCGGCGCCGTGACTGCGGGTGTTGCAGGGCGCGCCCTGTATCCCGGGCTCGACGATCCCGAGGCGATCTTCCCGGTCATCTCCAGCAACCTGTTCCCGCCGATCATCGCCGGCATGCTGCTCGTCGTGGTTCTGTCGGCGATCATGTCAACCGTCGATTCGCTGCTGCTGCTGGCCTCGTCATCGGCCGTTCGCGATACGTACCAGAAGATCATGGGCAGCGAGGAAAGCGATGAGCGGCTGTCCAACTACGGCAAGCTCATAACCATAGTTATCGGCGTTCTTGCCGTCGTTCTCGGCGTGCAGGAGCCCCGGGTGATCTTCCACTTCGTGCTCGCGTCGTGGTCCGGGCTCGGGTCCGCTTTTGGTCCCGCCGTTATCGGCATTCTCTATTACAGCCGCATCACCTGGTACGGCGTGCTGTCCGGTGTGCTGGGCGGGTTTACGGTGAATGTCATCTGGCTCGTCTGGTTCAAGGCCAACTACCATGGCCTCTACGAAGCTATCCCGGGCTTTATTGCCGGGCTCGTGCTGACCTTCGGGGTCAGCGCCCTGACCAGTAAAAAGGCGGCCTGACTGTAACCAAACCCGCGTCCGGGGCCTACAAGGGTGTATGACATCACTTTTGAGGGGTTTTCGATGCGCTTTTTCAAGATTCTGGCCGTTCTGACACTGCTGGCAGTGTCCGGCGCGGCGGCTGCAGACGCAGGCTCGGTACCGGGCAACGCGAACTGGTATTTCCACGTCGACCTGAAGCAGATGCGCTCGGGCGGGCCTGGCGTCGCCATGTATGACTGGCTGCGCGATGAGGTCATGAGCGAAATTCGCGACGATGCCGGTATCGACGTTGAGAAGGAAGTTGACCGGGTCACGTCCTATGCGACGGGTGACGACGGCGCCGTCCTGATCGTGGATGGCAAGCTGAGCCAGGAAACACGTGACAAGATCATGGCGTTCATCGCGGCCGGCGGCGATATCACTCCGCTGAAGTCAAAGGGCAAGACCTACTATCACTTTGGCGGAAACGAAGAGCTGGACGAGGACATTGTCTACGAGGCCGGCAACATCGGCCTCCAGGTCGAGTCGCTCGGCGAGGAGTCGTGGGTCTCGATGGCCGTCAAGAACAAGGTCATCATCACGTCGACCGAAGGCCATATGCAGGAGCTACTCGCGAGCAACGGCAAGGTCAAAGGCACGCGCAGCGTGGATGACGCGCTCATGGTCCTGACCGCCGAGAAAACGCTCGTGCAGGCAGGCATGAAATCCGGGATGCTCGGCGAGGGTGACTGGGATTCGAACATCCTGCGCAATACCGAGCAGGTGGCCTTCCTGATCTCGGCCGCGGCCAACAAACTCGCGTTCGAAGCCAAGCTGATCACGACGGAGGCAGAAATGGCCGAGTCACTCGCCAGCGTGGCGCGTGGTCTGATCAGCCTCGTAATGTTCGACGAGGAACTGGAACCCGAGGTCGCCGCGGCGCTACAGGGTACGCGCGTCGAGGCCAAAGGTAACAACCTGAGCATCTCGGTTGCACTGGATCCGGAACTCGTCGTCCAGACTCTCGGTGAATGACGAAACGAAACTGATTGCTGCCGCTAAAGCGGGGTCCGTGGACGCGTTCACGGACCTCGTTGGCGGTTACAGGACGCGCCTGTTGCGCTTCCTGCTGACGCGTTGCGCAAGCTTTGCCGACGCTGAGGATGCGCTGCAGGACACGCTGATCAACGCGTTTCGCTATCTGCATTCCTACGACCCGCGCTGGCGCTTCAGCACCTGGCTGTATCGCATCGCGATTCGCAATGCCGGCAGACTTCGCCGCCATGACGTCGTCGACCTGACGGCGGAACTCGGCGACCTGCGCGACGAGGAAACCGATCCGCTGCAGCAGTGTATTGCTTACTCGGAGAGTGAGAACCTGTGGGTCAACGCGCGACGTCTGCTCAACGACGAGGTGTATGCCGCGATGTGGCTGCGGTACACCGAAGACATGTCAGTTGCCGATATTTCGAAAACCCTTGACCGATCCGTGTCCTGGACCAAGGTCAACCTGATGAGAGGACGGCGCGCGCTCGAGAACGAACTCGGCGGCACCGGTAATGAGAATGAAGCCTATGGATAAGCTAGCAAAGCGGCTGCGCGACGACGCAGCAAGAATCGAAGTCGATGTCTCCGACGAGCTCGATCGCCGCATCGAAGCATCGCTACACGCGACTACGCCGGAGTCCACGGCCCCGGCGCGCCCGCTTGCGAGGCCGCCCTTGTTCTGGTGGGCGAGCACGATCACGGGCGTTGCGGCGGCGATCGTCGTGATTGCGATCGTGAACTGGCGCGTCGAAGAGCAGCCCAATACGGCCGCACCTGTCGATCTGATGGCGTCGACGCCGAGAATCGAGCTCAATGCCGAAGCAGCGATGCTCACCGCACCATTGCAGGAGGAGCTGGACAAACTGCAGTCCGACCTGAAAAAAGCGGAGGAAAAAGTCCGGCAGGATATCGGGCTTTAGCAATACACTCCCCGCGCTGGCTCGACGAGGCGGCTTATTTCCTGCAAGCTGTATTGCCAGCAAGCTGGAAACAGAGCCCGCCTCGCAATGACGCACGCAGTTCTCTTCGATATTGATGGCACCCTGCTGCACTCGGCAGCGGTCGACGATGCGCTGTATCGCGAGGCCGTGCGCCGGACCCTCGGCGATGTGCGCCTGCGGACGAGTCTGCACGACTACGAGGCCATTACCGATACGGGTGTCCTTGGCGAGATATTGCGGGACAACGATATTCCGGGCGACCCACTCGATGAGGTGAGGTCACTGTTCGTGCAGCTGCTCGAACAACACGTTGTCGCGCACGGACCGTTCGTCGAGATACCGGGCGCGTCCGACTTCCTGCGTCGTCTCGATGCCTCCGCCGATCATGTCGTCGCGTTAGCGACCGGCGGCTGGCGCGAAAGCGCGATGCTAAAGCTCGATTCGGCCGGTCTCGCCTGGAACGGCTGGCCGCTGGCATCGTCGAACGATCACCACGAACGCACGGGGATCATGAAAATCGCGCTGTCGCAGCTCGGTCGCGCGTTCGAAACGGTCACCTACTATGGCGACGGCCCATGGGATCGCGATGCCTGCCTGACGCTCGGGTGGAACTTCGTTGCCGTTGGGCGGGAACTCGGCGGTCTCGAGTCTTACAGCGACCACCAGGTGCCGGATTGATTCTTCGCGACTACTGCCCGGAGACCGATCTCGCCGGGCTCAGGGCCTGCGTCGTTGCGCTGCAGGACTACGAGTCCGGCCTGGATCCGCGTTTCCCTGATGGCGCCAGCATTGTCGACGCCTACGTGCCCGACATTCTCAAGCGCTGCGAGACCTACAAGGGAAAGATCATCGTTGCCGATGTCGATGGCGAAGTGGCGGGCTACGCCATGATCTGGGCGAGCGTGAAAAGCGAGGAGATCGAGGATGGTGGCTTCGAGGCCGCCCGTCTTGCCGATCTCGCCGTGCTCGAGAAGTACCGCAGGCAAGGCATTGCTACGGCGTTGATCGAAGCTGCCGAGAATTATGCGCGCGACCAAGGTGCGACCTGTCTGCACATCGGCGTCATGGCGGCGAACCGACGCGCACAGGCGGTTTACGCCGCGTCCGGCTACGGGCCTTTCGCCATGAAACTCGAAAAGCGCCTGTGATTCGGAGTCTCAACGTATGCAAGTGATTATGAGTCTTGTCGGTGTGGCGACAATTTTCGCGCTCGCATATCTCGGTTCGAACAATCGCGCCGCGATAAGCCGGCGCACGGTGGGTATCGCGTTTCTGATCCAGGCGGCGGTTGCCGCGTTCGTGCTTTACATACCGGCTGGCGGACGCGTCCTCGACCGCGTGGTCAAGGGCGTGCAGTTCGTCATCGACCAGGGCAAGAATGGCATAGCCTTCGTCTTCGGCGACAAGATCGAAGCGTCGCTCGGCTTTACGGTTGCTTTCAATGTGCTGCCGGTCATCGTGTTCTTCGCGGCACTGATGAGCGTGCTCTACTACCTGAACATCATGCAGCGGGTCGTTGGCACGTTCGGCGGCTGGCTGCACACGTTGCTTGGCACGAGCCATGCGGAGTCGGTATCGGCCGTGTCCAACGTCTTCGTTGGCCATACCGATGCGCCGCTCGTGGTGAGGCCGTATCTCAAGGCGATGACCGAGTCGGAGCTGTTTGCCGTCATGACCGGCGGCTGCGCGACGATCGCCGGCGCCGTAATGATGGGGTATGCGCAGATGGGCGTGGACCTCAAGTACCTGATCACGGCGAGTTTCATGGCCGCGCCCGGCGGTCTCATGATGGCCAAGATCCTCGTACCGGAGACCGTCCCGCATGACGAAAGGCCGCAGACCGAGCTCGTCGAAGAGGAAGAGAAGCCCGTAAACATCTTCGAGGCGATCGGTAACGGCGCCATGACCGGCATGAACGTGGCCCTCGCGGTCGGCGCCATGCTGGTGGCATTTGTCGGGCTGATCTACCTCCTGAATGGCCTGCTCGGGGTCCTGGGTGGTCTGTTCGGTTTCGAGGAGCTGACGCTGCAGTGGCTGCTTGGCTGGGCGTTTGCCCCGGTCGCCTTCCTGCTCGGCGTGCCCTGGGCCGAGGCAACAGCCGCGGGCAGCCTGATCGGCCAGAAACTCGTCATCAACGAGTTCTACGCCTACATGAGCTTTGTCGGCATCAAGGAGACCTTGTCTCCGTACACGCAGGTCGTCGTGACCTTTGCGCTGTGCGGCTTTGCCAACCTCGCCGCGATCGCAATCTTGCTGGGTGGTCTCGGCGCCATCGTGCCGTCCCGGCGTCACGACATTGCCCGACTTGGCCTGAAGGCCGTGATTGGCGGTACACTGGTCAACCTTCTGAATGCCGCATTGGCGGGATTTTTCTTCAGTCTCCAGTAGTCAAAGGCACCATGGCCAGAGCAATCATTCTTGTACTCGACTCATTCGGCATCGGCGCTACGGCCGATGCAGAGTCGTTTGGTGACGCCGGATCGGACACATTCGGCCACATCGCTGAGGCTCGCGCGGCGGCCGGTCGACCGCTCGCGCTGCCGAATCTCGCGAAACTCGGGCTGTTTCACGCAGGTGCGGAAAGCACGGGCCGGCAAGCCGCAGGTGCGCCCGACAGCGTCGAGATCATCGGTGCCTACGGCCATGCAGCAGAAATGTCGAGCGGCAAGGACACGCCCAGCGGACACTGGGAGATCGCGGGCGTGCCCGTGATGTTCGACTGGGGATACTTCTCGGCAAAGACCAACACGTTTCCCCAAGAGCTGCTCGACCAGCTCGTCGAGCGTGCCGGCCTGCCGGGCTACCTCGGTAACTGTCATGCGTCGGGCACGACGATCATTGCCGAGCTCGGCGATGAGCACATCCGCACAGGCAAGCCGATCTTCTACACGTCGGCAGACAGCGTGTTCCAGATTGCGTGCCACGAAGAAGCCTTTGGCCTGGAACGGCTGTACGAACTTTGCGATATCGCGCGTGAACTCGTGGATGAGTACAACATTGGCCGGGTTATCGCACGCCCGTTTGTCGGCGACGGTCCTGACAGCTATATGCGGACCGCTAACCGTCGCGATCTGACTACGCCGCCGCATATGCCGACGGTTCTCGACAAGCTCGTGGAGCAGGGCGGGGACGTTGTCAGCATCGGCAAGATTGCCGATATCTATGCACACCAGGGCATTACGAAGAAGGTCAAGGCGAGCGGCAACGCGGCGCTGTTCGATGCGACGCTCAAGGTGATCCGGGAAGACGACGACAACACGATCATCTTCACCAACTTCGTCGATTTCGACATGCTCTACGGTCACCGGCGGGACGTCGACGGCTACGCAGATGCGCTCGAGTATTTCGATGCCAGGCTACCCGAGATTCTCGAGCTCATGCGCGATGACGATGTGCTCGTACTAACGGCCGATCATGGCTGCGATCCGACCTGGGAAGGCAGTGACCATACGCGTGAGCACATCCCGGTGCTCGTCTATGGCAAGAGCATTGAGCCCGGTTCGCTCGGGCGCCGCGAGACATTTGCTGATATCGGCCAGAGCCTTGCGACGCATTTCAATCTGCAGCCGATGGACTACGGCAAGAGCTTTCTATGATTTCCAGCTATCGGCGACGCGGATAGCGATCACTTCACCCTCGGCCGTCAACGTGTCGCCTGAATAGACACGCGTCTTGATTATCGTTTTCTTGTCGCCGCATTCCTCGACAGATGCGCGCAACGTGACGTCCGTGTCGATCGGCGTCGGCGCGACGTAACTCACTGTGAGCCGCCCGGTGACGCACCAGATTTCGTCGCCTTCGCCGACTTCCCGACCCTCGCGGCGGTAGTAATTGGCAACCGCCGTGCAGACGCTGTGACAGTCGATGAGGCTCGCGATCGTGCCGCCATAGACATAGTGCAGCGGTCCGGCGCATTGCTCGGGGCGCGGCGTGTAGGTGCAGACGGTTTCGTCGCCCTGCCAATGGCTCTTGATCCGCAGACCGTCAGGATTGTCGGCCCCACAACCGTAGCAGTGGTTGTGCGGCATCAGGTCCTGGATTGCCGTCATTCGGCGTTATCCGAGGCTGCCCGCCTGCACATTGTGCCGAGGCCGGCACCGACGAGAATGCCGACGAGGCCAAGCACCGAGAACCAGAGCGGATGCGGAAACATGAGCAGATTGAAGCTCGCGCCGATGAATACGAGTCCGCCGATAACCAGCGCGAAGTTCATCGGTCTTGCCGTACCGATCGCGCAGGCGGCACAGGTTCCGGCGGTGGCACCGACAAACCAGGCCCCTGCCACGAACAGCAACGCCCCAATCGGCAGCGTCGCCACGTAGTGTCCCATTGCCTGAGCATCGGTGAAGTCCAGGCCTTGCGGCGGCGGATAGACCGTGTGGCCGATCATCTCGACAACCAATACGAGCACAAAAGCGACAATGACGCCGACCACGCCGGCAACGATATTCCGGCCCAAAACCAGCTCCTGTTGTTGTTCTAGTTCGCCTCGTTCCTTTCCTTCAGGGCAGCTTGAATACGGGCTGCCAGCGCTGTTGCTTCCTCTGCGACGCGCTCCGTATCGATACTTGTGATCTTGCGTTCGAGCATGACGACCTTGCCGTCGATGATGACGGACGCGACGTCTTGCTCGTCGCTGACGTAGACGAGATGAGAGACGACGTCGTAGGTCGGTACGTGGTGCACGTCCTCGAACGCGACCTGGATCAGGTCGGCGCGCTTGCCGACTTCGAGAGAACCGATAGTGTCGCCAAGCCCGATCGCCGCGGCTCCGCCGCTGGTTGCCATGCGCAGCACCGTTGTGGCCGGAATCGCCGTCGGGTCCATGCGGTCGACTTTCTGCAGGAAGGCCGCAAGACGCATCTCCTCCCACATATCGAGGTCGTTATTGCTGGCGGCGCCATCCGTGCCGAGCCCGACGAGTACGCCGGCCTCGAGCATCTCGGTAATCGGCGCGATCCCCGACGCGATTTTCATGTTTGACGTCGGATTGTGGATCACGCCAACCCTGCGCTCGGCAAGAATCGGAATCTCTTCCTGTGTCGGCCAGACGACGTGTGCGGCGATCGTCGGTCCTTCGAAAAAGCCGATGGATTCGAAATGCTCGATGCTCGTCATGCCGTAGGTATTCTGCGAGTTTTGCACTTCGAAAGGCGACTCGGACAGGTGAATACTGATCGGTACGCCGTACTTCATCGCGGCGTCGCGCGTTGCAGCCAGCTGCCCGGCATTGAGCGTGTAGTTGGCATGCGGGCCGAAGATGGGAGTAATGCGGCTATTGCGGTTCTGCCAGCGTTCGATAAAGCCGCTGCCCTTGCGAATGCCATCGTCGGCGTTCTCGGCATCCGGGCTACGCTGGTCGATGACGGTCGCTGATATCAACGCGCGCATGCCGCAATCCTCGACGACCTGCGCGATTGTGTCGGGGTAGTAATACATGTCGACAAACGTCGTCGTGCCGCCGCGAATCATTTCCCAGCAGGCGAGCTCGGTACCGATACGCACAAACTCTGCGTCGACGAACTCGACTTCGGCCGGGAAGATGTAGTTTTGCAGCCAGTCCATCAGTGCGAGGTCATCGGCGACGCCGCGCAGCAGCGTCATGGCTGCATGCGAATGGCCGTTGACGATGCCCGGCATAACGATGCGCCGCTCGCCATCGAGGGTCACGGCTGCCGAGTATTTGGCGGTGACCTCGTCGGCCGACCCGACCGCGAGGATGACGCCATCGTCGATGGCTATGGCGCCGTTCTCGATGATCGTTCCCACCTCGTCCATCGTAACGATGTGCGAGCCATTGACGATCAGGTCGATGTCGTTTTCTGACGCAGGCGTAGTGGTTGCAGCGGTCTCGGAAGGCGTTTCGCCGGCACCGCAGGCTGCGAGGAAGGCAGCGAAAAATATACCTGTAAAACAGCTAGTTATTCTTGTCATGATGACCTCTCTGGCGGCCATTGTAGCATCGCTGAGGAATGGCCAACGCCGCTCTCGCACATCCCTGTGCTCTGCGGCACAAGTCCGTCCCTGGACAAAAAAGAGCCGGTCTCTCGACCGGCTCTTCGTGGTCTCATTGTGATTCGCGTCAGAAAGACTTGACGAGTCGCAATCCGAACTCGCTTGGGTCATTGCTCAGGATGCGCAGCACATAGTCGCCGACATTCAGGCGCGCGTTGTCATAACGCTCGTCCGAGATGTTGCGTCCATAAAGCGCGGCCGTGAACGTGCCGTCCGGCGAATGCCAGGCGATGTCCACGTTCGTGAGTTCGCGACTGTCGATCTTCGTAAAGCGACCTGGATCATTCGTGGGTTCGCCCCACATATCGTCGCGGTACGAATGATCGAGCCGCAACGTCACTTCTGCTCCGCTCGCGAGCGGGAACGTGAACTCGGGGCTGATCGCATACGTCAGTTCGGGCGTCAATGGCGCCACAGCCGTGGGCAGCGGGATGCCTGACGTCGAGTCGATGCTGACGTCGATCGTGCCCAGCGAGACGTGCAGCGAGAAGTTGTCAGTCGGCAACCACGTGGCTTCGAGTTCGAGCCCCGTGGAATCCTGGTCGACGATCTCGTTGATGGTCTGGAAGCCGCCGACCTGCGTCGTGCTGATCTGGTACGGCAGGTCTTCGTACTGGGTGAAGAACACGGCAACACCGAGTTGCAGGCGATCGGTCGGCTGCCCCTTTATGCCAACTTCGAAGTTCGTTGCGAGGATGTTCTCGCCGGCCACGAAGCAGTTCGGGTCGCCGAACAGGCAGAACGGACGCGCCGGGAACTGGCCCGACTGGTAGCCATTCTGAATTGCGCCGTACGCGGTCATGCCGTTGCCGAACGTGTAGTTGACGGCCAGCTCCCACATGAACTCGTCCCAATCCTCGCTGGCGGAAACCAGCCCGGTGCCGACATCGGTCGACGCATCCTTCTCGTCATTATTGAAGCGAATGCCGCCCGACAGGCGCAGGTCGTCCGAAAAATCGTAGCCTACGTTCGCGAACAACGCGGTGCTCGTGACTTCTTGCTGGATGAAGAAGTCGAACGGGCCAGCCGAGTTGAAGAAGTAGCCGTCCTGGAAGTTGTGGCCTTCCTCGTTGAAGTAGTAGACGCCCGCAACATAGTCGAACGCCCCGCGGTCGCCGTTGACCTGGATCTCGAACGAGGTCTGATCGGCTTCGCCGACCTCCGGGAACGACAGGAAGTTATCGACAAAGCTGTCATCGTCGAGACCTGACTTGTACTCGGAGCTGCGATGGCTGGCGATGACCTTGACGGCCGTCTCGTCGCTGATGTCCCAGTTGGCCGTTGCGGACAGGCCTTCGGCCTTGTTGGTCACTACCGTCTGGCTGGCCTGGCCCGTATTGTTGTCGTACGGGTCGGCGGAGACGTCGGAGTTGCGGTAGCCGGCCTCGTATACCGCGCCGTTGATCGTCACACAGTCGACCGCCGGATTGGCAGCCGTGGCGCGGCAAGCGGCGCCAAGCTCGTCGATCAGTGTCGTGTAAGGTCGCAGACCGCCTTCGCCGTCATTGGCATCCGCGGCGATAACCAGCGAAAACGTCTCGCTGGGTGCGAAGCGGATGGCCGCTCGTGCGAACACTTCCTTCATTTCGCCAACCTCGACGCCCGCGTTGGGAAGATTGACGAAGGTACCCACGCCGTCCCGATTCTTGAAGCCGCCCGTGAACGAGACCGCCACGCCGTCGCCGACCTCCATGTCGCCATAGAAGTCGCCGTTCAGGCGGCCGCGATTGCCAACCTCGAGGCCGACTTTGGCGCCCGGGTCGCTGCCCGGCGTCTTCGTAATAATGTTGATGGCGCCGCCAATCGAGTTGCGCCCGTAAAGCGTACCCTGCGGGCCGCGCAGTACCTCAATGCGCTCAATATTCGACAGGCTCCAGTTCTGGCCGACCTGGCGGCCGAGATAGACGCCGTCAACGTAGACGCTGACGCCGGGGTCCGTCGTGATCAGGTGGTCCTGCAGTCCGATGCCGCGAATGAACGGGTTGGATGATGAGGTGTGGCCGGCAGAGAACTGCGTGATATTGAGGTTCGGTACGAACTTGCCAATGTCCACGATATCGACAATGCCCTGTTGCGCCAGTTTGTCGCCTTCGAACGCACTAATGGCGATCGGCACCTCATAGATGCTCGCTTCGCGCTTGGTGGCAGTAACCATGATTTCTTCGATGAGGGCGCCGTACTCATCATCTTGCGCGAACGCGGCTGGCGATAAAGCCAGTGCGGCTGCGACGGATGCGAGCGCAAAACCCTTTACCCTGTCGTTCTTCATTCTTATTCCCCTCGGGAAAGGTTACGATTTTGTTAATTGTTCAGCGGACTTCATATCCGTGTGCGCCAGAGTATAGCGGAACGCTTTGCTTGTCTGCTTCATATCGATGCTCTAGGGTGAGATCCCGTGACGACTGACGACCCTGTTCTTGCTGCAATCCCCGCCTACGATGCCCCGAGCGGGGGACGGCTGACGCCCGCCATGGTAGACGCCTACCGCGCGGCCGGCGTACTCGTGTTGCGCAGTTTTGTCTCCACAAATGCCTGCGACGAACTGCGGGACCGTGCTTTGGAGCTGGTTGACGCGTTCGACCCGTCCACGGTCCGCAGCGTGTTCTCTACGACGGATCAGGAGCAGCTGGACGACGACTATTTCATCGAGTCCGGAGACAAGATCCGTTTTTTCCTCGAGCATGACGCCTTCGATGAGCACGGCGAGTTGCGGCAGTCGAAGGAGCATTGCCTGAACAAAATGGGACACGCAATGCACGATCTCGACCCGGTGTTCGACGCGTTCTCGCGAACGCCTGAACTCGCCGAGGTTGCCAATCGTATCGGATTCGACGATCCAAAGATCCTGCAGTCTATGTATATCTTCAAACCGCCGAATATTGGTGGCGAGGTCGTCTGCCACCAGGACTCGACGTATATCTACACCGAGCCCGAGTCCTGCGTTGGCTTCTGGTTCGCCCTCGAAGACGCGACCCTCGAGAATGGCTGCATGCAGTTCATTCCCGGGGCGCACAAGCTGCCGCTCAAAAAGCGCAACTACCGCAAGCCGGATGGCAAGCTGGTGACGGAAACGCTCGATGACACCCCCTGGCCCGAAGATCGCAAGATCGCTGCCGAGGTTGAGGCAGGCACGCTGGTCGTGTTCGATGGGCGTGCACCGCACCTCAGCGCGGCGAATCGGTCGCCGAAATCACGGCATGCGTACACGCTGCATGTCATAGACGCGGCTTGCCATTACCCGGCGGAGAACTGGTTGCAGCGCAGCGAGGGCATGCCCCTGAGAGGATTCGTCTGAAGCGATGTTATTTACGGATGTCATACGGACCAAGC
>JASJCM010000053.1 GCA_030065985.1 Woeseiaceae bacterium | reverse complement strand
CGCTGTGGACGTGCAGGTGAACGAATTGCGCGGTGCTCACGATGCTGCCCTCACCGGGGCAAACGTCTGTCGATGCGCCGGGCACGGACCATGCTCGCGGAGACGTTCGAGGTGCACACGCGTACCGTAACCTTTGTGGCGGGCAAACTCGTACACCGGGTATTTGCGATCCAGCTTCACCATGATCGCGTCGCGATGGGTTTTCGCAATAATCGACGCCGCGCTGATCGATGCTACTTTGCCGTCACCGCCTACGATGGCCTCGCCGTACAGTTTGACGTCGTCGAACGAGAGGTTTGGCAGGCGATTACCGTCGACCTGTACACCACTTGGCATGACGGTCAGCGTCGCGATTGCACGCCGCATGGCCAGCATCGTCGCTGCCAGGATATTGATCTCATCGATCTCTGCGACCTCGGCCGAGGCGACCGACCAGGCAAGCGCCCGTTCGCGAATTTCCCCGGCCAGACGCTCACGCTGCGGCTCACCGAGTTTCTTGGAGTCATCGAGGCCTTCGATATGTTGCTCGGGGTCGAGAATGACCGCAGCCGCAACCACGGGACCGGCCAACGGCCCACGCCCCGCCTCGTCAACACCCGCGACGAGCCCGTCGAGTTGAAACAATCCTGCCTGCTGCATTAGTGCTGAGAACGACCCTTCTATGGCCGCGCCAGTTCGAGGATGGCGTCGGCGGCACGCTGGTCTGCATCAAGTGCCAGCTCCTGTCGCAGTCTACCAAATCTCCTCGCGATGAACTGTCGGCGTTCCGGGTCATCCAGCATCGCGATGACCTCGTCAGCGATCGGGGCCGGCAGCGCCTCACGCTGCATGAACTCGGGGACGAGCGGCTTTTCGGTGAGCAGGTTCGGCAACGTGTAGTGGGTCAGTTTCAAGAGCCCCAGGCCGATGACGATCCAGTAGGTCAGCGGCGCTACCCGGTAGGTCGCCACGGTCGGTTTCTGCAGAAGCGCCGCTTCCAGCACCGCCGTGCCCGACGCCTGCAGTACGACGTCCGCCGCGCTCATCGCCTCGATGGAGCGGCCGTCGACGAGCTGCACGATATCGGTTATGCCGGCGTCTGCCAGCTGCTGCTCGATCAATGGTCGAAGCGTGTCACTGGCTACCGGCGTAGTGAACCGAACACCAGGCCGGGCCTTCGCAATAATTGCCGCCGCGGATGCGATGATGCCGCCTATTCGCTGGACTTCACCCGTTCGGCTACCCGGCATCAAAGTAACGAGCTCATCGGCGTCGACACCGAGCGCTCGTCGGGCAGCTTCCATGTCGACACTCTCTTGCGCCTCGCTGGCCTTTGGATGCCCGACGAAGACGGCATTGACGCCGTGCTTCTCGTAGAGCGGTGGTTCGAATGGCAGGATGCAGAGCACAGTATCCGCCGCCTTCTTGACCTTCTTCACGCGACCGGGTCGCCATGCCCAAATCGACGGACTGACGTAGTGGGCGGTGCGAATGCCTGCCTTGCGTAGCTTCTTCTCGAGCCCAAGATTGAAATCAGGTGCATCGATGCCGATAAAGACGTCCGGCGGTGACTCGCACCAGCGTCGGGCCAGCTCGCGTCGCAGTCGCAGCAGGCGCGGGATATGTGCCAGGGGTTCGACCAGCCCCATGACCGCGAGTGACTCGGATGGCTCCCACTGTTCGCAACCTGCTGCCACCATTGCGGGACCGGCGACGCCTTCGAACGTGGCATCGGGGTGCCGCTCGCGCAGTGCGCGAATCAGTCCGGCGCCGAGCACGTCACCGGAAGCCTCGCCAGCTACCAGTCCAAATTTCATACGGGAATATTAACGCGCCAGGCCGCGTTCGGACGAACGCAGCGATTCGAGGAACGGCTCGAGTTCGGGCTGCGCGTCGACCAGTGCCGCGATCTCCTCGATCGCCTCTTCTTTCTTTTTGCCCTGACGGAAGGTGATGCGATACGCATTCTTGATATTACGAATCTGCTCTGGCGAGAAGTCGCGACGCTTCAGGCCCTCGCTGTTGATGCCGCGCGCCGTCGCAGGCTGCCCGGACACCGTCGTGTAGGCCGGTATGTCACGATTTACCGCGCTGTACATGCCAAGGAACGCATGCGCGCCGATCTTGCAGAACTGGTGCACGCCGGAAAAGCCGCCGCAGATTACCCAGTCACCCAGGTGAACATGTCCCGCAAGCGTGGTGTTGTTCGCCATAATCGTCTTGTCGCCAACGACGCAGTCGTGTGCGATGTGCACATAGGACATTACCCAGTTGTCGCTCCCGATCGTCGTCTCACCGCGATCCTGGCTCGTGCCGCGGCTGAACGTGCAGAATTCGCGGATGGTATTGCGATCGCCGATCACCAGGCGCGTGGGTTCGTTCGCATACTTCTTGTCCTGCGGATCGTCACCGATCGACGCGAACTGGTAGATGTGATTGTCCTTGCCGATGATCGTCGGCCCGTTGATGACGACATGGCTATCGATACGCGTGCCGCTGCCAATCTCAACGCCGTCACCGATGATCGAGTAAGGGCCGATCTCGACATCGTCTGCGATGATCGCCTTGTCAGAGACAATCGCGGTGGAGTGAATCATTTCTCTTCCAGTTTCTTGACCCGTTTCTGCAACGCTTCAATGCGTCGGAAACGGCCAACCTTCTTTGCCCAGTCCTTCGCCGGCTCGGCCGGGAAGCTCGCGAGGTAGGTTCCCGGTTCCGTGATGTCCTTAGTCGCAAACGACATCGCGCCCACGATCACATCATCGCAGATCGTGATGTGGCCCACCGCGCCGCCTTTACCGGCGAACATGCATCGTTTACCGATGATCGTGCTACCCGCGATGCCGCTCATTGCCGCCATCGCCGTATGGGCGCCGACACGAACGTTGTGCGCGATCATGCACAGATTGTCGAGACGAACGCCATCTTCAATGACGGTATCTTCGATTGCGCCGCAGTCGACTGTCGTATTTGCCCCTATCTCGACATCATCACCGATCTCGACGCCGCCAACCTGAGGCACCTTGACCCAGCCTTCCGGCGTCATGGCATTGCCAAAGCCGTCCGCACCCAGCACTACACCGGGGTGAAATATGCCGCGCTTGCCGATGCGCACCGCGCGAGCAAGCGTGACGTTCGCGATAAATCGATTGTCATCACCAATATCGCAGTCCGGGCCAATGACAGTGCCCGGTCCGACGTACACGTTTTCGCCGATTCTGGAATTCGCGCCGACAACAACGTTCGGTGCAAGGTGTGCCGACGACGCGACGCTGGCCGAAGGATCGACGACAGCGGAAGCATGCACGCCGGGCTCAAATGCGGGCGGCGGACAAACAACACCCGCCATGCGCGCGTAGCATGCATAAGGATCGTCGTGCAGGAGCGCGGTAACCGGAGAGTCCTCCGCATCCGCCGGGCGCAAAATAACAGCAGCCGCCTTCGTTGAAGACAGCTGCTCTTTAAAGGCGGGATTCGAGAGAAAGGTCAGCGATTGTGCATTCGCGTTTTGCAGCGAAGCAACGTTACCCACCTCGACATCGGGGTCGCCGATCAGCTCACAGCCAAACTGAGTTGCAAGTGCTCCGAGGCTGACCGGCATCGGAAACGAACTTAGCGTGAACTGGTTGCCTGGAAGTTGGCTTCGACCGCACGCAGGACGTCGTCAGTGATGTTCACCGCGCTCGTTACATACAGCACGCCGTCGCCAACGATCAGGTCGTAGCCCTGGGCCTCTGCGAAGTCCTGTACTTCCTTCAGCATGTCGCGCTGCAACTTGCCGTACTCTTCGTTCTGGCGGAGGTTGAGGTCTTCCTGGAACTCGTTCTGCATGCGCGCAAGATCGCGCTCGAGATCACGCACTTCTTTCTGCGCGTTACGACGCTCCGTTTCACCCATAACAGCGAGATCCTTCTGGATCTTCGCGGCCAGATCCTCATACTCCTTCTGCTTCGCCTGGAATTCACGCTGACGGGGCGCGAACTCTTCCTGCAAAGCATCCATTGCGGCCTTGGTCTGCGGTGCCCGCTCAATAAGAGCCGGCAGGCTGACTACGCCGATCTTCATTTCCTGTGCAGCTGCCGGCAGCGCAATCGCGCAGACCAGGGCAATGCCCGCTACAGCCTTAACCACATGTTGCTTTACAAACTTCATAAACAATCCATTCCTAACTAAAACGCTTGTCCAATGGAGAACTGGAATCGCTCCAGCTCATCTCCGTAATACCTGTCGTTTTGATCGTACGGGTTCAGCGGGTATGCATAACTGAACCTGAACAATCCCAGCGGCGCCAGCCACTGCACACCGATACCAATCGATGTCCGCAGCTCATCGAAATCCGGCTTGTACTCGATCGGGCTGACCAGTCTGTCCGTAAACTGCACTTCACCCGTATTGAAGACGTTGCCGACGTCGTAAAAGAGGCTGGCGCGAGCCTGACTCGCAAACTTGTCCGGAAGCGGGAGTATAAGCTCTAGCTGACTGGCAACCAACACGTTGCCGCCGTATGGCCGGCCTGAGCTGTCGCGCGGACCGAGATAGGATTCCCTGAAACCGCGTACTGACTGGGGTCCGCCCCCGTAGAATTGCTTGTACGGCGGCAAAGCCGTCGTGTCGCCAAGTGCCTCACCGATGCCGAGTTCCGTGTTGAAGCGCACCACCCACTTCGGCGTGATCGGGAAATATTTCGTAAAACTGTAGCGCGCCTGGTAGAACTCGACGTCACTGCCCGGCACTGCGAAGGACAGGAACAGCTGCTGGCGCGTACCACGGTTTGCAAACAGCGCGCGGTTACGGCTGTCGTAGGTCCAGCCCGCAATGAGTTCGAGCGTGTCGAACTCGGTGCCGAAAGCATCGTTACTGCCTGTGACTTCGCTGCCGAACTGATCACCGTTGTTAAGGACCCAGTCCTGCACCTGCTGCGTGCTTCCCGTGAACGCCAGCAGCTCGGAGTGCTGTATGGTGGCGCCGAACGAAAGTGACTGGTATTCCGTAATCGGATAGCCGTAGTCGATCGTCGCGCCGAAGGTCTTCGTACTGAACTCCGATGCGGCCGAGGTGAAGCGGCTGATGTCGCGATAGTTGACGCTGAGAGTGCGGCGCACACCGTCCATGGTCCGATACGGATCGGAGTGCGACACGCTATAGAGTTTCTGGAAGCGGCCAGAGTTCAGCTCGACTGCCACGCGATCGCCGGTGCCGAGGAAGTTCGTGTGCACGATACTGCCGTTGAGCATCAGTTTTTGCGATTCCGAATAACCGACGCCGCCCGAGAACTGGCCGGGCATCCGGTATTCGAGATCGAAGTTCACGTCAACGAGATCCGGGCTGCCCGGTACCGGCTCGTTGCCAACCTCAACACTCTCGACGAACGGCAGTCGCTGCAGACGAATCTTTGAACGATCGACGAGGCGATTGGACAGGTATGAACCTTCCATCTGTCGCATTTCACGACGCAGCACTTCGTCGTCCACCTGGTCGACGCCGCGGAAGTTGATGTTGCGCACGTAGACGCGACTCTGCGGGTTCACGTAGAACGTGATCTCCGCTTCCTTTGTTTCCCGATCAAGCTCCGGCACAGGTTCGATCTCGGCGTTGGCGTAACCCTCTTCGCCGAGACGGAATGACATGAGGTCGGCAGTCTGCGTCAGCAGATTCAGGTTAAACACGGAGCCCGGCTGCGCAAGAATGAAGTTACGCAGGTAATCCTCTTCGATGACCATGTCACCGACGAGCTTCACGTCCGAGATCGTGTACACGTCACCTTCGTCAATGTTGACGGTAACGTAGATGTCTTTCTTGTTTGGCGAAATCGCTACCTGAGTCGACTCAATCTCGAAGTCCGCATAACCGCGGTCCATGTAGAAGGAGCGCAGCGTCTCGAGATCACCCTCAAGCGACTCTTTCGCGTAGCGATCGTCCTGGCGGAACCACGACAGCCAGTTCGCCGTGTCGAGTTCGAAGTCCCCACGAATCTCGTCCTCGTCGAACGCCTCGTTGCCCACGATATTGACCTGGCGGATTTTCGCGCGGTCACCTTCGTTGACATTGACCTGGATGCGCACGGTGTTGTTCGGACGATCCTGGATCTCGGACTCGATATTCACGCCGTACTTGCCGCGATCGTAGTACTGCTCGCGCAGGAACATTTCGACGTTGTCGAGCACCGAGCGATCAAACGTGCGGCCGCGCGCGAGGCCGACACTGCGCAACGAGTCCATCAGGTCTTCGGTCTTGATGTCCTTATTGCCCTCTATGGTGAAACTCTCGATCGATGGACGCTCCTTGACGACGATGATCAGCGTGTCGCCGTCCCGGCGCATTTCGATATTTTCAAACAGGTCCTGCCCGTACAGAGCACGAATAGCCTCACCAATACGAATGCCATCGATCTCGTCGCCGATATTGATGGGCAGGTAGTTGAATACCGTGCCTTCAGAAATACGTTGCAGGCCTTCTACGCGCATGTCTTTCACGACGAAGTTGCCAGCCGCGAAGGACGACAACGGCAACAAGGCCAGAAATAGGAGAACAGTCTTTCTCATGTGCAAAGTATTCCGTCTGTCCCGGTTAGCCCAGGATTCTGTCTATATCGTTGTAGAACGCAAAACTCATCAACAACAGCAACGCGAGTATGCCTATTTGCTGGCCGAGAATCTGCGCCCTTTCAGTCAGGGGGCTGCCTTTGATGAGCTCCGCTACCTGGTAGACGATCTGACCGCCATCGAGAACCGGGATCGGCAACAGGTTCAGCACGCCCAGGCTGATGCTGATAATGGCTAGGAAGCCCAGGAAATAGCTGAGACCACGCTCGGCGGACTCGCCGGCGTATTGCGCAATATTGATCGGCCCGCTGATGTTCTTGATGGAAACGTCGCCGGTCACCATGCGGCCAAGCATACGTACCGTAAACATAGTCGACGTCCAAGTCTTGGTGATCGCGGCGGACAACGATTCGAGGGGCGTGTACTCGCGGAGAACGTAATAGCCATCGTAACGGTCAAGTACCTCAACACCCAGCACCCCGCGACGCGCGTTGCCGCTACCCTCTTCGCCCAACGTCAGCGCGACCGTTGTCGTATAGCCATCACGCTCATACTCGAGGTTGATTGCCGCACCGGGCAGGCTGCGCACGGTTGTAAGGACGTCGCTCCAGTGACGAATCGGCGCGTCATTAATTGCAGTAATGCGATCGCCGGCTCGCAGTCCCGCACGCTGCGCCGCGCCGCCCGACGTTACGGCACCAACAATTGAACGCGGCTGCCAGGCCTGGAAGCCGAGGCCATCAAACAGCATGCCCGGTTCCGTCAGACGTGTTGCATCCTCACCCACGTCGAGCACGGTACGTTGCTGGCCACCGCGCTCTTTCTCGAGCTCGAGCGGTACCCGGCCGTCGGCCACCATCGTCTCGAGAATTGCCACGAGCGCCGATTCCCAGTCTTCGGTCGACCGGTCCCCGACCGCGA
Organism: Woeseiaceae bacterium; assembly: GCA_030065985.1. Lineage (GTDB taxonomy): Bacteria > Pseudomonadota > Gammaproteobacteria > Steroidobacterales > Woeseiaceae > UBA1847. Next base: position 12,038 of record JASJCM010000053.1, on the reverse strand, counting down.
CGATCTTGTCGCCGAACTCAAGGCCCGCACGATCCGCATAGGAATCCGGAGTAACCACGCCCACGGCAGGACGCATAACGGTCTCGCCCGGTGCAAACAGCACCCAGTAGGCCACGATCGCGAACAGGAAATTGAAGAACGGTCCGGCCAGCAGCACGGCTATCCGCCAGGGAATCGGCCGTTGATTAAAAGCACGGCCCTCGTCTTCGGCCGGAATCGGGCCCTCGCGAGTGTCGAGGAAGCGAACATAGCCGCCGAGCGGAATCGAGGATATGCAGTACTCGGTATTGTCCGTGCCGCCGCGCCGCATCCAGATGGGCTTGCCGAAACCGATGGAAAAGCGCAACACCTTCATCCCGGCCCAACGGCCGACGATGTAATGCCCGTACTCGTGTACCGCAACCAGCACGCTGATCGCGACAATGAAGGACAACAGGTTGGTCAGTACACTACCCATAAACAGCATCGTTTCCTAGTTGACTGACGCGACAGGCCGCAGTTCCCGCAGCATTGCACACCAGCCTAGTCGGCACAGCATGAACATTTCCTGAACGTTGCATCACACCAGCCCCAGCCCATTCATACCCAAAACGAATAAGGGCGCCGCCGCGGCGACAGAATCGACTCGATCGAGAACGCCGCCGTGTCCCGGGAACAGCGTGCCACTGTCTTTCACTCCCGCCGTACGCTTGAACATGCTGACCGTCAGATCGCCAACAATCGAGATGGCCGCCACTGCCAGGCAGAAAGGTAACAGCACTGCGACCGAGAGTTCCTGCCAGACTGCGACGCCAATAGCGAGCGCCGCCACGAGCACGAAACCGCCCACGACACCCTCCCAGGTCTTGCCGGGGCTGATCGCCGGCGCGAGCTTGACCCGCCCGAACGCCTTGCCCGCGAAATAGGCGCCCCCGTCGGCGACCCAGACGATCAGAAGGGTGAATATCAGGTACTCGACGCCCTGGCGCAGCAGCAGGATCAATGCGAGGAACAGCGGCACGATGACCAGGAAGCCACAAAGCCAGCGCATGGCATTCGGTATCGGGGTCGGGAATCGCAGGTTCCAGAAGAACGCGAGCACCCACCAGGTGCAGGCGATCAGCAGAATCGTGTCGGCGTATCCCTCGATCGCCAGCCAGACGCCGATCAGAGCGGCGCCGATCAGTCCCGTATATATAAGGCGTTGCGTATTGCTCTCGGTGTCGAGGAAGCCGGCCCATTCCCAGGCAGCTGCCACCATGAGCAAACCAATGACCAACTCCGTGTACAGCGGCGGAATGACGAACAGGACAATGCCGACGGCAAGCAACGCAATGACGGCTGTGATAACTCGAGTTTTCAGCATTCCGCCGCCTCTACCTGCTCGCCTGTGTGGCCGTAGCGTCGTTGTTTGGCACTAAATGCCGCCAGCGCGGCATCGAAGTCCTGCTTGTCGAATTCCGGCCACAAGACATCGGTAAACCAGAGCTCCGCGTACGCGAGATTCCAGAGCAGGAAGTTACTGATCCGTTGCTCGCCACCCGTGCGAATCAGCAGATCCGGATCCGGCGTATCGCCAAGCTGCAGTGCCGAGGCGATCTCGTTCTCATTGACCTCGCTTGCCGTCAGCTCGCCGCTGGCAACACGCTGAGCAACCACGCGAGCCGCGTGGACAATGTCCCAGCGTCCGCCATAGGCGACAGCGACATTCAGCATCAGCCCCGTATTGCCGGCCGTTGTCTCTTCGGCCGCCGCGATCTTTCGCTGCAGGCTGTCGGACAGTTGCTCGCGGGCACCGATAAACCGTAGCCGTACATTATTACGATGCAGCTCACTCACTTCTCGTCGCAACGCCTCGACGAACAGCTTCATGAGGCTGGACACTTCTTCTTCGGGTCTGCGCCAGTTTTCGCTGCTGAACGCGAATAACGTCAGGTGGGCAACGCCGCGCTCGGCGGCAGCCTCGACGGTCGCACGAACCGATTTGACACCGGCCCGATGACCGGCATGTCTCGCTTTCCCCCGCGCGCGCGCCCAGCGCCCGTTGCCGTCCATAATGACGGCAACGTGGGTCGGTATATTCGCTGGCTCGGCAGTCACGGATGTCATCGACAGGCGATGCCTGTCAGATCTCCATGAGCTCTTCTTCCTTGACGGCGAGCACCTTGTCGATTTCGGCAACGTACTTGTCCGTAATCTCCTGGATCTCGCCCTCGGCGCGGCGCTCTTCGTCCTCACCGATCATCTTTTCTTTCAGGAGTTCCTTGACGTCGTGCATCGCATCGCGGCGAATGTTGCGCACTGCGATGCGACCGCCTTCGGCCTCCTGGCGCACGACGCGAATCATGTCCTTGCGGCGTTCCTCGGTCAGCGCGGGCAGGGGCACGCGGATGACCGTACCGGCCGACATTGGATTCAGGCCGAGATCCGAGGCCATGATGGCCTTCTCGATCGGTTGCACCATGTCCTTTTCCCAGGGTGTCACCGTCAACGTGCGTGAATCCTCGACGCCGACGTTCGACACCTGGTTGAGCGGGACCTGGCTTCCGTAGTATTCGACCGTGATGTGATCCAGGAGGCTCGTGTGCGCACGGCCCGTGCGAATCTTGGTCAGCTCGGTTTGCAGCGAGGCAACGCTCTTCGTCATGCGCGTCGCGGCATCTTTCATGATTTCGTCCAACACGATGAATAGTCCTCTCTATTTAAGCGGATACCAGGGTGCCGATTTCGTCGCCCGACATTGCCTGCACGAGCGCGTTGGCCCGAGTCAGGTCGAATACGCGCAGCGGCAGGTGATTATCGCGGCACATAACGATAGCAGTCGCGTCCATCACGCCGAGCTTGTCGGCGATCACCTGGTCATAGGATACGGCGTCGTAACGATTCGCCTCGGCATTGGTGGCCGGGTCGGCGTCATACACGCCGTCGACCTTGGTCGCCTTGAGCAACACGTCAGCGCCGATCTCGATCGCCCGCAAACTCGCGGCCGTGTCGGTCGTGAAGAACGGGTTGCCCGTGCCGGCGGCCATGATAACGACCCGCCCTTTCTCGAGGTGCCGGATGGCACGACGACGAATATAGTCTTCGCAGACGGCATTGATGCGAAGCGCCGACATTACTCGGGCGTGCACCTCAAGCGACTCAAGCGCATCCTGAATGGCCAGCGCGTTCATGACCGTCGCGAGCATGCCCATGTGGTCGCCGGTAACGCGGTCCATGCCGGCGCGAGCCAGGCCGGCCCCGCGGAATATATTGCCACCACCGACGACGATGGCGATCTCGACGCCGGTCTTACGCGCCGTCGCGATCTCGGCAGCTATGCGTTGAATGACGCTTGGCTCGATGCCGTAATCCAGTTCACCCATCAGCGCTTCACCGCTGAGTTTCAGCAATACACGTCGGTATTGAACCGGACCGTCATTCATACACTGGCCTCAATAATCTGTCTCTCGTTGAAGCGGCCGTTGATTCTAGCGTAATCCCACTCGGTTCTCACTAAAATCAACGGCTTAAACTCACTTCTTAACTTGCGCCCTGAACCTGGGCCATGACCTCTTCGACGAAGTTGTCTTCCTTCTTCTCGATACCCTCGCCGACCTCGAAACGAACGAAAGACGCGGCCTCGGCGCCAGCGCCCTTGAGCAGCTTGCCCACGGTCGTGTCCGGGTCCTTGACGAAAGGCTGGCCGACGAGCGTAATTTCCTTCAGGAATTTCGCAACGCGGCCCGTGACCATCTTCTCGATGATCTCTGCCGGCTTGCCCGATGCTTCAGCCTGCTCCGTGAAGATGCGCTTCTCGGTCGCGAGCGTCTCAGCCGGCACGCCGGACTCGTCGATGCAAACCGGGTTGATCGCAGCGACGTGCATTGCGACGTCACGAGCGAGCTCTTCGTCGCCACCCTCAAGAGCAACGATCGCGCCAATGCGTGCGCCGTGCGTGTAGAAGCCGATCGGGCCCGAGGCCTCGACGACCTGCGCGCGGCGAACACCGATGTTCTCACCGACTTTCTGAATCAGCTCCGTGCGCGCCGTTTCGACCGTGCGCCCGTCACCGATGTCCTGGCCCGCCAGAGCGGCGACGTCGGTCTCGCCCGTCGCGAGGACGACACTTGCGACCGCCTCGGCAAACGCTGCGAAATTCTCGTCTTTGGCGACGAAGTCCGTTTCGGAGTTGACCTCAACGATGACAGCCTTGCCGCCGTCTTTCTGAATGACGACCCGACCGTCTGCGGCAACGCGGCCGGCTTTCTTGTCGGCTTTGGCGGCGCCCGCCTTGCGCAGCGCTTCCGCTGCAGCGTCAAGATCACCATCTGCTTCGACGAGTGCTTTCTTGCACTCCATCATGCCAGCGCCGGTGCGCTCACGAAGCTCTTTCACCATAGATGCAGTGATAGACATTACTTTTCCTCCGCCTTGTCGTCGGCGCTCTCCCCTTTAGGGGGCTTGGCCTCCGCAGGCTTCTCTTCTTTCTTCGCCTCGGCTTTTTCCTCAGCCTTGGCCTCAACCTTTTCCTCGGCCTTCTTTTCGGCCTTTTCTTCAGCCTTGGCTTCCCTGGGCTCCTCGACCTTCTCTTCGGCCTTGGCTGCCTTGGGCTCCTCGACCTTCTCGTCGGCCTTGGCTTCTTCAGCCTTGGGAGCTTCCTTCTCTTCAGCCTTATTGGCCGGCGCTTTCTTGGCTGCTGTCTTCTTGGCGGCCTTCTTCTTGGCTGCCGGCTTCTTAGCGGCTTTCTTACGGGTCGACTTCTTCGGCTTGCCTTCCTCGTCGAGCTCGACGAATTCGTCTTCGCCCAGAGCGACCTCAGGCAGCGACGCCTTACCGTCCAGTACCGAATCAGCAACCAGCGCCGAGTACAGCTCGATGGCGCGCATCGCATCATCGTTGCCTGGAATGATGTAATCGACGCCCTCAGGCGAGCAATTGGTGTCGACGATGGCGACGACGGGAATACCGAGCTTGCGCGCTTCGCGAATCGCGATGTCTTCGTGGTCGACATCGACAACGAACAGTACGTCCGGCAGCGAGCGCATGTTCTTGATACCGCCCAGGCTGCGCTCGAGCTTCTCCTGCTCGCGCGTCAGGCCGAGGACCTCTTTCTTGGTGAGCCCCTCGAAACCGCCCTCTTCAGCCATCTGCTCGAGCGTCTTCAGGCGCTTGACCGACTGACGAATGGTCTTGTAGTTGGTCAGCATGCCGCCAAGCCAGCGCTGGCTCACGAACGGCATCTCGCAACGCGTCGCGTTGGTACGAACGGCCTCGCGTGCCGCGCGCTTCGTGCCGACAAACAGCACGGTACCGCCATCGGCGACGGTGCCCTTGACGAACGCGCAAGCTTCGCGCGCCATCGGCAGGCTCTTTTCGAGGTTAATAATGTGGATTTTGTTACGTTCGCCGAAGATGAACGGTGCCATCTTCGGGTTCCAGTAACGGGTCTGATGACCAAAATGCACGCCAGCCTCAAGCATCTGGCGCATGGTTACGTCTGCCATGAGAAATCTCCGGGTTAGGCCTCCGCATACCCCGGCTCACAACCCCTTTTCAGGCAGGGCACCCAGTGAACAGTGTCGGTATGCGTGTGAAATAATTTACGCGCCGAAGACAACAGGTTGCCCCCGGCGCGCGCGCTTTATACCATAGCCGGCCGTTTACAGCACCCCTTTTTTTGGTGTCAGTCACCGTGCCAGACACTGTGACTGACACCCGTATATTCGGCGAAATATGACAGTAACGATCAAAACCCCTGAGCAGCAGGAAAAGATGCGTGTGGCTGGCCGCCTGGCCGCCGACGTGCTCGATATGATCGGGGATTATGTAAAGCCCGGCGTCACGACCGGCGAGCTTGACCGGATCTGCCACGAGTACATCACGGGGGAGCAGAACGCTATCCCGGCCCCGCTCAACTATCGCGGCTTCCCAAAGTCGATCTGCACGTCCGTGAACAACGTCGTTTGCCACGGCATTCCTAGCGACAAGACGCTCAAGTCGGGCGATGCGGTCAATATCGACATCACGGTCATCAAAGACGGATTCCACGGCGATACAAGCCGTATGTTCATGGTGGGCAAGGAAAATATCCTGGCCAGCCGGCTTTCCAAAATCGCCAAGGAGGCGATGTGGCTCGGCATCCAGGAACTCGGCCCGGGCAAGCGTCTCGGGGACATCGGCGCTGCCGTCCAGCAGCACGTCGAGCGGCACCGTTACTCGGTGGTTCGCGAATATTGCGGTCACGGTATCGGCCAGGTCTTTCATGAGGACCCCCAGGTATTGCACTACGGCCGTCGCGGCACGGGCATGGAATTGCGCGAAGGCATGACGTTGACGGTCGAGCCCATGGTCAATGCAGGCAAAGCTGGTGTACGGCTGCTGCCCGATGGCTGGACGGTCGTGACGCGGGATCGTAGTCTTTCTGCACAGTGGGAACACACCTGCCTGGTTACCAACGATGGCTTCGAGGTCCTGACCCTCGGCGCCGCTGACCGCTGATATAACAATGACTTACGCTGATATTCGCGAATCGCTGGCAGCTGCTGGCGACGACTTGCGCGCGCGTTTTGAGGCGGGCGACTCCGTCGTCGAGCTCGTGCAGGAACGTGCGCGAGTTATTGATGAAATCATGTGCCGCTTGTTCGACGAGACCATCGCCGACACCGGCGCAGCGCTGGTCGCTGTGGGTGGTTACGGTCGCGGCGAGTTGCACCCGCAGTCCGACGTGGACGTCATGGTGCTGCTGCCCGACACGCTGCCGGACGGCGCCGAGGACCGCCTGTCCGCCTTCGTTACCGCGCTCTGGGACATCGGCCTCGAGGTCGGCCATAGCGTTCGCACGCTCGAGCAATGCAGCGAGGAAGCAGCAGCCGACCTGACCGTCGCGACAACATTGATGGAGGCTCGGCTCCTGGCTGGCACCGAGTCGTTGTTCACGGAGCTGGAGGCGCGGGTTTCCAGTGACGAGATGTGGCCATCGGATCGCTTCTTCGAGGAAAAGCGCAAAGAGCAGATCGCCCGTCACCATCGCTACCACGATACGGCCTATAACCTGGAACCCAATGTCAAAGGCAGCCCCGGTGGCCTCCGTGACATCCAGATGATCGGCTGGGTCGCGAAACGTCATTTCGGCGTGAGCACCTTGGCAGAGCTCGTCGATCACAAGTTCCTTACGCCGGTGCAGGTACAGCGGCTCGAGGACGGCCAGACGTTCCTGTGGCGCATTCGCTTTGCGCTGCATATCCTGACCGGCCGTCGCGAAGATCGACTGCTGTTCGATCACCAGAAGAGGCTGGCCGAATTTCTTGGCTACGAAGACGCGACCTACATGCTCGCGGTCGAGCAGCTCATGCAGCGCTACTACCGGACCGTCATGGACCTCAGCCGCCTCAACGAGATGCTCCTGCAGCTGTTCGAAGAAGCCATCCTGATGGACCCGAACGCCCCGGCCGAGCCGCTCAACGAGCGATTCCAGGTCAAGAACGGCTTCCTGCAAACCGTTCACAACCAGGTCTTTAGCGATCACCCGTCCGCCCTCCTCGAGCTGTTCCTGTTGCTGCAGCAGAACCCGGAAATCCGCGGCGTCAGTGCGTACACAGTCGGTCACATCAAGCGCAACCTCCATCTGATCGACGACGAGTTCCGGCAGAATCCGCGTAACCACCGCCTGTTCCTCTCAATCCTGCGCGCGCCGGAAGGTGTAACGCACGAATTGCGGCGCATGAACCTCTACGGCGTCCTCGGTCTGTACATTCCGGCGTTCGGCCGCATCGTCGGCCGCATGCAATACGACCTGTTTCATCAGTACACGGTTGACGAGCACACGCTGTTTGTCGTGTCGAATCTGCGGCGCTTTGCGCTGACGAGATTCGACCACGAGTTCCCGGATTGCAGCGAAATCATGCAGGGACTCGAGAAACCCGAGATTGCCTATCTGAGCGGCCTGTTCCATGACATTGCCAAGGGTCGCGGCGGCGACCACTCGGAACTCGGCGCCGTGGACGCCGAGGCGTTTTGTCTCGAGCACGGACTCAGCCAGTACGAGGCACACATCGTTGCCTGGCTGGTTCGCCACCATCTCGCGCTATCGATGACCGCGCAGAAAAAAGATATCCACGACCCGGACGTCATCAACGAGTTCGCGATGCTGGTTGGCGATCCGCTGCACCTTGACTACCTGTACCTGCTGACGGTCGCTGACGTACGAGGCACCGATCCGAAACTCTGGAACTCGTGGAAAGCTCAGCTGTTCCACGACCTGTACCGCCTGACCCGACGCGCGCTGCGCCGCGGACTCGAGAACCCGATCGATCGCGATCTCCTGCTCCAGGAGAAGCGCGAGGAAGCGCGGACGATTCTCGTCGAACGCGGCATCTCCGATGAGCGCATCGACGAAGTATGGTCGCTACTTAATGACAATTACTTTCTGAAGCATCGCGTCAAGGAGATCACGTGGCACACGGAGTGGCTAACCGACTCGGACACGACCTCGGAAATCGGTCTTGTCGACGTGCGACGTCGCAAGACCGGCGACGGCATCGAAGCTGTACTCTACACGCCGCGCGAGAAGCGGACTTTCGCACACGCGACGGCCGTGCTCGACGAACTCGGCATGACGATCATGGATGCACGCATCGTCTCACTCGACAATGACCGCAGTTTCGTCACGCTGGTCTTCGCAGAACTCGACAACCGCGTCGAAAGCGACGAGGCGCGGATCAACAAGATCCGCCGTAACCTCACGCGTACGTTGACTGCGCCAAGCGACCAGGTATTACGTGTCACCCGCACTGTGCCGCGACAGGCTCGAATGTTCACAACCAAGACAACCGTCGACTTCAGTCGCAGCACGTCAGCCGACCAGACGGTGCTCGAGCTGCGCGCCGCGGATCGTCCCGGCCTGCTCAGCGCCATTGGCCAGGTCTTTATCGAACTGGGTATCGACATCGAGGCGGCCAAAATTGTGACTATTGGTGAGCGCGCAGAAGACGTATTCTACGTATGCCTTGAGTCCGGTGGCGGTGCGCTGGACGAGCAACAACAAGACGAACTTGGCAAGGCGCTGCTCGAGCAACTCGACAGCGCCGCCTAACAAGAGCGAACACTATGCAGGACCTCGAAAAGACCATCGAACACGCGTTCGACAATCGCGCGCAGGGATTCGACAACCGTCGGGAGGTCGAAGCCGCAGTACAGCAAGCGCTTGCCCTCCTCGACTCCGGTAAGGCGCGCGTCGCTGAACAGCGCGACGGCGAATGGCATGTTAATCAGTGGCTGAAGAAAGCTGTGCTTCTCAGTTTCGGGCTTAACGACAATCAGGTCATCGAAAGCGGTCACAGCCGTTTTTACGACAAGGTACCGATGAAGTACGCCGACTACACCGAAGAAAAATTCAAAGCGGATGGTGTGCGCGTCGTGCCTGATGCCATCGTTCGCCAGGGCGCCTACGTCGCGCCGGACGTTGTACTGATGCCCAGCTACGTCAACATTGGCGCTTACGTGGACAGTGGGACGATGGTCGATACGTGGGCAACGGTTGGTAGCTGCGCCCAGATCGGGAAGAACGTGCATCTTTCAGGCGGCGTCGGTATAGGCGGTGTGCTGGAGCCCATCCAGGCCGGACCGACGATCATTGAGGACGATTGCTTCATTGGCGCGCGCTCTGAGGTCGTCGAGGGCGTCATCGTCGAGAAAGGCTCTGTCATCTCGATGGGCGTCTACCTCGGCCAGAGTACGCGCATCTACAATCGCGAGACCGGCGAGATCAGCTACGGTCGGATTCCGGCGGGATCAGTTGTTGTTGCCGGCAATCTGCCTTCCGCCGACGGCAAGTACTCTTTATATTGTGCAGTGATTGTGAAGCGGGTTGATGAGAAGACGCGCGCGAAGACCGGCCTCAACGACCTGCTGCGAAACCTGGACTGAACCTATGCTTACGATTTTCGGCATCAAGAGCTGTGACACCTGCCGCAAGGCCCGCAAGTATCTCGCCGAGCACGACATCGAATTTCGCTTTCACGACGTCCGCGACGACGGGCTCGACATTCAGATGCTCGAGCGCTGGGCCGCCCGCCTCGACTGGGAGAAGCTGCTAAATCGTAAGAGCCTGACCTGGCGCAAGATACCGGAGGTTGACCGCGCCGGCATTACGAAAGAAAAGGCGTTTGCTCTCATGATCGACCAGCCGACACTTCTCAAGCGCCCGGTCCTCGAGTCGCCGCAATTCATGGCTGTTGGGTTCTCCGAGAAGCGCTTTGGCGATTACTGGTCGAAGGCGAACAACGCCGCCTGACCACAGAGTGACCACTCGCCCCGGAAGTAGTCATTCAAAAACCCAATTCCCGTGAGCTTGACCGTCTGCAAATGGCCAACAGCGGACCGTCAAACTGTAGCCGTGGGACTTGTTACCTGGCAATGCAAGCGGCGGTTTGATAGCTTCAAGCCATATGCGCAATGTCTTTGTTACTCTGTTCTTGGTCATCGGCGTCAGTGCTTGCAGTTCGCAGCAGTGGTCGTGGTTTGCCGAAGAGGTATGGGAGGAAGTCGATCCGACACCGGGCGGATATGACGCTGAGTACAGTGAAGAGGAAATCTTTCACGTCCCGAATCAGCGGCTCACCTGCCAGATGGATCCAACCTGTAAAAAGCCATTATCAGAGGGTGATTTCGAACGCCTGAGCGACGAAGACAAGTTCCGCGTAAAGCATGGCGACGACCTGGAATCAGAAGACTGATCTGAACGACCACCAAGTAGTCCCGCCTGGCCCCTGGTTCCTGGTTCCTCTACACGATCTCAATTGGCCTAAGTGTCTGCAAGGAGTCGAGAGCAGTCGCACTGCTCCAAAGCACCTGCACGGCAGCTCACGGCCAGAAGGGGCCAGTTTGGCCGGGCGGCGCGGCGCTAGTTATAGCAGGCAACGCGCTTTGGTCTGCGGTCTTGGCCCGTCACGCGTCGCGTTTGAATTAGTCCTTTTCCAGGCAGTTGCTACTGACCGCTGTATTCCAGCTTCTCAGGAAACCGATCCCAAAGTATCAACCCGTCGAAAGCGAACCATCGGTGGACTACGCGCCCATGCAGCAACGATTGGTCGATGGGTCCAATATACCTGGAGTCCTTTGACATGTGCCTGTTATCGCCAAGCATGAAGTAGTTGCCGCTCGGTACTGTTACAGGACCGAAATTGCTGATTCGCTCCGACTGCGGATTGGCCAGTTGAACATACGGTTCGTCGATGTCTTGCCCATTACGAATAAGAACATCGTTCCTGATCTCAATCTGGTCGCCCGGTAGGCCGATAACCCGCTTAACATACTTGATGCCTGCGCCGCCGGGCACATTGAATACGGCCAAATCGCCATACGCCGGGTCCGTCTGATCGTAGTACCACGTATCGGCCATAATGTAGTCACCCTTCTGCAGGGTCGGGGCCATTGAGACGGCTGGGATATTGAACGGTTCAAAACCGAATAGAACAGGGCGACTCCAAGTGATCACATCACTGACGAGCCACGACGCAACCACCCACAACAGGTAGAACCACCAGACATTGTACGAACGGGCGTCTGCCGTTCGGTTCCGGGCCGCAATAAGCCCGCAGTGAATCATCACAAATAATCCGATGCATGCGGCCACAAAGACCAAGCCATAGAGCCCTATCGGGTGAAAAACAAGGCGAGACCAGCCCGCCAGCGCAACCAATCCGACGATACCCACGACCAAAAAGAGGGCCAGTTTGATACGGCCAACGTAGACGTAGCCGAGCCCGAAGCCCACGAGGTTCGATAGTGCCGCTCGAATTGGTCCTAGCTGGCGCAAATCGGTTTCCACAGTTGATGGATGAGGCGATTCAAAAATACTTCGATTGACCGCTATGGGTCAGTTGCAGTCATCCTACCTAAAATCGCGTGGGTGGTAGGATTTGGCCAGAAGCAGACACTGGTATTGTCGCCCAACAGCCCCGGCTGATTATTCATCTGCCAGCGGCACGACATCCTCGAAACTCAAATTCATCGGCCGATCCAGCACCTCCCGTGGTACAGGGTTGGTGCCTTGAGCGTCATACAGTGGCGCAGTGAGG
>JASJCM010000052.1 GCA_030065985.1 Woeseiaceae bacterium | reverse complement strand
CTCGATGTCCGTGTGCAGATCCACCTGCACGAGACCGCAGCGGAGGTCAAGATATCGCAGCGCGACCACGGCAAGCGCCCGTTCGACCGACTCGAGGATGCGGGGCTGGTCAATCAGTCCCTGCTCGCAGTGCATGGCGTGCACCTCAACGAGACAGAGATCGAACGCTTCGCGGAAGCCGGCGTCAGCATTGCCCATTGTCCGAGCTCTAACCTCAAGCTCGCGAGCGGTATCGCGCCGGTCGCAGCGTTTCGCGAGGCGGGACTCAACGTTGCGCTTGGTACGGACGGCGCTGCGAGCAACAACCTGCTCGACCTGTTCGGCGAGATGCGCCTGGCCGCCCTGCTCGCCAAGGCCACATCAGGGAATGCGTCCACCGTATCTGCCATCGACGCGCTGCACATGGCCACGCTCGGCGGGGCCCGGGCGCTCGGCCTCGAGCGCAGCATTGGCTCGATCGAGAGCGGCAAATGGGCCGACCTGACCGCTGTCGATCTCGGAAAGGTGAACAGCCAGCCTGTTTACGATGTCATATCCCAACTCGTCTACGCGACACGCGCTGATCAGGTCTCGGACGTCTGGGTCGCCGGCCGCCACCAGCTCGACAGCGGCAGCTTCACGCAGATCGATACCGAAGGGCTGATTGCGCGCAGCAACGAATGGCGCGAGCGCATCGCCACGACAGGCGAAATCTGACAGGTACTGAAATGACAAGCACAGCACAACAGAACATCGACCCGGCGGAACTCGCGAAGTTTGATTCGCTGGCCGCGCGATGGTGGGACACCGAGGGCGACTTCCGGCCCTTGCACCAGATCAACCCGCTGCGACTCGACTGGATCCGGCAATACGTGAATCTCAAGGACAGCAAAGTTGTCGATATCGGCTGCGGTGGCGGCATCCTGGCCGAGTCGATGGCGGAAGCCGGCGCCGATGTCGTCGGCATCGACATGGCCGAAGGACCTCTCGCAGTTGCGCGCCTGCACCAGGTCGAGTCTGGCGTCGAAGTCGAGTACCGGCAGTCGACGGCTGAAGAACTCGCCCAGAAGGAGGCCGGCAGCTACGACGTTGTCACCTGCCTCGAGATGCTCGAGCACGTGCCCGATCCATCCGCTGTGATTCGTTCCTGCGCCGAGCTGTTGAAGCCCGGCGGGGACGTATTCTTCTCGACGATCAATCGCAATCCGAAGTCCTTCGTCTTCGCCATCGTCGGTGCGGAGTACATTCTCAAGCTGCTACCGAAAGGGACGCACGAGTACGAGAAGTTCATCCGCCCGTCGGAACTCGAGCAGTGGGCGCGCAATGCCGGCCTCGAACTCCAGGCAAGCATGGGGCTGCACTACAACCCGCTGACCAAGAACTACTGGCTGGCGCCAAACGTCGACGTCAACTACATGATGCACTTCCGGCGACCGGCCAGTGACTAGCCTGACGCAAATGCAGGACGGCTATTTCCGGGCTGTGCTGTTCGATCTCGACGGCACGCTCGTCGACACTGCGCCTGACATGGTTGCGATTCTGCAGGCCATGCAGTCGGCGCACGGTATCGAACCCGTGCCTTACGATGAGGGGCGCGCGCAGGTCTCCAATGGCGCACTCGGACTTCTGCGTCTCGCATTCCCGGAGCACGACATCGATTTCGGGGTGGACCTGCATCTCGAATACCTGGATCGCTATGCGGATCAGCTCTGCGAGGCCTCGCGGGTCTTCGCCGGGCTCGATGCACTGCTCGACCAACTCGACGACGCCGGCTGCCCCTGGGGTGTCGTCACAAACAAACCCGAGAACCTGACACACCCGTTGCTCGAAGGGCTGGGGCTGCTGTCCCGCAGCGCCTGCACGGTCGGCGGCGATACGCTACCCGTCCGCAAGCCGGACCCTGCACCGCTGTTACACGCCTGCGACATTGCCGGCGTTGAACCGCACCGATCGATTTACGTCGGCGACGCAGCGCGTGACATCGAGGCCGGACTGCGCGCCGGCATGGCGACGATCGCGGCCGCCTATGGCTATATCACTGAAGACGACGATCCACGGGAATGGGGCGCTGACATCATCGCGCCTGACACTGAAGAACTTACCCAAATCATCCTCAAAGCGGTTAATCTTTAGCCCTGATGATTTCTGTCTCGATTGACCCGGTCTACCTGGAAGTGGGCGCACCTGCGCTCGCGATCGGCGCCCTGCTCGGCGCCCTGGTTGCCTGGCTGATCGCCCGACGTCGTGCTGCCGGGCTGCAGGACAACATCGCGGACCTGGAGACGCGCCTGAAGAGCCAGCAGGACCTGCAGGAAGAACGCGAGGCAGCTTTCGAGCTTGCTAACGCGAAACTGACGCAGGCATTCACGGACATCTCGAATCAGTCACTCCGTGCCAACAGCGATACGTTCTTGAAGCTGGCCGAGCAAAACCTGGGCACGCAGCAAGAGAAGGCCAAGGCCGAACTCAGCGAGCGCGAGAAAGCTGTTGAGGCACTCGTTAAGCCGATTCGCGATGCGCTCGAGTCCTCGCACAAGCAAATAGCGGAACTCGAGAAGGCGCGGAGCGAGGCTTACGGTGGCATCAAGCACCAGCTCGAGGCCATGCAGCTCAGCCAGAAGTCACTGACCGAGGAAACCCAGAATCTCGTCAAGGCGCTCCGGCGCCCCGAGGTCCGCGGCCAATGGGGCGAGATCACGTTGCGCCGTCTCGTCGAACTCGCCGGCATGGTCGAGCACTGCGACTTCATCGAGCAGGTCCACACGGTCAGCGACGGCCAGATCATTCGTCCCGACATGATCGTCAACATGCCCGACCAGCGGCAGCTCGTGGTCGACGTGAAGACGCCGCTGGACGCCTACCTCGAGGCGGCCGAGGCGAAGGACGACGCGCAGCGCAAACTGGGGCTTGAACGCCACGCCAAGAATGTACGTGCCCATATCCGCATGCTTTCGACCAAGGCGTACTGGGAGCAGTTCGAGGAAAGCCCGGAGTTCGTGATCCTGTTCATTCCCGGCGACCAGTTCCTGAGCGCAGCGCTTGGCGAAGAACCCGACCTGATCGAATACGCGCTGTCACGACAGATCATCCTCGCGACACCGACCAGCTTTGTGGCGCTGCTCAAGGCGGTCGCCTACGGCTGGCGCCAACTGGCTCTCGCGGACAATGCGCGAGAGATCCGCGTACTCGCCGAGGATCTCTATGGGCGACTGGCCACGTTTGTCACGCACATGAATCGTGTTGGCCGTCAGCTGTCGAGCAGCGTCGACAATTTCAACAAGGCCGTCGGCTCGCTAGAGCGCAAGGTACTACCTGGCGCGCGCAAGTTCACGGAACTCGGTGCGCACGCACCGAAAGACATCGAGAAACTGGAAACCGTCGAATCGGTTCCCCGCAGCATGATCGAAGGAAACGATTCTTGAGTACCGACCCCCGCTCTTACACCTATTCCGACAATATCCTCGCCGACCGCATTATCCTGATTACGGGATCCAGTGACGGCATCGGCAAGGCGCTCGCGCTCGAAGCCGCGTCGCTAGGCGCACAGGTTGTCCTGCACGGACGGTCGGTTCCGAAACTCGAGAAAATCTACGATGCCATCGAGGAAATTGACGGTGCACCACGACCATCTATCGCCGTCATGGATCTTGAGTCGGCGAATGCCGAGCAATACACGTCGCTTGCCCAGAGCATCGAATCCGAATTCGGGCGTCTCGACGGACTCGTCCTGAATGCGAGCATCCTCGGCGAGCGTTATTCGATTGAGCAGTACGATGCCGTGCTCTGGCAAAAGGTAATGCACGTCAATGTCACATCGACATTTGCGTTGACACAGGTGTTCCTGCCGTTACTCCTTCAGTCCGACGACCCGTCGGTCATATACACGAGCAGCGGTGTTGGCCGAACCGGCAAAGCATTCTGGGGCGCGTACGCGGTGTCCAAGTTCGCGACCGAGGGGCTCTCGCAGGTGCTCGCCGATGAGCATCGACACGAAAAGCTGCGCGCGAACTGCATCAACCCGGGTGCGACGCGCACCAACATGCGTCTCGCGGCGTACCCGGCTGAAGACCGCGACAAGCTAAAGCACCCGGAAGAAATTCTCGCGCCGTATATCTACCTGCTAGGCCCGGACAGCAAAGGCATTACCGGCGAGAGCTTCGACTGTCAGTAATACCTGCCGCTCGATACAGCGCGCGCACTTTCGAAGCACTCAGTTCCTCGTAGCGACCTCGGCGCAGTTTGCGCGGCAATTGCACTGGCCCGTAGGCGACACGAATCAAACGACTTACCTCGTAGCCAACGGCTTCCCAGAGCCTGCGGACCTCGCGATTGCGGCCCTCTTTGAGGGTCACATCAAACCAGCGGTTTGCGCCCTCGCCTCCGCCTGCCTCGATAGAGTCGAAATGCGCTTCGCCATCGTCAAGCGTGACACCCTTACGCAGTCTGGAAAGCTCTTCCGTTGTCGGATTGCCATGTACGCGTACCGCGTACTTGCGGACGATCTCAGCTGACGGGTGCATCAGCGCATTTGCGAGCGCGCCATCGGTCGTGAAGATCAGCAGACCGGTCGTAGCAAGGTCTAGACGGCCCACCGCAATCCAGCGAGCGCCCTTCAGGCGCGGCAGCGCGTCGAAAACGAGCTTCCTGCCATCGGGGTCCTCCCGTGACGTTACCTCGTCCCCTGGCTTGTTGTAGATGATGTGGCGATGCGGCTGCTTCAGCCCTTTCAACGACAATGGGCGGCCATCGAGTGTGATGTGCTCGTTGCCGTCGATGCGATCGCCCAATTCAGCCACGCGCCCGTCGATAACGAGACGCCCTTCCCGAATCCAGGTTTCTACTTTTCGGCGAGATCCGTGCCCGGCGGCTGCCAGCACTTTCTGCACTCGATCAGCCAAGCGGATCCGGCCACTTGTTGACGACCAGTTCGTCCTCGAGCGCCTCGGCTTCGTCCTCTGCGGCCTCAGGCTCTTCCGGTTCCGGATTCAGTTCCGGGATGCTCTCGATCGCCTGCGCCCGCTCGACCGCCTCGGCCACTGCTTCCTCATCCGGGAACTCGCCCTCTTCCGCCTCGTCTTCGGGATAGAGCACTGGCAAATCATGCGCAGCCGCCTCCGCCGCGATATCCGGACCGGTCTCAACCTGGTCTTCCACCTCAGGCAAGTTGAGCTGCACGCGCAGGCTTTCCCAGTCGGACAGGTCTGCGAGCGGCGGCAAGTCATCGAGTTTCTTAAGGCCGAAGTAATCGAGGAACGACTTGGTCGTACCGAACATGGCCGGTCGACCCGGCACATCCCGATGGCCCACGACGCGGATCCAGTCGCGTTCGAGGAGCTGACGCACGATATTCGAGCTGACCGTGACCCCACGGATCTCCTCTATATCGCCGCGCGTGATCGGTTGCCGGTAGGCCACCAGCGCCAGGGTCTCGAACAGCGCACGCGAATAACGCGGTGGCCGCTCTTCCCAGAGCTTCTGCAGACGATCTGCCATCGCGGCCTTCACCTGCATGCGGAACCCGGACGCGACCTCCGCAATAACGATGCCGCGCTCTTCGTATTCTTCGTTGAGCGTCGCTATCGCTTTTCGAATCTCGCTTTTCTCGGGCGCCATGCGTTGATCGAACAGCCCCTTGAGCTGATCGATGCTCAGAGGACGCCCTGCAGCCAGCAGCGCAGCCTCGACAAAATGCTTAATCTCGGTGGCTTCCATGAATCGTGTAACTCGGTGCTATTCCTGCGGCATCGCCTCGACCGGCTCGCCCTCGTCGGCGACCAGGTGCACGGACGATGCGGCCCGCACATGCAGTGGCGCGTAGTCCTCGGACTGAACGACCTCGACCATCGATTCGCGTAACAGTTCGAGAATGGCAATGAAGGTGACGGCAACGCCCATGCGACCTTCTTCGGGGTCGAACAGGTCGCTGAATCCTGTGAAGTTGCTGGACTTGATGCGCGACAGAATCTCGCTCATGCGCTGACGAACCGACAGCGGTTCGCGTTGCATGTGGAGATTGGAGAACATCTCGGCGCGCTTCAGGACATCGTGGAACGCGAGCAGGAGCTCCTTGAGTGTGACCTCGGGCAACTTCGTGACGACCTTGCGCTCCGGCGACTCGGCGGACGCAACGAAGGTATCGCGCTCCAGACGTGGCAAATCGGACAGGTCCTCGGCGGCTTTCTTGTAGCGCTCGTATTCCTGCAGGCGTCGAACCAGTTCTGCGCGAGGATCTTCCTCTTCTTCCTCGTGTGTCTCGGGACGCGGCAGCAGCATGCGCGACTTGATTTCTGCCAGCATGGCAGCCATCAGCAGGTACTCGCCGGCCAGCTCGAGCTGCAGCTCCTTCATCAGCTCGATGTACTGCACGTACTGCTTGGTGATCTCGGCAATCGGGATATCGAGAATGTCGATGTTCTGGCGCCGGATCAGGTACAGCAGAAGATCGAGCGGGCCCTCGAAAGCCTCGAGGAACACCTGCAGCGCGTACGGAGGAATGTAGAGATCCTGCGGCAGCTGGGTAACCGGCTCGCCATCGACCACGGCAAACGGCATCTCGGCCTGCGCGGGCGACTGTTTCTCGTCCTGCGGCGGCTTGGGCGCGTCTTCAGGGTTTACGACTTTGAGATCGGGTTTCATAGGGGTTCCGGCTGCGATGCCGGCATTCTATCGCATCTGCGGGGTGTCAGGTGAACTGGCTCACATCGCCCCGACCGAGCCTGAGCACGTCCACAGCCCCGCCTGACAGGTCCAGAACGGTGGTCGGCTCAATGCCGGTCGGGCCGGCGTCGACGATGATCTCGATCTGGTGGCCAATCCGTTCCTCGATCTCGATCGGGTCGGTCAACGGCATGTCGTCACCCGGCAGCGACAGGGTCGAGCTCATGATCGGCTCGCCCAGCTCATCGAGCATGGCCGACACCAGCGGATGGTCGGGCACGCGGATACCGATAGTGCGGCGCTTTGGATTCTGCAGCATCTTGGGCAGCTGTCGCGTCGCCGGCAACACGAATGTGTACGGCCCTGGTGTGAGCGACTTGATCAGGCGGTACGCCCAGTTGTCGACGCGCGCATACACGCTGATCTCTGACAGGTCCTTGCAGACCAGCGTGAAGTTATGGCGCTTGCTCTTCTTGCGAATTCGCTGAATGCGTTCGATCGTCTTCTTGTCACCAATATGGCAGCCAAGCGCATAGCTCGAGTCCGTCGGGTACGCGATCAGCGCGCCCTCTCGGAGCCTCTCGACAATCTTCTTCACGCGCCGCGGCTGCGGGTCGCGTGGATGAACTTCGACCAGTTTCGCCACGCGCGGATTGTAGGGTAGCTGCCGCCTCGCGCATAGCCTGATTTGTACGTTATTATTCGCGCCCGTCATGAACATGCTTTTCGAATTCTTTCCGCTGCTGGCTTTCCTGGGAACGCTGTTCCTGAAGGACATCTATGCCGCTGTCGTCGTACTGATGATCACGATGCCGATCGGCCTGGCTGTCAAGTCGATCCGGACCGGCTCGATCGACAAGATGTACCTGTGGTCGACCGTATTCGCCCTGATCTTCGGCGGGCTGACTCTGTACTTCCGCAATCCTTACTTCACGTACTGGAAGCCAACGGCCTTCTATTGGGTTGTCGCGCTGGCCTTTCTTGCGAGCCACTGGATTGGCGATAAGCCACTGGCACAGCGATTCTTCGGACTCGTTGAAGGACTGAATCTCGAGAAAGTGTCGCCGACCCAATGGCGCCGATTGAACTTCATCTGGGTCGCGTTCTTCATCTTCGCCGGCGTCCTCAATATCTACGTGGCGTACAACTATTCAGAGAAGACCTGGGGCACGTTCAAGGTCTTCGGGCTCATGGCCATTACCTTCGTCTTCATGCTCGCACAGACACTCTGGATCGCGAACATCATTGGCGACGACGAAGCCGACGAGGATGCGGAAGCCTGATATGTGGTACGCAATTCTCAGCGAAGACGTTGCAGACTCGCTCGACAAACGCGCCTCCGCGCGCCCCGGCCACATAGCGCGACTGAAAGCTCTGGCTGATGAGGGTCGCCTGCTGGTCGCTGGTCCGCACCCTGCCGTTGATGGTATGGAACCCGGACCCGCTGGCTTCACAGGAAGCCTGGTAATTGCAGAGTTCGAATCGCTGGAAGCCGCACGCGCTTGGGCCGATGCCGATCCGTATGTCGCCGCTGGCGCCTACGCCAACGTTATCGTCAAACCGTTCAAGAGAGTGTTGCCATGAGTGCGGATCGCGTCTCGCGAATCGAAGCCATCCTTACGGCATCGTTTGCGCCGACCCATTTGCTCGTCAAAGACCAAAGCCACTTGCATGCCGGCCACGCCGGCGCACAGGACGGCAGAGGCCATTTCGACGTCACAATCGTGTCTGACGCGTTTGCCGGCAATCGCCCCCTTGCTCGTCATCGGCAGGTCTACGACGCCCTTGGAGAGATGATGGAAACGGACATTCACGCTCTGCGCATCAACGCCAGGACGCCGGACGAAGCATAGCCCACGCAAGACAACCCTAAAATTCCCGGGAATTCCCTAGTCTGAGCGTGTCAATCGTATATCATGCCCGAACTTCGCAACGAGGAATCACTATGACAACTTCCACGAGCGCCGGTGCGACCAGCGCAAAATCCATGCTGCGCGCTGTAGGCGCAACAGCATTACTGGTCACACTCGCGGCTTGCACCCAGAATGGTGCCGGTACGCAGGACGAAGCCGCCGACAATGCAGACGGTATGAGCATCGATGCCGGCGTTCTAAACGCTTACATGGAGACCCGCCTGGGTAAGCCGTCGACTGAGGCAACGCCGGACGAGCTGGCTGACATGCGCGATCAGCTGCTGGATATCTACGCCTTGACCAGTAGTCCCAAAGCGCAGGAACTGGCGCAGACCGACGAGGTTAAGTCTCAGATGGAACTGCAGCGCCGCGGCTTGCTGGCGCAGGCTGTCGCCACGGATTACCTCGAGCAGAACCCTGCCACAGAGGAGGAGATGCGCGCACTCTATGATGAGCAAACCGGACTCGCGCCTCAGGAGTTCAAGGCACGCCACATCCTCGTCGAAACTGAAGAGGCAGCCGCTGCACTGATTGCCGAACTCGACGGTGGCGCCGACTTCGTTGAACTCGCCAAGGAAAAGTCGACCGGACCTTCTGGCCCATCCGGCGGCGATCTTGGTTGGTTCACGCCTGAACGTATGGTCCCTGAGTTTTCGAATGCTGTTGCGGCGCTCGAAGATGGCGCGTATTCAGAGAGCCCGGTCCAGAGCCAGTTTGGCTGGCATGTCATTCTTCGCGAGGACTCGCGGCAGTCTACGCCCCCTCCGTTTGAGAGCGTTGGTGAGGTTCTGAAGCAGCAAGTTGAGCAGCGCAAACTGCAGGATTACATCGCTGAACTGCGCGGCGACGCGGAAGACTGATTACAAGTTAACTTAATACCCCAGTTTTGTTCAGCTTAGGGCGCCTAACGGCGCCCTTTTCTGTTGCGCCAAGTGATTTGTGAAGCTGGTCACACCAAGGAATGCGGGGCGAACCTAGTATTGCTCGCGAGTCATCCCTAATCGCTCGGGGATGGCTCCTCCAACCCTCGCATCTCCTTTCATTAGGTTGATACGAGAAACTTAAGTCGGCAGGGACGCCGACTTTTTTTTGTCCGCAAGAAACGCAGGCAAAGAAAAAGGCCACCGAAGTGGCCTCTTCCTTTGTTCCTCGAAAGGACACGCTTTCCCTCGCGCCTGACTCGCGATGAGCGATATCCGAGCCGCCCTTTCGAACGAATCGTTTACCTGCGTTCGATCGAACGATCTGACAGCATCGCGCCATCAGCCGTCGGCCGAATTCCGGTAAAACTCCACATCGTTCCAGACGGTGCTTCACCGCCCGAGAGGCTCGGTGTGTAGTCGATGGTCAGACCACCGATTTGTGCCGTGCCCGCAATTCTGTCAACTGAAGACAGCATGCCCGTTACGAATACTTCGGTAGCACCCGCTACGTACGGTGTACTGGACACGTCCAGCGTGTCGGCGTAGAGCCAACCCGGGGATATAACAGATCCCTCTACCGATACGAAGTCACCGACGTTCATGCCGGCAAGCATATCCTGGGATGCCAGAACAACCTGCCCCATGGATTCGAATACGCCGTTTACACGGTCGATACGATCGACTGGACCGGCGAGGACTCCGCCTGCAGTAATGCCTTCGACACCACCTGCGGTTATGCCTTCGACACCACCTGCGGTTATGCCTTCGACTCCACCTGCAGTAATGCCTTCGACTCCACCTGCGGTGATGCCTTGGAGACCGCCTGCGGTAATACCCTGGATGCCGCCTGCGGTGATGCCTTGGAGACCGCCTGCAGTAATACCTTGGACGCCACCTGCGGTTATACCTTGGACACCACCTGCGGTTATGCCTTGAATACCACCTGCAGTAATGCCTTCAACACCACCAGCAGTAATACCCTCGACGCCACCTGCGGTTATGCCTTGGACTCCACCTGCTGTAATGCCTTGGACCCCACCTGCAGTAATGCCTTCAACACCACCAGCCGTTATTCCGAAAACCCTGCTTCCCTGATCTTCTGCATTCACTGGTGTCGTGATAGCAACAAGCGTCGCTCCCAAAGCCAACACAGCCTTGGCGCTCTTTGCCTTACGCATTTTATCGCTCCTAGTTTTTGGTTAACTCCAACCCTTGCTTTATTGATCGGTAGTTACATGCCTCACGTCAAACCAACCAAGCTGCCGCGAGACGTTTTGCAAGTTACCCACCAATCTAATCTGCGTTAACTCCTCGGCTCTCAAGCAACTCCTGCAGAGAGCCTAGGTCATTTGCTTCTTCCACGTAGTGCACCATGTACACGCCAGTCTCCTTTCGATCGGAAGATCTTTCGCTCTGTTCCTTCCGCGATGAAAACCAGACGTCAAGTTCCTCCAAGAACTCCTGCCCACGTGATTTCATGTACTCACTGAATTTCTCGATCACTTCCTCTGTGCAACCATCGTCGGCAAATACCATCCGGTCAAAATGCCTTGCTTCGTCTTTTCCGCGATCGATATTACTAGCCGCAGACGAAAACACTCGGTAACCCACACTCCCAAGTCGCTGAATTAGAGCCGGACTCAATCGCG
Source organism: Woeseiaceae bacterium (assembly GCA_030065985.1). Taxonomy (GTDB): domain Bacteria; phylum Pseudomonadota; class Gammaproteobacteria; order Steroidobacterales; family Woeseiaceae; genus UBA1847. Next base: position 8,315 of record JASJCM010000052.1, on the reverse strand, counting down.
ACTGAAGAAATGTTCGACTTACTGCCTTGTACCTCCCTTCAACCTCAATAACCGCCCCCGACTCAATCAATTGGTTGAGCATCTGACGAGGCGCCATATCTCCGCTGTACTGCTTGACCAGCCCAACGAACGAAGGCTCATCCGCTTCGCCAATGTCGTAAGGCAATTCCAGTGGAATTCCATATGGTCCCTGAAACTTCGGGTCCGAGTACCACCCTGTGAGTACTCGTGCCGGTCTTGAATAATCTCTCTCCTTCGCGTCCGCGCTCAGAGCTCGGTCAATAACGTTTTTTACTTCTTTTCGCGTTAGGCCAGTGAGAATGGCAACGCGAGATTTATTTACCCTTCCGTCCGTCTCAAAGTGCCGAAGAGCAGTCTCTACATAAACCTCTTTGGCGGTCTCTGAGAATTCCGCATGAGTCACCCCCTGCGCTATCAGCAGCCTCACCAAGGGCTTGAACATCAGCGCCAACGCCCGACGTAGGTGGTCTTTTACTTCTTGCCCCATCGAGGACACTTCTCCTGCGCAATATGTAAAGTACTTGGTGAAACGCGACTATGCAACGCTTTGGCGGCTCTCATAAGTGGGGCCAAAGCACCAATTGAGTGGCCCAGCAAGATTATGTCAACGACTTGGGCGTTGACCTTAGCTCTGGTTGAGAATTGAGTTATGTAATATACTGAAAAATATAGGGTTTCGAGAGGGGGTCTATACATTCGATGATTCATGCGTGAATCAAATAGATTCTGTCTAGAAGACTAGCGAATCTTGCAACCGCATCACATTCTGAATACGTCGCTTCGGATCTCGCACTAATTGCGCGCGTGATGCGCTACTTAATCGAGCTCCAGATGTTCTCTGATCGGCATCTCGCCAATCGTCATCGGATGAAGTCGCAAATAATTGGAAAACTCAGCCTCGATCAACCTTGCCGAGTCGACCGTTGTTTCTACCATTCGTATTTCGCATTCTTATCTTGCTCTTCAAAATAGAATACTCCGACAGCCACCGGATCTCCCTTCTGGGCGTTCTCGTCGCCATGGAGAGCTTCGTAAGCAATGAAAAGGTCGTCGATTGCTTCAACAAAGTCACGAATCCTATCACGAGCAATTCTCCGCAACTGCCCGGTGTCTGATTTATGCAGTTTGGTAGTGTGAGCGATTCTACCGGCCCATCTTGAGTCAATGGTCTCAGGATCAGAATTGTGAGCAATATTACTTAGTACCGAATAGGCACCGTGCACAAGAGCAGTGATCAGTTTTTCGTGATCGGCATCTGGAATCAAAGCGCGCGAAACCGCAATCAGACAACCTTCATCGTCCTCCTTGACAGCACCAACGCGTTTTAGCTCCGTCCTCATTGCACCGGCCGGCACGTCACCGCCAAACGTTTTTACGAGCGAAGAAAATGACCGCTCATCTCCGGAAAAGGGAAGTCTTGCAGGGTTTCCTTTTTCGTCGGTGAATTCGGGGACCGCATGCCAATTGTGTAATACGTCCGCAAGTGGCGTCGCTTTCACAGAAATCGAAGCATCGCCGCTGGCGATCTTGTCACGAATCCGCTTGACTTCCTTCCTGGTCAGACCGGTCATTACCGCCACCCTTGAGATATTGGTGGGCCGGCCACGCAGGCCGTAGTCCGATGAAGCTACGTCGACGTAGGCGGTCTTGGCGACCTCGACGAACTCCCTGTAACCGATGCCATACCTGAGCAGAATTCTTGTTATCGGACGCAAAACGAGCAGGAATGCGTTCAGTACTTGTTGCTTCAGTGAATCTTGCATGGAGCGCAATATATTGATCCATCTAAGAAATCGCTACTAAAAAAGGCGATCTGGGAAAAATCGCCCAAGTGGTTACATATGCATCCGGCAGAAGCCAGATATGTTTCTAGGGGGACCATTTAGAAATAGTCTCGATCCAGTGAAGCGCACTGAATCGAAGCGGGATCTAGGTGCCGATGAGCTGCCTTAATCCGTCCAGATCCAGGACATTGACACCGAGTTTTTCGGCCTTTGCGAGCTTGGATCCCGCTTTTTCGCCGGCCAGAAGATAGCTGGTCTTGCTCGAGACGCTACCAGTGACTTTGCCGCCTTCTTTCTGGATAAGGGCCTTCGCATCGTCACGCGTCATGCCAGGCAAAGTACCTGTAATGACAAATGTCTTGCCTGCCAGCGGGCCGTCCTCCGCTGATTGCGAAGGCTCAACGTCCTGCCAATGCACGCCAAGCTGTTGCAGCTGGTCAATGACATCGAGATTGTGCTGCTCATCGAGAAAATCGCGGATGCGTTTCGCAACTTTTGGACCAACGTCCGGCACCTTCAACAACTCTTCTTCATCTGCTTCAAGGATCGAAGGGAGGTTTCCGAAATGCCCGGCCAGATTTGCTGCGGTTGCTTCACCGACTTCGCGAATTCCTAAGGCAAACAAGAAACGTGCAAGCGTCGTAGACTTACTCGCTTCAATCGCATTGACGAGATTCTCCGCAGACTTCTCTCCCATGCGCTCACGTTCGGCGAGTTCATCTTTCTCGAGCCGGTAAATGTCTGCCGGGTTACCGATGCTGTCCTCATCGACAAATTGCTGGATCAACTTGGCGCCGAGCCCGTCAATATCGATAGCGCGTCGAGACACAAAGTGCTTCAACGCTTCCGCGCGCTGTGCTTTGCAATACAAGCCGCCCGTGCAACGTGCTACCGCCTCGCCATCTTCCCGCACCACGTGCGAATCGCATACCGGGCAGCGCGTTGGCAGCTGTACCTCGACGGTCTTCTTTGGTCGCCGCCTCTTGACGACTTTTACAACTTCGGGAATGACATCCCCTGCCCTGCGGACGATCACGGTGTCGCCTACCCGGACATCCTTGCGATGCAGCTCGTCGATATTGTGCAGCGTGACGTTACTGACTGTGACGCCGCCAACGAACACAGGGGCCAGGCGCGCCACCGGCGTCAGTGCTCCCGTTCTTCCGACCTGGAAGTCGATGCCCTCGACGGTGGTCAGCTCCTCCTCGGCCGGGAACTTGTGTGCAACAGCCCAACGCGGTTCACGCGAGCGGAAACCGAGCTCCTGCTGCATCGCGATGCTGTCGACCTTGTAGACGACCCCGTCGATGTCGTAGGGCAACTCATCGCGCTTGCGCTGGATATCGTTGTAGAACTCGAGGCAACCCGCAACGCCCGTGACGACACGACGCTCGGGGCAGACTTTCAGGCCCCAGGTCTGCAACTGATCGAGGATCTCGCTGTGATGCCCTGGCAGCACTCCGCCTTCTACGAGACCGACCGAATAGGCGTACATATCCAGCGGTCGCTCCGCGGCGAGTTTCGGATCGAGCTGCCTGAGACTGCCAGCAGCAGCATTGCGCGGATTCACAAAAGTTTTTTCGCCTGCCGCAGCCGCCTTCTTGTTGAACGCCTCAAAGCCGGCGCGTGGCATGAACACTTCACCACGAACTTCCAGCACCACTGGATATCCGTCACCGAGCAGGCGCAGAGGAACCGAGGCAATCGTCCTGACGTTGTGCGTGATGTCCTCACCGGTCGTCCCGTCGCCACGGGTCGCGGCGCGCACCAGAAGACCGTCCTCGAACATCAGGCTTACGGCGAGTCCATCGAGTTTGGGTTCTGCAGCGTATTGCAGCGACTGGGCGCCGTCCTCGAACTCGAGTTTTTCGGCGACCCGCTCGTGAAACTCCTGCAGCTCTTCTTCGGCAAACACATTGCCGAGCGACAGCATCGGCATGCGATGGGTGACTTTGACCAACGCCTCGCTCGGCTCCGAACCCACACGCTGCGTCGGCGAATCCGGTGTTACAAGTTCGGGATGCTCTTTTTCGAGACGCTGCAGCTCGCGCATGAGCCGGTCGTATTCGGCGTCCGGCACCTCGATGTCGTCAAGCGTGTGGTAACGGTAGTTGTGATACCGAATCTCCTCACGCAGGGATTCGATTTTCTTCCGGACTTCAGACACTGAGCTGGAACTGGATGATCTCTTCGCGCAGGTAGCGCTCGCGCTGAATGCTCAACGTGCTGCCCGACTCATCGAGCAGCTCACCATCCAGCGACTGCGCCAGCGCCCGAGCCGCCGCCATCATCATGTCGAAGGCTTCAACATTGTCGACCGGGCCTGGCAGGACCAGGAACAGGCTGATGCCAGGTATCTGCTGATCCTTGATGTTTGTGAGATCGAAGCTGCCTGGTTCAACGAGACTCGCTGCACTGAAAATCGTACGGCTTTCGTCATTGCCGTCATAGCGATGGAAAATGCCAAACTTGCCATGACGCAGACCGATGCCACGCATGCTGAGAATCAGCTCGTCACCCTGGAACGGTTTCTTCTCACGACCGATCAGCCGTAACGTCACGATCTTCTGCGGCGCCCCCTCGTCAGCCGGCTCATCGTCTTCAGCCGTTTCCATTTCGGGCGACTCGAAACCGCTGTCGAGATCTTCAACGACAATAGACTCACTGCCGTCGAGTGTTGGCTCACGCCGTTCAGAGACTACGTCGCCTTCGTCGCTCTTGGGTTTCTTCTCACGACGGCTGTAGAAATAGACGCCGGCGATTACCAGCAGTCCAAAGAACAACAGCAACCAGCGGAGACCGTCCATTTCCAAGACTCACAGTTGGCGTTAACTTGCCGCCATCTTGACCGCCGCATCGAGATCGACGGACACCAGTCGGGACACGCCCGGCTCTTGCATCGTGACGCCGGACAGCTGACGAGCGAGTTCCATCGTTATCTTGTTGTGCGTGATAAAGACGAACTGCACGTGCTGCGACATCTCGCGGACAATATCGCAGAAACGTCCGACATTGGCATCGTCGAGCGGTGCATCAACCTCATCGAGCATACAGAACGGCGCCGGGTTCAACTCGAAGATGGCGAATACGAGCGCGACAGCCGTCAGCGCCTTCTCACCACCCGACAAGAGATGAATCGTACTGTTGCGTTTACCCGGCGGACGCGCCATGACCGTGATGCCCGCCGACAACAGGTCGTCCCCCGTCAGCTCGAGGTAGGCATGGCCACCACCGAACAGTTTCGGGAACAGCTTCTTGAAGCCGTCATTAACGTTGTTATACGTCTCGCGGAATCGCGTGCGCGTCTCACGATCGATCTTGCGAATCGCGCCCTCGAGCGTCGACAGTGCGTCGTTGAGATCGGCCAGCTGCGAATCGAGGTACTCCTTGCGCTCTGACTGTTCCTTGAACTCGTCAATAGCCGCAAGGTTGATCGGACCAAGCCGGTCGATGCGCCGACGCACCTTCTCGAGCTTCTCATCCCAGCTGTCTATCGTGGCCGCCTCGTCCATTTCGGCGAGAAGCGCATCCAGCGTGAAGTCGGTCTGCGCAAGCTGCTCGGCGAAGCCTTCACGACGCACACGCAGTTCCTGTACACCCATTTCCGCTTCACTGACCTTGACGCGAACTTCGTCGACACGTTGGTCGATCTGAATGCGCGACTGGTCGAGTTCACGCAGTTCATTCTCGACAGCTTCGACTTTCTTGCGTGCCGCGGCGAGCTCTTCCTCGACCTCAACACGTGAAGCGAGGAGCTCCTCGAGCCGGCCCTTGTTGTCCTGCATCGGCTCCTGACTGCCTTCGAGCTGCTGCAGGATTTCCTCTTCGCGCGCCTTGAACTGCGCCAGCTGCCGCTGCATGCGTTCAAGGTTCTGCGCAGCCGATTCCTTACTGGTCCGGCGACTCTCGAACTGAATCGTGATGTTCTGGACCGTCTGACGGTCTTCGTCGGCCTGTGCGCGCACCCGCTGCAACTCGGTACGCAGTTCCTCGCGCTGCTTCTCGAGACTGTCACGGCGCGTGATGAGCTGCTCGAGCGAATCGGCGGCCTGCACATGCAGGCGCTGTGACTCGCGCAATTGCTCTTCGGCCGAGATCTTCTCGTTGTCGAGTTCGGAGGCTTCTTCCGCAAGCGCGGCCTTGCGCGCATTTGCCTGATCGACCTTGTAACGCGCGGACTCGAGCTCGGCCTTGATCTCCGAGTACTCGTTGAGCAGCGCCGCCGCATCACCCTGCACTGCTTCGCGACGTTCCTCGAGCTGATTCAGTCGGAAGCGACCGTCGTTAAGAAGCTTGCGCGCGCTCTCGAAACGCGCCTGCGTCTCGCGAATCTCGCCTTTCAAGCGACGCATGTCGTGCTCACGCGCGAGGACACCGGCCTTGCCGTCTTTCTCGCGCGACACACGCAGCCAATTCTTGCCGAGCCAGACACCATCATCGGTGATCACGGACTCATCGTCGGCAAGCCGCTCACGCACAGCAAGCGCGCTGCCCAGCGAATCAGCAACCCTGACCCGCGCCAGCAGGTTTTGTATGGACGCCGGTGCGCCGCTTACCTTAAGGGCCAGCGTGTTATCCATGTTGCGAATGACGCTGTCCTTTGTCTGTTCCCGAAGCAACGTCACCGCGCCGGCATGCAGCTTGGCGATGCTCTCGGTGACGGGCGTGATGTCGCTAACGCAGACCGCCTGGAGGTAATCGCCGAGTACCGTCTCGACGGCCTTCTCCCAGCCAGTATCGACATCCAGCTTCTGCGCAACGCGTTTGTTGCTGTCGAGTCCGGCGCCTTCCAGCCAGTCGTGGATACCGTCGTCACCTTCACCGAGTGCGGCTTTCTGCAGTGCCTCGAGCGACGCGTACTTGCCTTGCGCCTGCTGCAGCGCAGTTCGCCGATCGTCGACGAGGCGCGTCAGTTTCTGGTCCTGCTCACGCAGCTTGCGGATCTTCTCCGCGATGTCGGCGAGCGCTCGATCAAACTCGTCACGCGCCTGGCGCTTGCGGAGCTCCTGCTCGGTCAGCTCGTCGTGCCGCGCCTGGAGCTCTTCCGGGCTTGCACTCGACTGTGCTTCTTCAATCTTCCTGTGGCGATCCGCAAAACTCTGCAGTCGCGACTCAATCTGCTCGGCACGGGTCTGCTCGATGCTCTGCTGCTGCATTGCCTCGTTGTACTTCGCCGAGTGCTCGTCCCACTGCTGCTGCCACTCGGCGATTGCTTCCTCGGCGCGCCGCAGCGACACCGACGAGGCCTCTTCGCTTTGCCTGGCCTGCTCGAGCCCGGGAACCAGTTCGCTCAGCGTCATCTCGAGCTGCTCGATTTCTGTCTGGTCCTGGTCGATGTGGTCGGCAATTTCCTTGGCACCCTGGATCGCCTGTTCCAGATCCTGTTCCCGGCGCTCCCGCAGTTCCTTGGCGTGCTCGATTGACTGCTCGAGCCGCGCGATTTCGCCACCCACCTTGTAGTAGCGACCCTGCACTTCGTTGAATTCGTCGGTTCGCCCGCCCTGGCGCACACGCGTGTCCTCGAGCGCTGCCTCCACGCTGCGTTGCTTGGCGATCGCCGCTTCGAGTTCCGTCTTGCGTTCCTCGAGCTTTGCTCGCGAATCCGCACCGCGATCATCGAGGTCCTTGGTTCGCAGCGCGAGCAGCTCGGCGGACGTGCGGCGTTCCTCTTCCTTGTAGCGCCCGTAGCGTTCGGCGGTCTTCGCCTGGCGGTCGAGGTGCTTGATCTGCTTCTCAACCTCGTCGAGCACATCCAGCAGGCGATCGAGATTCTCTTTCGTGTGCTTGATGCGGTTCGAGGTCTCGCGACGGCGCTCCTTGTACTTGGAGATACCCGCGGCCTCCTCGATGAAGACACGCATCTCCTCGGGCTTGGCCTCGATCAGGCGCGAAATCATGCCCTGCTCGATAATCGAGTAGCTGCGCGGCCCGAGGCCCGTGCCGAGAAATACGCCCGTGATGTCTTTACGGCGGCACTTGGTGCCATTCAGGAAGTAGCTGGAGATGCCATCTCGGGACACTTCGCGGCGAATCGCGATCTCGGCGTATTTGGCGTACTGGCCTTCGAGCGTCGTCTCGCTGTTGTCGAACAGCAGCTCGACCGATGCGGCGCCGACGGGCTTGCGCGAGCTTGAACCGTTGAAAATCACATCCGTGATCGAATCGCCGCGCAGGCGGCTCGCGGAGCTCTCGCCCATTACCCAACGCACGGCATCAATTACGTTCGACTTGCCACATCCATTGGGCCCAACGACGCCGACGAGGCTGCTGGGAAACGTGATTGTGGTGGGGTCGACGAAGGATTTGAAGCCGGCGAGCTTGATCTTGCTTAAACGCATCGGTGGTCTGGGCCAATATCCCGTCAATAAAGTGGGCTAGTGTAAAGGAATCGGGGGGCGATTTCCCCAGAAAAATAGGGCTTCCCTGCCGCCCCAGTCAATGTATAATCCCCGCCTTTTCTTTCCCCGGCAGGAGTCGAAAATGCCCGCAAAGAAAGCCGCGAGCAAGAAG
>JASJCM010000051.1 GCA_030065985.1 Woeseiaceae bacterium | reverse complement strand
GACATGGAAGCCGTCCCTGGTGAGGTATGGCGCGACTATATCAAATGCAACAATCGCGGCACATACGCGGTTCACGTCATAAAATACGCGACTATTGTCTCGTTAGGCTGCGCGCTCAGCAAGCCCCAGGAGCAGCGCGATCACGAGTACCGGCGGGATGATGAAGCGCATCATGACCATGACGTAGGTGTACAGAGGCCCGTCCTGCATCCCGAGACCGCGTTGCTTGAGTTCACGCGGTACCAGCCAGCCGAAGAAGATCGCGGTCAGAGTGGCGCCGGTCAGCACGAGGATGTTTGCTGCCAGCCATTCCATGACCCCGAAGATCGTCTCCTCCGCGAGCGCCGGTATGAAGCCAAGCGGATAGAATTCCGACCACTGCCCGAGCGACAGAATCACCGTAATGCCGATCAGCCAGATCGGGATCGCAAAATAGAAGATTCCGCGTTCGCGTGGCACGTTCCAGCGCGCATCAACCCACGAAACAGCGGCTTCGGCACCACCGATGCACGATGACAACGCCGCGAAGATCAGCAGCAGGAAGAAGATGCCACCGAACAACAGTCCGCCCGGCATCTGTCCGAAGGCGATAGGCAAAGTCTGGAAGATCAGCCCGGCACCCTCGCCCGGCGCCAGACCGAAAGCAAATACGAGCGGGAAGATCACGAGTCCGGCCATGAGTGCAACGCCCGTGTCAGCGAGAATGATGATCGCGGACGACTTCGGAATCGAAATATGGTCCGGCAAGTAGGAGCCGAACGTAACCATGGTTGCCATTGCGACACCAACCGAGAAGAACGCCTGGCCGACTGCGATCATTACGGTACGCGCCGTGACTTTCGAGAAGTCCGGTTCCATGAGGAATTTCGCAGCGCTGGCCATGTCGCCCGCGAAGAAGCTGTAGAGCACCATGATCACCAGCGCACCGAACAGCATCGGCATCAGGATGTTTGCCGCGCGCTCGACACCCTGTTGCACGCCACGGCGAATGATGAAGACGACAAGCGTTACAACGACCGTGTGCCATAACAGCAGTCGCCACGGATTGTTCATGAGACCGGCAAAAGCGGCACTTGATGTTTCCGAATCGAGACCGACGAATTGACCGGTCACGCCGCGCACGAAATAGTCAAACGTCCAGCCTGACAGGACGGTATAGAACGAGTTGACCGCAAACACGCAGAGGATCGCCAGCGAACCCACGCCCGCCCACATTGTCGAGCGATTGCTGCGTTCGGCGACCGATCGGTAACTTCCAGTGGGATCCGATCGACCGAGTTTGCCGATCGCAAGCTCGCTGACCAGTAGCGGCATGCCGATCGCAAACGCGCAGACCAGGTAGATGATGACGAAGGCGCTGCCGCCGTTCTCACCCGCGACATACGGGAACCGCCAGATATTGCCAAGACCGACTGAGAATCCGATGGCGGCCAGCAGGAACCCCCTGCGCGACGACCAGAGTTCCTGCGACACTGCATGACTCATTCTTCTTTACCCCCCTGCTGCTCCGGGATCCACGAGCAGTGCATCCTTGCTGCGCCTCAGATTATCGGCGGCGAAGTCACCGAGCGCCAGTGCCGTCGCGACGTGCAGCGCGTCAAGGACCGCAAGGTGCACGAGTCGCGAGCTGCGCGGCGTATAGATGTTCGTGTCTTCCTGGGAATCACAGGCAAAGACGCTACTTGCGGCAGCGGCAAGTTCCGATCCTGGGTTAGTCACCGCGATTACAAAGGCACCATTGTCTCGCGCGCGTCGCGCCGCCTCACGCAACACCGGCGCATCGCCGTTCTTGGAGATCAGAACGAACACATCGCGACTTCCTGCAATCGCGCCGAACTGCCGGATGCTCGGTGTGTCGGTCAGTGCGTTGCAGGGCTTGCCGAGGCGAAAGAACTTGTGACTCGCATCACTGGCGACATGCCCTGACGCGCCGAGGCCGGCGAACACAAATTGCTGCGACGTCGCCATTCGCGCGACGACCCGCTCGAACGGCATGCGCGACAACTGGGATCGCAGATCGACAAGTGATTGAATCGCGGCCTCGACAACCTTTACCGTCGCGTCCGCCGTCGAATCCGCGGCGCTCACATCGCGATGCACAAGACTGTCGGGACGACTGAGGGCCTCGGTCAGCCGTATCGTCAATTCGCGGAAACCGGACAAGCCCATGCGACGGCAGAAGCGGATGACCGACGGCTCGCTCGTGGCGCACGCTCGCGCCACCTCGGCGACCGTGGACTCCGTGACCTGGCGCGGGTGCGCAAGAACCCATTCGGCGACCTGCTTCTCCGCCCGGCTAAGGCGCTCGAGCGACTGGTTGATTTCACCCAACATGTAGTAATACTACATCTTTTCTGTAGTATGACGCGCTATTCAAGGCAGTTTTGTAATAAGTCGCGTAGTAAAATTTCATCTACAGGAGAGAACGATGGCTAATTTCGTACCTGCCGATGATTTCGACCTCGTCATTTTCGGGGGCACCGGGGACCTTGCGTTGCGCAAGCTCATCCCGGCGTTGTACCACCGTGCCCGTGACGGCCAGATCACGACAAGCAGCCGCATCATCGCGGCAAGCCGAGGCGATCTGGACCGCGACACGTACCTCGCCCGAGTCGAGGAAGCGTTGCGTACGCACTTGCGTGAAGACGATTTCCAGGAGGAACACTGGCATGCGTTGCGCGAGCGCATCCACTACGCGCAGGCCGACGCGATGTCTCCGGACCACTGGGGCGCGCTATGCGACCTTTTGGCCGGCCACGAAGACCGCGTGCGCGTAGCGTACCTCGCAACGGCACCGCGTTTCTTTGGGCCGATCGCTCAGGGACTCAGCACCAATGGTCTCGTTACGGAGCAAAGCCGCATCGTCCTCGAAAAGCCGCTGGGACGTGACTACGAATCGGCGCGTGAGATCAACGAACAGGTCGGCAAGTGCTTCGCGGAGAATCGCGTCTACCGCATCGATCATTACCTCGGCAAGGAAACGGTGCAGAACCTGCTGGCCCTGCGGTTTGCCAATTCACTGTTCGAACCGTTGTGGAAGCGCGGCGCAATCGATCACGTACAGATCACGGTTGCTGAGGATCTAGGTGTCGGTGGGCGCAGCGAGTTCTACGATCGCATCGGCGCGCTGCGAGACATGGTTCAGAACCACATGCTGCAACTCGTGTGTCTCGTCGCCATGGAGCCACCGTCGAGCCTGCATCACGACGCCGTGCGCAATGAAAAGATCAAGGTGCTGCACGCGTTGCACCCGATTACGGAAAACAACGTGCGCAACATGACGGTGCGCGGGCAATACAAGGCAGGCGCGATCAAGGGCGAAACAGTCCCCGGCTACCTCGATGAACTCGGAGGCAACAAGAGCACGACCGAGACCTTCGTAGCGCTGAAGCTCGAGATCGACAATTGGCGCTGGTCCAACGTACCGTTCTACCTGCGCACCGGCAAGCGACTGAATGCCAAGCATTCGGAGATTGTCGTGCAGTTCCAGGACGTCCCGCACTCGATCTTTCCCGAGCAAGAATTTAATGTACAGCCCAATCGCCTGATTATTCGTCTGCAGCCGGACGAAGGCGTAGAGCTGTCGCTCATGGCGAAGGAACCGGGGCCAGGTGGATTCGACCTGCGGCCGGTTGCGCTGGACCTGAGCTTTGAAGAGACCTTCGGCATTCGCTATCCGGATGCTTACGAGCGCCTGCTTATGGAAGTGCTGCGCGGGAACCCGGCCCTGTTCATGCGCCGCGACGAGGTCGAGGCTGCGTGGCAATGGGCCGATTCAATCATTGAAGGTTGGTCTTCGACGAAACAAAAGGTCGAGTCCTATGTCGCAGGTTCCTGGGGTCCGTCAGGGTCGTCGTTACTTCTCGACCGCGATGGGCGTTCCTGGCAACCAGAGAGTTAGAACATGGAATTTTATTTTGATACACGCGAAGAGGCATCGGTCGCCGCCGCCGGGCGCATCGCCGATGCGCTTCGCCGCCGGCTGGACGCCGGCCTCGCCACGTCGCTCGTCGTCAGTGGCGGTACAACGCCCGGCCGATGCTTCACCGAGCTCGCGGGCACCGAGCTGCCCTGGTCCGAGGTCACCGTGCTGGCCAGCGATGACCGCTGGGTACCTTCGGATCACGACGACAGCAACGAAAAACTGGTCCGCGACACGCTGCTGGTCGACAAGGCCGCTGCGGCGGAGTTCTTTGGCTACTATGCCGACGGCAAGACGATCGAACACCGTTGCAAGGAGCTTGATGCCGAAGTGCGCTTCATGCCCTTCCCGTTCGCCTGTTCGTTATTGGGTATGGGTGCGGACGGGCATTTCGCCTCACTCTTCCCCGACGCCGACAATCTCAACGAAGGCCTGGACCTCGAATCGCATACGATGTGCCTGCCGGTCCAGACTGCGGCCAGTCCGCACGCCCGCGTCAGCCTGACGCTGGCTGCGCTGTCACGCAGCGATGAAGTCGTGTTGCTGTTCTTTGGCGAGGACAAGCGCGCCGTCTACGAGCAATGCCGTGACAACGGCGATCAATACCCGGTAAGCCGGTTGCTGCGGCAGAAACGCGCACCGGTCCACATCTTCTGGGCTCCCTGACATCATGAACCCCGTAATCGAACGCGTCACCGACAGAATCATCGAACGCAGCCGCACGTCACGCGCCGCATATCTTGCCCGTATTCGCAAAGCGTCAAACGAGGGCCCTGCCCGCTCCAATACGTCGTGCAGCAATCTCGCCCACGCCATGGCCGCGTCATCGCCGCTCGAAAAAAAGGCTATCGCGGCAGGTGAGGTGGCGAACCTGGGCATTGTGACCGCGTACAACGACATGCTCAGCGCTCATCAGCCCTTCGAGACCTATCCGGCGCAGATCAAACGAGCCGCATCGGAGAACGGCGCCGTGGCCCAGGTCGCCGGCGGCGTCCCGGCGATGTGCGACGGTGTCACGCAGGGCCAGGAAGGTATGGACCTGTCCCTGTTCAGCCGCGACGTCATCGCACTGTCTACTGCGGTCGCGTTGTCGCATGACGTGTTCGACGCAGTGATCTGCCTTGGTATTTGCGACAAGATCGTGCCGGGTATGCTTATCGGCGCCTTGTCCTTCGGTCACCTGCCGACGATCTTCGCGCCGGCCGGGCCCATGGTGTCCGGCCTGTCGAACAAGGACAAAGCGATGGTTCGCGAAGATTTTGCTGCCGGTCGCATTGACCGCGATGAGCTGCTCGAGGCTGAATCGGCTGCGTATCATGCGCCGGGCACGTGCACCTTCTACGGGACGGCGAACAGCAATCAGATGCTGATGGAATTCATGGGTCTGCAGCTGCCCAGCGGCTCGTTTGTGAATCCCGGAACCGAACTGCGCTCGTTGCTCACCGACGAGGCCGTCGCTCGCATTCTGAAGAACACGTACCTTGGCAAGAACTACATCCCCGTTGGCGAGATTGTCGATGAAAAAGCAGTCGTCAACGCGATCGTTGGTCTGCTTGCAACGGGCGGCTCGACCAATCACACGATTCACCTGATTGCGATCGCCAGTGCCGCGGGCATCACGATCGACTGGGATGATTTCGCCGAACTCTCGAATGCAGTACCGCTCCTCGCGCGCGTCTATCCCAATGGTATCGCCGATGTGAATCACTTCCACGCCGCGGGCGGCCTGGGCTACGTCATCCGCGAATTGCTGAACGCCGGATTGCTGCACGAAGACGTGACCACCATCCTCGGCAGAGGCATGCGCAAGTTCTGCGACGAGCCCTTCGTGGAGGACGGCGCGCTCGAATGGCGCGCAGGACCTGACAAGTCACTGGATCCGGAGATCATTGCTTCGGTCGCCGAGCCTTTCGACAGCGAGGGCGGCCTGCGCCTCGTCGAGGGCAACATTGGTCGTGCCATCGTCAAGATCTCGGCCGTCAAACCGGAGCATCACACGGTCTCGGCACCGGCCCGTGTTTTCACGTCGCAGGAAGACTTCAAGCGCGCTTTCAATGACAACAAACTCGAGATGGACTTCGTTGCCGTGTTGCCGCACCAGGGACCCTCGGCGATCGGCATGCCCGAGCTGCACAAGCTGACGCCCTATCTGGGTCTGTTGCAGAACCGCGGCTTCAAGGTCGCTTTGTTGACCGATGGCCGAATGTCCGGGGCATCGGGCAAGGTCCTTGCCGCAATCCAGGTAACGCCGGAAGCTGCGCATGGCGGGCTGATCGGCAAGATTCGTGACGGCGACCTCGTGACCGTCTGCGCTGCAACCGGTGAACTCTCGGTCAGCGCCGATGACAATATTGACTCGCGCGACGCGACCGATAACGAAATCGCCGCTCACGGTAGTGGCATTGGTCGCGAACTGTTCGCCGCGTTCCGGGAACGCGCATCAAGTGCCGAGCAGGGTGCGAGCTTCTTCGCCGGTGAAGATTCGTGAACGCGGCTGAGCTGCTTGCCGGCACGCGCGTCGTTCCCGTTGTCGTTATCGACGACCCGAACGCGGCTGTCCCATTGGCAAAAACCCTGCTCGATGCAGGACTGCGTGCGATCGAGGTGACCTTGCGCACGTCGGACGCGATCGAGGCAATTCGCAACGTGGCCGCAGAAGTACCGGATATTCTTATTGGTGCCGGCAGTCTCAGAACGCCGGACCAGATCGAGGCAGCACGCGCCGCAGGCGCGATATTTGGCGTTAGCCCTGGTTCAAGTTCCAGACTTCTCGACGCTGTTGACGAGGCCGAGTTCCCGTTCATTCCCGGCGCAATAACGCCGAGCGAGTCGCTGGCATTGCTCGATCGCGGCTATGACTTGCAAAAGCTCTTTCCCGCCAGCATCGCTGGAGGAGTGCCGTATCTGAAAGCGCTTGGTGCACCGGTGCCCGAAGTTAGTTTCATGCCGACCGGGGGTATCAGTTCCGACAACGCCGCTGAGTACCTGGCCCTTCCGAACGTCGCATGTATTGGCGGATCGTGGATTGCTCCGCAAGCTCTCCTCGCAGACCGTGACTTCGATGCGATCGGCAAGATTGCCGTCAGTGCAGCGAATCTCGCCAACGCCGGTTAGTCGTTCGCAACACCGCCGTACGCGACGCCCGTCAGCTCGGCCATGTCGCGTTTGAAGGTCGTCAGGTCACCGACAGCAAACTTGCCAAGATGATCGTGACCGCAGGCGCGTGCCAGTACCTGCATCAGTTCAACCGACGCCGCGAAGAAACGCGCAAGTCGCTCTGCAGCGATGTCGACCGGAAGTCGATCACGCAGGTGTTCTTTCTGCGTCGCGATGCCAACCGGGCAGTTGTTCGTATGGCAGGCCCGCATGCCGAGGCAGCCGATTGCCTGCAACGCCGCATTTGATACCGCGACGCCATCGGCACCCAGCGCCATCGCTTTCGCGAAGTCGGCAGGATGGCGCAGTCCGCCCGTGATGATCAGCGTTACGCCGTCCGCGTCGCAGCGATCGAGATGTCGACGAGCGCGCGCCAGCGCGGGAATCGTCGGTACCGAAATATTGTCGCGGAAGATCAATGGCGCCGCGCCGGTGCCACCGCCTCGGCCATCGAGAATGACGTAGTCGACACCGATGTCGAGCGCCGCGTCGATGTCTTTCTCGATGTGCTGCGCGGACAGCTTGAACCCGACGGGAATGCCGCCCGTCTTCTCGCGTACTACGGAGGTAAAGTCGCGGAACTGGGCGAGCTCAGTCCAGTCCGGAAAGCGCGCCGGTGAGATCGCCGCGTGCCCTTCCTCGAGCCCTCTTACGGCGGCAATCTTGCCCTTCACTTTTTCGCCGGGCAGATGCCCGCCGGTGCCCGTTTTTGCCCCCTGGCCGCCTTTGTAATGAAATGCCTGGGTCTTCTGCACCTTGTCCCATGAAAAGCCGAAGCGCGCGGATGCTAGCTCGTAGAAGTACCTCGAGTTCGCTTCCTGCTCATCGGGCAACATGCCGCCTTCACCGCTGCAGATACCGGTACCGGCGAGCTCCGCGCCTTTCGAAAGGGCAACCTTGGCCTCTTCGGACAGCGCGCCGAAACTCATGTCCGATACGAACAGTGGAATATCCAGTTGCAGCGGCTTCTTCGCGTTGGGCCCGATGACGAGGTCAGTGCCAACCGGATCGTCATCAAGCAAGGGAAGCTTGTGCAACTGCCCAACGACGAACTGCAGATCCTCCCACACAGGCAGCTCGGTTCTTGGCACCCCCATCGCGGATGAGGGCCCGTGGTGGCCAACCTTGGTCAGGCCATCGTTCGCCAGCTTGCGAATGAATTTGACGTGCGGCTCCGCGGCGGTACCGGTCGGATCCTGGTACAGGCCCTGGTAGGCGTCGCGGTTGTAAGGCTGCGGGTGTTTCTGCGCCCACGCGCGTATCTCGTCTTCGTCAACGCGCACCTCGCCGTCATCAACCCAGGCATTGAATTTCGGCAGCGTCTCCGAGTTGTTGTACTCGCTGACGCCGGTGTCGAGGCGGTAATCCCAGGCATGCACGCCGCAGATCAGGTTGTCGCCGTCGACGTAGCCGTCCGACATCAGCGCGCCGCGGTGCGCACAGCGCCCGTACAGCACGCTGACCGAATCGTCATATCGCACCACCACGAGATCGACATCGGCAACCAGTGCGTAAGCCGGCTTTCGATCCTCGAGTTCACCCCACTTCGCTATCGCAATCTTTTTCATACCCGGCAATGTATCCTCGAAACTTCTGCAAAAACCCGCCGTCGGACTATACAACGCCAAAATGACAGGAGTACCCATGAATCGTCGCGATATTCTGAAATCCCTCTCAGCACTGGGTGCTTTGTCCGCGTTGCCTTCCGCAGCACTGGCAAGTGACACCGCACCGAAGTCGCTGCGTCTCCTGATTCTCGGTGGCACCGGTTTCATCGGTCCACACGAGATCAACTACGCGCTCGAACGCGGACACAAGGTCACGATGTTCAATCGCGGCAAGACGGCGCCCGACATGTTTCCTGACGTGGAACGCCTCATCGGCGATCGCAATGGCGAGCTCGATGCGCTCAAAGGGCGAGAGTGGGATGCTGTTATCGATAACTCCGGTTTTTTCCCGCGCCACGCGCGACTGTCGGCGGAGCTGCTCAAAGGCAACGTCGGCACCTACCTGTTCGTCTCCAGTATCTCCGCGTATGACAGCGATGCGCTGACGGTTGAAGACGATGAATTCACGTCGAAGTACGCCGCCATGGACCGGCCGCTCGATGAGAGTGAGCATATCTACGGGCCGACCTACGGTGCGCGCAAAGCACTGTGTGAGCAGGAAGTCGCTGCTGTCTTCGGCGACAACGCGATCAACGTGCGGCCAGGCATTATCACGGGCCCCGGCGACCCGACCGACCGCCTGCGACACTGGCTGATTCGCATGGTCGCCGGCAAGGAAATCCTCGTGCCGGGAGGCAAGGACTGGCCAGTGCAGTACATCGACGCACGCGACATGAGCAACTGGATGATCCACTTGCTCGAACAGGGCGAGGCAAAAGGACCGTTTAATGCGGTCGGCGGCGTCGAACCGTTCAAGGCCGAACCGTTCCTCACAGGTATCCGCGATGCGCTCGAGTCGACGTCAACGCTGACCTGGGTCGACTGGGATTTCATTCTCGAACGCTATGAGCAACCACCGACGTACTCGCCCTGGTTCCCCGGTGACCCAAGTCCGTTCATGCAGGTCAACAATGATCGCGCCCTGGCAACAGGCCTCACGTTCCGGCCCATCGAGGAATCAGCGAAGGACATGGTCGCATTGCTCAACGGTCGCGGTATCAGCCGGGGAGGTTTCGACGTCGAGACCGAAGCGAAACTGCTCGAGGCCTGGGCGGCGCGATAGCGGCAGGTCGGGCCGCTAGCCGACTTTTTCGAGCAAAGCCACGATACCGAGGATCGCAGCCGCAACGAGTGCGAGCACGGTAACGATGCCCTGTGGATGCTGAATCTCGATCAGGATTCGGGTCATCGTGAACGGATTCACGTGTTGTGCAGAAGCAAGACGCGGAATGAGTTGCTCGTCGATGGCCTCGCGTGCGTACACCGGCGCAGGCTCGCGTCCGAGAAAAACGGCCGTGTCGCGCGTCGCAATAGCGGACACAGAATAGCGAACATCTCGTAGCGGGCAGCTCGACTCACGGCCCGCGTGATCGCGCAGCGTCAATGTGTCTCCCGAAATCCGAATGGCAGTGCCGCGGTTGGCGTTGACGATCCAGAAGATGGCCGCATAGGCGAGAAACAGGCAGACAACCGGCAGGATGAACGGAATGCCGAGCTGCGGGTTGTCATAGGCCGCGAAAACATAGCCGAGCAATGCAACAAGTGGCAGCAATAGCACGCCGACCAGTATCGTCGCCGCACGCATTTTCCGCTGTGCCTTCTGATCGGGCTCGAGATACAGATCCGCACTCTCTGCGGTGGCGGCACCGCGCTGTTCTGTCGTCGGGGCACTCCCGTCCTTGTTCATACTGACTGCGTAGGCTCGCACCAGCAGTGCAAGCAGCACGAACACGACGAGCGCCACGCCGCCGTAGCTGTAGAGCGTGTATTGGCGGCGCTCGGCCCGGGATCGCGCCAGGATCTCCTCGAGCCCGGCAGATTCGAGATCCGGTAGTGGTTCACCACTTGCAGTGAATCGCCGCACGACATCGTTATTCCAGTCGCTGACCCAGACTCCGTCATCTACGGCGATCATCGAGATCGGGTCGGCTTCGTCGGGCAGCGCGATACGCTTTACGTAGTGCCAGTCATTGTTGAAGACGTAGAGTCCACCGAGATTCATGCCGGTCTTCATGTTGTTGACCCACCACGTGCGACCAACGCGAACGAAGTGACTCGGCCAACGCTGGTCTACCAGTCTGGCCTCGGTTGGTACCACGTCGAGGTCGACGATGATGTCACCGTAGGAATCCGTATTCGACTCGACGACCTGTACGGCGTGATGATTCGTGTCGGCAACGTATAGCCGCCCTTCGTACAGCAGCAGTTGGTTCGGGAACTTGAATGCCTCCCCTGTCGCGGCGATTTCCTCCCCATCTTGCGCGTACTTGCGAAGCAGATGGCGTGTCGTGTCACTGATATAGACGTCATCGGTCGACTGATCGATGAAGATGCCGTGCGCTGCCTTGAAGTCGACGCCCGGACTGCCGAAGCGCTCACATTGCTGCGCGTCCAGGTCGCAGCGGAACAGCCCACTGTCCGCGGTTTCAGGGACGATCGGATTGCGGTTCGTCTTGCGCTGGAACGCGCGCAGGTTATCGGCAAAGGAACGCGGATCCGGGCCTCGCCTCAGCAGCACATCGCCGTTCGAAAAAAACGCATAGGTTCCGAGGAAGAGCTCAACGCCGATCTCGCCAAGATCGTGCGTCTTGACGTAGTGGCCACGCTCATCGTGCTCGACGAGATAGTTCTGAATCTGGACGTATTGGTGACCATCGGGCCCGGTCCGCAATTCGGCCGGACCGCCAAGGCTGGTGGCAGCGCCGGAGCCCCACATCCAGACGCCGATCGCAACCGCGGTCAAAAAGAGCACGAGCGCGACAACCGCGGGGTGCACCTCGGAGTTCATGGCAAATCCCGACAAATCAGTGACATAGCCCCAGTCTAGGGGGGCTGCCGGGAGATCGCCGTGCGCTGGCTCTCAGTATTCGGGACTAGACTGCCTCGAACAGCGCGGACGCACCCTGCCCGCCGCCGATGCACATCGTCACGACGCCGTACTTCTTGCCGCGACGCCGCAGTTCACGCAGCAGTGCGCCGGTCATGCGCGAGCCGGTCATGCCGAACGGGTGCCCGATGGCGATGCTGCCGCCGTTGACGTTGTAGATGTCGTTGTCGATCTCGAGCGCATCGCGACAGTAAACGCACTGCGACGCGAAGGCCTCGTTCAGCTCCCACAGGTCGATGTCGCCCAGCTTGAGGCCGGCGTTATCGAGCAAGCGTGGCACCGAGAACACGGGGCCGATACCCATTTCGTCAGGCTCGCACCCCGCAACCGTAAACCCGCGGAAAATACCCAACGGCTCGAGTCCGAGCTGCTCGGCGCGCTCGGCGCTCATGAGCAGCGTCATCGACGCACCGTCGCTAAGTTGCGATGCATTGCCGGCCGTTACGGTGCCGTCTTCCTCGAAAGCGGGCTTTAGGCCGGCCAGCCCCTCGATCGTCGTACCCGGCCGATTGCATTCGTCGCGCTCGACCACGACGTCAACCTTGTTCTGCTCACCGGATTCCTTGTCGATCGTCAACATCGTGGCCGCCATCGGTGCGATTTCCTCAGCAATCCAGCCCTGCTCCACTGCATGCGCATAGCGCGCCTGGCTCTGCACGGCGTATTCGTCCTGAACCTCGCGCGTGACGTTGTAGCGGCGCGCCACAACCTCGGCCGTGTTGCCCATGGCCATGAAGATGTCGGGTTTCTCGGCGAGCAAGCGCGGATTCATTTCGTATTCGCTGGATTTCTGGCGCTGGTTCATCGAGATGGACTCGACGCCGCCGGCCATCGCGACCTGCGTCTGTCCCGAGGCAATCTGCGTCGCTGCGAATGCAATCGACTGGACACCTGACGAACAGAAGCGATTGATTGTCGATGCGGCCGTCGTGATCGGAAGCTTGGACAGCGCAACCGACAGGCGTGCCATGTTGCCGCCCTGCTCACCAACCTGGTCCGCAATACCGACAATGACGTCCTCGA
This sequence comes from Woeseiaceae bacterium, assembly GCA_030065985.1. GTDB lineage: Bacteria > Pseudomonadota > Gammaproteobacteria > Steroidobacterales > Woeseiaceae > UBA1847. The sequence goes on along the minus strand of JASJCM010000051.1, from coordinate 5,391 downwards.
CCTCGTCCGGGGCGACTTTTGGATTGCGCTCTAGCAGCGCATCGATCACGTGCGCCACCATGTCGTCGGAGCGAGTCAGATTGAAGCTGCCGCGAAACGACTTCGCCAGCCCGGTACGTACGTTGTCTACGATTACGACGTCTTTCATGCCTTGAGTCTCTCTATGCCTTGTATTTCGGGGGGTTCAGGGAGGACGGCAATACTAACCCCGAAGCCGGCGCAAAGGCGATACCGCAATATTGTTACAAGGCGAAACACACACAGACCGGGAAATCGCCGATTCTATAAATCTAGATTTCGGATCCGTGCATGAATATGAGCAAACTCATCAAACAGTATGCTGGTGCCTTGCAGTTGGTACTCGTCATCGCCATCGTCGGCGGCGCGGTGCTGCTGTCCTCATCACTGAAGCCCGACGGTACGTTTGTGCCGCCGCGCACCGAGGGGAATTTGGTCCAGGTATCGGTCGTGCAGCCCGCGGCCCAACCGTTCGAGCCAACGGTGGCTCTGAACGGGGTTGTCGAAGCCCGGACCGTCACGAGCATCATTCCGCAGGTATCCGGCAAGGTCGTATCTGTATCGGACCGCTTCCGGCCCGGTGCAGGTGTCAGCGCGGGCGAGATCCTGTTCGTTATCGACCCGGCCGATTATGAGCTCGCGGTTGAACGAACGCTCGCCGAAATTGAGGTTGCGCGCAGCGACCTGCTGCGGCTGGAAGCCGAGGGCGCAGCAGAGCGCAAAATCTGGCAGGGACGTTTCCCCGAGCGCCCCATTCCCGACCTGACGGCCCGCGTGCCGCAGATCGCAGCGGCGAAAGCCCGCATCCAGAGTGGCGAGGCAGCGAAAGCGGCTGCGGAACTGAACCTCGAGCGCACAATTGTGCGAGCGCCGTTCGACGCACGAATTCTCGAAACGCAGCTCGACGTTGGCCAGGTTGTTGGCGGTAACGCGTCGGTCGGTCGGATGTTCTCGATCGCGAGCCTTGAGATCGCTGTACCGGTTTCCGCAGACGAACTTCGTCGCATTGGTCGTCCGGAGGGTCGCAGCGCGACCATTACTCCGCAGCTTCCGACTGAGCCGACTATCGTCGGCACGGTTGTTCGCCAGTCTGCCTCGCTCGACGAGCAGACGCGTCTCGGCACGCTCTACCTGCAAAGCAACGAGATCGCCGCGCTGACTCTGGGCGAGTTTGTCACGGTGGACATCACGGGCCCCGCATCCGAGGAAACCTATCGCCTGCCGTCAGCGGCACTGACATCCCGCGACCAGGTCTGGGTCGTGGAGGACGACAGGCTGGCCGCGCGGCGCGTCGAGATACTCGCTCACAATGATTCGGAACTGATCATCAACGCGTTCGACTTCGCCGATGGCGTCGTCTCGATACCGCCATCAGACGCCAGAGACGGCCTGCCGGTGGACATAGCGCTGCCGGACGGGCCCAAGCAATCGGGCGGGACGGCCAATGCTGCGCGATAGCAATAAAACTGGCCTGATCAGCTGGTTCATCCGCAACCCGGTTGCGGCGAACCTGCTTATGGTCGTGCTGATTGTCGGCGGCATCCTGTCCGCGGCGAATCTGCAGAGCCAGGTCTTCCCGACGATTATGCCGGGCACGGTTGTGGTTGCCGTGCCGTTCCCGGGCGCTACGCCTGCCGAGGTCGAGGAAGGAATAACCCGTCGCGTTGAAGAGGCGGTGCTTGGTATTGACGGCGTCAAGCGCGTCACGTCGAAGGCATCGGAAAATTACGGTCGAATCACGATCGAGACGAGTGACTTCGCGGATCTCGACCAGGTCAAGGATGACGTCGAGTCAGCCGTTGACGGTCTCAGCCAGTTCCCGCCGGAAAATGCTGAAAAACCGTCCGTCGTTGCGCCAAAGCCAACGGGTGGCGTCGTGACGCTCGCCGTCGTTGGCGACGTGGATGCGATGGCGTTGCGCAAAGCTGCCGAGAGCATCGAGCGCGACCTGCTCACGCAGCCGGGCGTTTCGCTGGTCTCCCTCGAGGGCGATAGAGACCTCGAGGTCTCTATCGAAATCAGCGAGGCCAACCTGAGGCGCTACGACCTGACCTTCTCGGATGTGGCCAACGCCGTGCGCCGCTCGTCGCTCGATCTCGCAGGGGGTTCGATTACCTCTGGTTCAGGCGAAATCCTGCTGCGCACTAACCAAAAGCGCCAGACAGGCGAGGAATTCGAATCGATTGTCGTGCTTACCCGACCGGACGGCTCGGTGATCAGGCTGTCCGATATTGCAACGATTCGCGATGGCTTCGTGCGTGCCGAGCTCCGCAATGACTACAACGGTCGACCGGCAGTCTTCGTCAGCGTCGATCGTGCAGAGGCCGAAGATGTACTCGCGGTCAAGACATCGGTTGACGAGTTCCTGGCGGGATACACGCCGCCACCTGGCATCGAGCTGGTGCAGCTGCGCGACGAAACGAAACTCCTGCAGGAGCGCGTCAATTTGCTGCTCAGAAACGGCGCCTTCGGTTTTGCGCTCGTATTCCTGTTCCTGGTGCTGATGCTGGACCTCAAGCTCGCGGTTTGGGTCAGCATGGGTATCGCTACTGCATTCATGGGCGGCTTCATGCTGTTTGGCGCGCTCGGTGTCACGATTACGATGGTGTCGCTATTCGGACTCATCATCGTCCTTGGACTTGTCGTCGACGATGCCATAGTCATCGGTGAGAACATCGATGCCGAACGCGAACGGGGCGGTAGCGGCGAAGAAGCCGCGACCCGCGGCGCGAAGCGTATGCTTGCGCCCGTTCTCGTTGGCGTACTGACAACCGTGGCTGCGTTCGCGCCATTGCTTGTGACGGGCGGTACATTCGGCGACATCACGCGCGCTATTCCGCTGGTCGTAATCAGCGTCCTGATCGTCTCCCTGCTCGAGGCGTTCTGTATCCTGCCCGCGCACCTCAGTCACGGGGGCCAATGGTCCAGAGGGCTGCTCAAGAAGACGCAGTCACGAATTGCCGACGGCGTCGCATACGTGCGTGATCACCTCGTCCTGCCAGGCGTCGCATTCGCTGCGAAATGGCGCTACGCGACAGCTGCTCTTGCCCTTGCGTTCTTTATTCTGAGCACAGGGCTCGTCAAGAACGGCCAGGTCCGCTTTATCTTCTTCCCGGTCATCGAGGGCAACAACATCTCGGCCTCCGTGACGATGCCGGAAGGCACGCCCTTCGAGCGCACTGATGCCGCGATTCGGCGAATCACTGATGGCGCCTATGAGGTTGCCGAGGCGATTGGCAACGAGACTGGAGAGACGCTGTTCGTATCGGTCACGTCAACGACGGGCGGGCAGGCTTCCAGAAACGGCGGCCCGGGCGCGCAGAATTCGTTTACCAGCCAGGAGAACATCGGCCAGGTTCGCATCGAGCTGACGCCATTCGGGCAGCGCAAGACGACCGCCGCCGACATTGAGCGCCGCTGGCGCAGCGCGGTGGGAGCGATCGAGGGCGCCGAGCGCGTCAGCTTCAGCTCGAGCTTCGTACGCTTCGGCGCCGACGTCGAGTTCGAGCTCGCACACCAGGACGAAGCGCAGCTGATTGCGGCCGTCGATGACATGAAGTACCGCCTTGGCGCGATCGATGGCGTCAACCAGATTGAAGACAGTTTCGATCTCGGCAAACGCCAGCTCGTCTTCGAATTGATGCCGGCCGGGCGTGCAGCCGGTCTGCGCGAAGCCGATGTTGCTATCCAGGTCCGCCAGGGTTTCTTTGGTGAGGAAGTGCAGCGTATTCAGCGTGGACGCGAGGAGATTCGCGTTTACGTGCGCTATCCGGAAGAAGCGCGTTCGAGTCTCGATGCGCTCGATAGTTTCCGCGTGCAGTTGCCCAACGGCGAGAGCGCGCCGCTGTTCACCGTTGCTCGAGTCGAGGAAAGCCGCGCCTATTCCTCTATCGATCGCATTGACGGCCGACGCGTCGTAACAGTCAGCGCCGACGTCGACGAAGCCCTTTCCACGCCAAACCTTGCGAACGACGCCATCGTCAGTGCCGTAATGCCCGCTCTCGAGGCAGAGTATCCTGGACTGCGCTGGGTGCGCGCCGGATCGACGCGTGAGCAGAACGAAGACCTTGCAGCCCTCGCGAGCGCCTTTATCGTCGTGTTGCTGGTTATCTACGCGATGATTGCAACGCAGCTACGCTCTTATATACAGCCGCTCGCGATTCTCGTGGCCATTCCGCTCGGCATCGCAGGCGCCATCCTCGGTCACTTCGTGCTTGGTTTCCCGCTGTCGTTCGTTTCAATATTCGGTATCGTCGCGCTGGCTGGTGTCGCGGTGAATGCCTCTGTGGTACTTGTTGACCTGTATAACCAGTACCGCGAGAGCGGCATGACACCGATCCAGGCCGCAGCCGAGTCATCGGCCCGTCGCTTCCGGCCGGTCCTGCTGACGACGCTGACCACCGCCCTCGGCCTCGCCCCGCTGCTCTTTGAGAAGAGTCCTCAGGCCCAGTTCCTGATCCCGATGGGCGTCAGCCTCGGCTTCGGTATCCTGATCTCGGGATTCCTGGTGCTGTTCGTGACGCCGGCCGTGGCCGTCATCATTGAAGATATTCGGGGACTGTTCGGGCGTGACAGGAAGCTGGCCGGACAGGTGGCCGTAGAATAAGGTCAGTTGATTCGAATACCGACCCGGTACATGCGTCCCGGGGCGGGCAACCCGAGCTGGGGAAGTACCAGCTCATCCGTCAGGTTGTCGATTGACGCGGTAACCTGCACATCGCGGCCCCGCCACTCGGCGACCTGGAAGAAGCCCCGCAGGTTTAAGGCTGTGGATTCCGGCAGTTCCACCAGTACTCCATCGTCATCGAGGTCGTAAGCCTTGCCTGTGTGCATGAGTTCTGCGCGCAGATCGAGACGCGCGTTTGCCTGCCAGTCGAGCGCAAGACGCGCTTGTGCGTCCGGGCGCTGCAGTAGCACGGGCCGGTCGCCGTTCTCGTCGCGTTCGACTTCGCCATCCTGCAGGGCAAGCGATAACTCGGTTCGGAAGTTGTCGGTGAAATACAGCGTTGCCGCAGCTTCGATACCGTAGGTAAACGAGCCATTCGTGTTATAGCGCTGCCGTTTGCTGACGCCATCAACCACGACATTGCGCTGCGACAGTGTGTCATCGCTATCGTTGGCCCAGACAGCGAAATCCAGGGACAAGTTGTCGCTTGGGAATGCCTTCAGGTTCACGTCGGTGAGTAACGATCGTTCGGGCTTGAGATCCGGGTTGAGCAGGAACTTGCCGAGCGATGCGCCGTACAACTCGCGCGGCGTCGGAAAGCGCGTTCGCTCCCCGACCGTTGCAGCAAGCGTCCATTTCTCCGCCGCCGCCCAGCGCAACCCCGCCGACCACCCGGTTGCGGAGAGCGATGGCTGTGCGGGCTTGTC
>JASJCM010000050.1 GCA_030065985.1 Woeseiaceae bacterium | reverse complement strand
CTATCACGCTCTGGTGGTGGAATTGGTAGACACGCTGTCTTGAGGGGGCAGTGGCGCGAGCCGTGCGAGTTCGAGTCTCGCCCAGAGCACCATTTCGAAACCGGTCTGCAGGCATCGCCTCCAGGCCGGTTTTCTTATGCACTTCGGAAATTAGCAAGCCGGAGTGCTTTGCGGGGCGAGAATAGGGTGTCCGGGCGCTGAGACACTGATACAATCGCGCGCTGATTCGGGCGTGAAAATCCGCGCCGCTGAAGCAGGTCAAAATGCTACAAGAATACGTACCGATTCTTATCTTCCTGGGGGTTGCGACCGGGCTGGGCCTGGTGCTGCTGGGGCTGGGTTTCCTTATCGGCCGCGGCCGCAAAGACGAAGAGAAATTGTCGCCATACGAGTGCGGCTTCGAGGCCTTCGACGACTCGCGTATGAAGTTCGATGTGCGCTACTACCTCGTCGCAATCCTGTTCATTATTTTCGATCTGGAAATTGCCTTCCTGTTCCCGTGGGCGGTGTCCCTCGATGTGGTCGGCAAGTTCGGGTTGCTGTCGATGGCGCTGTTCCTGGCGATTCTTGTTGTTGGCTTTATTTATGAGTGGAAGAAGGGAGCGCTCGAGTGGGATTAGCAGAACCCCAGGCTGCTGCTGAGGCGCCCGAGGGCGCGGCAGGAGCAGGAGAGAGCCTGCAGAAGAAAGGTTTCGTCGTGACGAGCGTCGATTCGGTCATGAACTGGGCCCGCACGGGCTCGCTCTGGCCAATGACGTTTGGGCTGGCCTGTTGCGCTGTTGAAATGATGCAGGCAGGTGCAGCGCGCTACGACCTTGACCGGTTCGGCATCATCTTCCGCCCGAGCCCGCGCCAGTCGGACTGCATGATCGTCGCCGGTACGCTCACCAACAAGATGGCGGCACCATTACGCAAGGTTTATGACCAGATGCCCGAGCCCCGCTGGGTGGTCTCGATGGGATCCTGTGCGAACGGCGGCGGTTACTACCATTATTCCTACTCGGTGGTTCGCGGCTGCGATCGCATCGTTCCTGTCGATGTGTACGTTCCGGGATGTCCGCCGACGGCTGAAGCGCTCATTTACGGGCTGATTCAGCTGCAAAACAAGATTCGCCGCACGAGCACGATAGCAAGATAAGAAAAAGACGATGAGCGAACGTTACGAGACACTGGCAGCTCGGATAGAAGAGCGCTTCGGCGAGCAAGTTCGACGCGTGCCATCGAGCTGCAGCGAACTGACTTTCGAAACTGACAAAGATCACCTGATCGAGGTGGCGACAGCCCTTCGTAACGAAGCCGATTTCGGTTTCGAGATGCTGATGGATGTCTGCGGTGTCGACTACCTGAACTACGGCAGCGATGAGTGGGCGACCAACGAGGCAACCGGGACGGGGTTCAGTCGCGGTGTCGAGCGTGGTCCGGTCATCCTCGATGAAGCCGACGAGTTCGACGCACGACGGTTTGCCGTCGTCTACCACCTGCTGTCACTGCAGCACAACATGCGCATGCGACTGCGCGTGTTTACCGGAACCGGAAACCCGCCGATCGTGAAATCGGTGGTCGATATCTGGAATGGCGCGAACTGGTTCGAGCGGGAGGCGTTCGATCTTTACGGCATCCTGTTCGACGGACATCCGGACCTGCGCCGGATTCTGACCGACTATGGCTTCATCGGGCATCCGTTCCGCAAGGACTTCCCGATATCGGGCAACGTCGAAGTTCACTACGACGACGAGGAAGCGCGTGTCGTGTACCGACCCGTCAGCATCGAGCCGCGCACCCTGGTGCCGCGCGTGATTCGCGACGACAACCGTTATTCGGCTGACCTCAAGGACGCCAACGATGGCTGAGATTCAGAGCTACACGATGAACTTCGGCCCGCAGCATCCTGCGGCGCACGGTGTACTGCGCCTGGTCCTCGAGATCGAAGGCGAGGTGATCCAGAAGGCCGACCCGCACGTGGGCCTGTTGCATCGCGCCACCGAGAAGCTCGCCGAGTCGAAGCCGTTCAACCAGAGCATCGGTTACATGGATCGTCTCGACTACGTGTCGATGATGAGTAACGAGCACGCCTACGTCATGGCAATCGAGAAGCTGCTTGGCGTCCAGGTACCGGAGCGCGCGCAATACATCCGCGTCATGTTCGACGAGATAACGCGCATCCTGAATCACCTGATGTGGCTCGGTGCGCACGGTCTCGACATCGGCGCGATGACGATGTTCCTCTACTGTTTCCGCGAGCGCGAAGACCTGATGGACACCTACGAGGCCGTCTCGGGAACCCGCATGCACGCTACCTATTACCGTCCGGGCGGCGTCTACCGCGATCTGCCCGAGACGATGCCGAAGTACCAGGAGTCAAAGTTCCGCAGCAAGAAGGAACTCGAGCAGATGAACGCGGCGCGCGAAGGCTCGCTACTCGACTTCATCGAGTCGTTCACTGAGCGCTTCCCGGGGTGCGTCGATGAGTATGAAACCCTTCTGACCGACAATCGCATCTGGAAACAGCGCACCGTGAATATCGGTGTCGTATCACCGGAGCGCGCGATGCAGCTTGGTTTCTCCGGTCCGATGCTGCGCGGTTCGGGCGTCGAATGGGACCTGCGCAAGAAGCAGCCCTATGAAGTCTACGACCGCATGGATTTCGACATTCCGGTTGGCCGCAATGGCGACTGCTACGACCGTTACCTGGTTCGTGTCGAGGAGCTGCGGCAGTCGAATCGCATCATCAAGCAGTGCATTGACTGGCTGCGCGACAATCCGGGCCCGGTCATTGCCGACGACCACAAGGTCGTGCCGCCCACGCGTGTCGAAATGAAAGACGACATGGAATCCCTGATTCACCACTTCAAGCTGTTCACCGAGGGCTATTGCGTGCCCGAAGGTGAGGCCTATGCGGCCGTGGAGCATCCGAAGGGCGAGTTCGGCATTTATATCGTCTCCGACGGTGCCAACAAGCCGTACCGACTGAAGATTCGCGCGCCGGGCTTCGCGCATCTCTCGGCGATGTCCGAGATGGTGGAAGGCCATATGCTGGCCGACGTCGTTGCTGTGATCGGTACGCAAGACATCGTATTCGGCGAGGTCGATCGATGAGTTACGAGCTTTCGACACACGTCAGGGAAGAGATCGATACGTGGAAGTTGCGTTTCCCGGAAAACCGGCAACGCTCCGCCGTTATCCGCGCGCTGCATCTCGTGCAGCACGAGAACAAAGGGTTTCTGACGGCCGAGCAGATGAACGCTGTTGCGGATTACCTCGATCTGCCGACGATCCAGGTCTATGAGGTCGCCACGTTCTATTCGATGTTCCAGACCAAACCATGTGGTCGTAACGAAGTTTCCATTTGCACGAACATCTCGTGCATGCTGCGTGGCGCCGAGGAACTCGTTGAGCATGTCGAGGGCAAGCTTGGCGTCAAGCTCGGTGAAAGCACTGAAGACGGCCGCATTTATCTGAAGCGCGAAGAAGAGTGCATCGCTGCCTGCGTTGGCGCTCCCGCGATGCAGGTCAACCACAAGTACTACGAGAACCTGACGGCCGACATGGTCGACGAAATCCTGGACGGGCTCGAGTAATGGCGTACGAAGAGAATCTCGTTTGCTTCAACACCTTCGGCTCGGATGAGTCGTGGACGATGGCGACGTACGAGAAACACGGTGGCTACGAGGCGTGGCGCAAGATACTCGCAGGCAAAATGACGCCCGAAGAGGTCATCGAGGAAGTGAAAGCGTCCGGCCTGCGTGGCCGCGGCGGTGCCGGCTTCCCGACCGGGCTCAAGTGGAGCTTCATGCCGAAGAATTACGACGGCCAGAAATACCTGGTCGTTAATTCGGATGAGTCGGAGCCGGGCACCTGTCACGATCGCGAGATCCTGCGTTATAACCCGCACTCACTCGTTGAGGGCATGGCCATCGCGTCGTACGCGATGGGTGCGACGGTTGCCTATAACTACATGCGCGGCGAGTTCATGGATGAGCCGTTCCCGCGTTTCGAGGCGGCCGTCAAGGAAGCCTATGACGCCGGTCTGCTTGGTAAAAACGTGCAGGGCAGTGGCATCGATATCGACATTCGCGGCTTCATCGGTGCCGGTGCTTACATCTGCGGCGAGGAAACGGCACTGCTCGAGTCGCTCGAGGGCAAGCAGGGTCGTCCGCGTTTCAAACCGCCATTCCCGGCCAACTACGGCCTGTACGGGAAGCCGACAACGATCAACAACACGCAGAGTATCGCGAGCGTTCCCTCCATCATTCACAAGGGTGCTGCCTGGTTCGCAGGCCTCGGTCCCGAGGGTTCGGGCGGTACGGCGCAATTCTCGGTGTCGGGGCACGTCGAGAAACCCGGCAACTACGAGTTGCCGATGGGTATCCCGTTCAAAACGCTACTCGAGGACTTCGCGGGCGGTATCTGGAAGGGCCGCAAGTTGAAAGCCGTCATTCCGGGTGGCTCGTCGTGCAAAGTCTTGCCGGCCGACGTGATCATGGAATGCACGATGGACTACAACTCGCTGCAGCAGGCGGGTTCCTCGTTCGGCACGGGCGCCGTCATTGTTATGGATGACCAGACCTGCATGGTGCAGGTATTGCGCCGAATTTCACGTTTCTATATGGCGGAGTCCTGCGGGCAGTGCACACCTTGCCGTGAAGGAACGGGTTGGCTGTATCGCATGCTTACGCGCATTACCGAGGGTCGCGGCGAGGAGGCCGACCTGCAGAAACTCGTCGACGTGGCGAACAAGATCGAAGGCCACACGATCTGCGCGCTTGGCGACGCCGCGGCGTGGCCGGTGCAAAGCTTCCTGAAACACTACTACCACGAATTCGAATACATGGTCCGCAACAACGGACGCAGCATCGTTGACGATGCTCCGGAGGCAGCGGCGTAACGTCTTATGAGTGACGACATCGTAAATATTGAAGTCGACGGCAAGCCGGTCGAGGCGAAACCGGGCCAGATGGTCATCGAGGTCACCGACAATATCGGTGCCTACGTGCCGCGCTTCTGCTACCACGAGAAGCTGAGTGTCGCGGCAAACTGCCGTATGTGCCTCGTCGACATCGAGGGCGCGCCGAAGCCGATCCCGGCCTGTGCGCAGCCCGTTAACGAAGGCATGAAGGTCTTCACGAAGTCGCCGCGCGCCATCGCAGCTCAGAAAGCGACGATGGAGTTCCTGCTCATCAATCACCCGCTGGATTGCCCGATCTGTGACCAGGGCGGCGAGTGCGAGTTGCAGGACCTTGCGATGGGCTATGGCCGTGATGTATCCCGCTATAACGACGGCAAACGCGTTGTTAAAGACAAGGACATCGGGCCGCTCGTTTCAACCGATATGACGCGCTGCATTCACTGCACGCGCTGCGTGCGTTTCGGCGAAGAGATCCAGGGCAAGCCGCAACTCGGTACGACGCTGCGTGGCGAAAACGTCGAAATATCGACGTATGTCGAGCAGAACATCGATCACGAGCTGTCAGCGAACATCATTGACCTGTGCCCGGTCGGCGCGCTGAACAACAAGCCGTATCGCTACAGCGCGCGTTCCTGGGAGATGGTGCAGCACGCGACAGTGGCGCCGCACGACTGCGTGGGCTCGAACCTGTTCGCGCACACGCTGCGCGGCACGGTCAAACGCATCGTTCCGCGCGTGAACGACTCGATCAATGAAACCTGGATTGCTGACCGCGATCGCTTTAGCTACGAAGCCATCTATTCGCCCGACCGTCTCGAGCAGCCACGTCTAAAGGATGGTGGCGAGTGGCGAGACATCGAATGGGAAGACGCGTTGCAGGCAGCTGCATGCGCGCTGAAGGATGCGGACAGTGTTGGCATGCTGGCCTCGCCAAGCGCGACGGTTGAGGAAGGATACCTTCTAAATCAGCTCGCGAAGCACCTCGGCACGTCGAACGTCGACCATCGCGTCGAACGACGCGATTTCTCGGATCAGTCGCAGGATCCGGCATTCCCGTGGCTCGGCTGCAGCATTGCCGAACTCGAGGACCAGGAGGCAATCCTGGTTATTGGTTCGAACATTCGCGAAGAAGCGCCGATCCTCGCGCACCGCATTCGCAAAGCAGCGCTCGGCGGCGCGAGCGTGAATTTCGTCAGCAGCGAGAAGTACGAATATTTCTTCGATGTCGACAACTATCTGTCCGGCGCGGGAATCGTCGAGTCACTCTCGAGCGATGATATGAAACCGGTCCTCGAGAAGCTCGAGAAGGCCGACAACGCGCTGGTACTTCTGGGCAACATCGCGGGTCGTCACGGTGCGTTCAGTGCCGTACGCGGCCTGGCTGCCGATATCGCCAAAAAGACCGGCGCTAAGCTCGGCACGCTGTCGCCGGGGGCGAACAGTGCTGGATTGAGCCAGGCGGGTGTTCTTCCTGGTGAGGGGTTGCACGCCGGCGCAATGCTCGACGAGACGCTGGATGCCGTTGTGTTGCTTAACATCGAGCCCGACGCCGACATCCATGCGACAACCGATGCGGTCGGCAAGCTCGCCAGGCAGAAGTTTGTCGTCGCGTTGACGCCCTTCATCTCCGACGCGCTGCTCGAAGCTGCTGACCTGCTGTTGCCAATCGGCACGTTCGCGGAAACTTCAGGGACGTACGTCAACGTCGCAGGCACGTGGCAGAGCTTTGGCGGCATTGCGAATCCGGTTGGCGCTTCACGGCCCGCGTGGAAGGTGCTCCGCGTCCTGGGCAATCTCGTCGACGCCGAGGGCTTCGACTACGTCACGAGCGAAGATGTGCTGGCCGAGTGCAAGCAGGCGATCGGTGATGTCGAACCTGCCGCGTTTGCGGGCTCGGCAAGTGGTGCGAAGGCGAACGGCGAAGACCGTCCTTCAGAAGAAATCGACACGCCACTCTACTCGATTGACGCGCTGGTCCGGCGCGCCGATGCGCTGCAGCGCACGCCTGCGGCCAGTCGCGCCGATGGTGAGGGAGAGGCCTGATGCCGGAGTTCATGGCAGGCCTGATTCCGCAGTTCGTCATGGACTGGTGGATGACCGCGCCAGGCTGGTTCACGTATCTGGCGACCACACTATTCAAGATCCTGCTCGTGACGATCGTCGTCATTCTCTGCGTGGCGTTCTCGACGTATTTCGAACGCAAGGTCATCGGTAGCATGCAGGCGCGAGTCGGCCCGAACCGGGTTGGCTGGAAGGGGCTGCTGCAACCCTTTGCCGATGTCTTCAAGCTGCTGTTCAAGGAAGTCATCGTCCCGTCGCAGTCGAGCCGTTTCCTGTATGTCATCGCGCCATTGCTGTCATTGACGCCGGCGCTTGCGGCGTGGGCCGTGATCCCGATGAACAACTGGTTCGTCATCGCCGATATCAATGCGGGTCTGCTCTACGTGCTCGCGCTGACCTCGGTAGGCGTGTACGGCGTTATTCTCGCCGGCTGGGCAACAAACTCGAAATATGCACTGCTGGGCGCGATGCGTTCGGCTGCGCAGATCGTTGCCTACGAGATAGCGATGGGCTTTGCGCTCGTTGGCGTACTGATGGCCGGCGGCAGCCTTAATATCGGTGACATCGTCGAAAAGCAGGCTGGCGGTTTCAGCAACTGGTTCCTGCTGCCGCTGTTCCCGCTATTTGTTGTCTACTGGATCGCCGGTGTCGCGGAAACCAATCGTGCGCCGTTTGACGTCGCGGAAGGCGAATCGGAAATCGTTGCCGGTTTCCACGTCGAATACTCGGGCGTCGCATTCGCGCTGTTCTTCCTCGCCGAATACGCGAACATGATCCTGATTTCGACGCTGACCGCCGTGTTCTTCCTCGGCGGCTGGGCGTCGCCGTTCGAAGGTTGGGCAATTTTCGAGCCCTATCATGACCTGCCGTTTGTCGGCTGGTTCTTTGGCGGCGGGTTCCCGTGGCTGTTCATTAAGATGGCGTTCTTCATGTACGTCTTCTTCTGGCTGCGTGCGACGTTCCCGCGCTATCGCTATGACCAAATCATGCGCCTTGGGTGGAAGGTGTTCATTCCTGTCACGATCGTCTGGATTGCCGTCGAAGGGGCGATGGCCTGGTTCCAGGTTGGTCCGTGGGCCGCAACGGGCGGATAACACATGAATCGAGTAATCAGCTACTTCAAAACATTCGCCCTGTGGGAGCTACTCAAGGGTCTGAAAGTGACCCAGACCAACTGGTTCCGCAAGAGCGTGACCCTGGAGTACCCCGAAGAGAAGACGCCGCAATCGCATCGCTTCCGCGGCCTGCACGCACTGCGTCGTTACCCCAATGGCGAAGAGCGTTGTATTGCCTGCAAACTTTGCGAGGCCGTCTGCCCGGCGCTGGCCATCACGATTGAATCGGGTGTCAGCGACGATGGTACCCGGCGCACGACTCGCTACGACATCGACCTGTTCAAGTGCATCTACTGCGGCTTCTGCGAAGAGGCGTGCCCGGTAGATGCGATCGTCGAGACCCGGCTCCATGAGTACCACATGGAAGAGCCGGGCCAGAACATCATGACCAAGGACAAGCTGCTGGCTGTCGGCGACAAGTACGACGCCATGATTTCAGCCGACAAGGCAGCGGACGCGAAGTACCGGTAAGGCAGGGCCACGATGCTGCATTCGATAGTTTTTTACGTATTCGCCGGGATCATGTTCCTCGGCGCACTGGGCGTTGTGTTCTCGCGCAACCCGGTGCACGCGGTCATGTTCCTCGTGTTTACGTTCTTCAATGCCGCGATCCTGTGGCTGCTCGCCGAGGCAGAGTTCCTTGCCATCGTGCTGGTGCTCGTTTACGTCGGCGCGGTCATGGTGCTGTTCCTGTTCGTCGTCATGATGCTCGAGGTGGACGTGGAGGCCGCCAAGCGAGGCCTGACACGCTATGCGCCGCTCGGCGTCGGCCTGGCACTGATCATGGCTTTCGAGTTGATTAACGTGATCTGGCTACGCGGCCAGATGGCGAATGTGGATTCCGGCTTCAAGCCGAACCCCGAGGGCTACAGCAATACCGAGGCGCTTGGCGCGGTGCTGTACACGGAGCATGTTTACGCTTTCGAGATCGCGGCCGTAATACTGCTGCTTGCGATCATTGCCGCGATTACGCTCACGATGCGTCGTCGTCCCGGGCTCAAGGTCCAGAACATCGCGAAGCAGGTGGCTGTCACGGCCAAGGACCGAATTCGCGTGGTTAAGATGGACGCGGAGAAGAAACAATGATCGGGCTGCATCATTATCTGACGGTTGGCGCGATGCTGTTCGTCCTGTCGATCGCAGGCATCGTCATCAATCGCAAGAACCTGATCCTTTTGCTCATGTGCATCGAACTCATGTTGCTGGCTGTCAACACCAACTTCATAGCCTTCTCGCGCTATCTCGGTGACGAGACCGGGCAGGTGTTCGTGTTCTTTATTCTCACGGTCGCGGCTGCCGAAGCGGCGATCGGCCTGGCCATTCTCGTTGTGCTGTTCCGCAACCGGCGCTCGATCGCGGTCCAGGAACTCAATACGCTGAAGGGTTGATATGTACGAGTACTACCTTGCCATCGTATTGATTCCGCTCGCCGCGTCGATCGTCGCCGGGCTCGCCGGCCATAAGATTGGCCGGGCAGGGGCGCACTGGATCACGATCGTCGGTGTCGGAGTGTCGTTCCTGCTGTCCACGATCGTGCTCTACAACATGTTCTGGGGGGGGTACGAGGCTGAGAATCTGTCCGTTTACACATGGGCTGTAACGGACGGGCTGCATATGGAGGTCGGCTTCCTCGTCGATAGACTGACGGCGCTGATGATGGTTGTCGTGACCTTCGTATCGTTCATGGTGCATATCTACACGATTGGCTACATGCACGATGACCCTGGCTACCAGCGATTCTTCAGCTATATCTCGCTGTTCACCTTCTCGATGCTGATGCTCGTAATGTCGAACAACTTCCTGCAGCTGTTCTTCGGCTGGGAGGCAGTCGGCCTCGTGTCCTACCTGCTCATCGGCTTCTGGTACAAGCGTGAGTCGGCGATCTTCGCCAACCTCAAGGCGTTTCTCGTCAATCGCGTCGGCGACTTCGGCTTTATCCTCGGCATCTCGGCCGTCGTAATGTTCACGGGATCGCTCGACTACGCTGAGGTATTCGGGCAGGCCGAGTCCATCGCCTCGCAGCAGCTCGAGGTGACTGGGTTCAGTCCGTGGAACGCAATGACCGTCGTCTGCATCCTGCTGTTCATCGGAGCGATGGGTAAATCGGCGCAGGCGCCGCTGCACGTATGGCTGCCGGACTCGATGGAAGGCCCGACACCGATCTCGGCGCTGATCCACGCAGCCACGATGGTAACCGCCGGCATTTTCATGGTCGCGCGGATGTCGCCTCTATACGAATTCTCGACCACAGCGCTGGCCGTGGTCATCGTCATCGGTGCATTAACGGCGTTTTTCATGGGCCTGCTCGGCATCGTGCAAAACGACATCAAGCGTGTTGTGGCGTATTCGACGCTGTCCCAGCTCGGCTATATGACGGTGGCACTCGGCGCATCCGCCTACAGTGCGGCCATCTTCCACCTGATGACGCACGCCTTCTTCAAGGCGCTACTGTTCCTTGCTGCCGGTTCGGTCATCATCGCGATGCACCACGAGCAGGACATTCGCAAGATGGGCGGCATCCGCAAATATATGCCGATAACGTACTGGACGGCGCTCGTGGGCTCTCTCGCGCTGATCGGTTTTCCCGGCTTCAGCGGTTTCTTCTCAAAGGACCTGCTCATTGAGGCCGTCAAGGAATCTCACTGGCACGGGCAGGGCGCCGTTTACTGGATCGCCTACCTGAGCGTACTTCTTGGTGTCTTTGTGACGGCGCTGTACTCGTTTCGCATGTTCTTCCTCGTCTTCCACGGTGAGGAGCGCATGAGCGAGGAAGAGAAGTCACACCTGCACGAGACGCCGGCCGTCGTCTGGGTGCCGCTGGTACTGCTCGCTATTCCGTCGGCGATCATTGGCTGGTTCACAGTGGGGCCGGTTCTGTTCGAGGGCTACTTCGGAAGCGCTATATTCGTAGACGAGACGCGCGACGTGCTTGCCCACCTGGGTGAGACGTTCTGGCATGACAGCCTGGGCCTCTTTACGCATTCGGTCGTTACGCCTGTGTTCTGGCTGGCTGCGGCGGGCGTATTCACCGCCTGGTTCCTGTACCTGAAGCGGCCGGACATTCCGGACACGATTCAGAAGAAAGCACAGGGTCTCTACAACCTGCTGGATCGCAAATACTACTTCGACGATCTCTACATCAAGGGATTCGCGGCTGGTGGACGCAGCTTCGGCAAGTTCCTGTGGCAGAAGGGTGACGAGCTCATCATCGATGGCTTGCTTGTTAACGGGACGGCGAACATGGTTGGCCGCCTGGCCGGCGTGATCCGCCACATCCAGACGGGCTATCTCTATACCTATGCGTTCGCAATGATTATCGGCCTGACCGTGCTGCTCGGCTGGCTCATCTGGGTGAGATAAGACAGTGCTCGCGAATTACATACTCAGCGTCCTGATCTGGCTGCCCATCGCAGGGGGCGTCGCGCTGCTAATGATCGGCGATGGTGGCGACGTTAAATCATCGCAGGCCCGCCTGATGCGATTGACGGCACTGGCGTTCTCGTTGCTCACGTTCCTCGCGAGCATCGCGCTCTATATCGGCTTCGACAATGCCGAGCGCGGCATGCAGTTCGTCGAGCGCGTGCTCTGGGTCGACGCGTTCAATGTCTGGTACTACCTCGGCATCGACGGTATTTCAGCGCCGCTGATCCTGCTGACAACGTTTATCACGCCGCTCGTAGTGATTGCGGGCTGGGATTCGATCAAGACGAGACCCGCGCAGTATTTTTCGGCGTTCCTGATTCTCGAGGGCCTGATGATCGGCGTGTTCAGCGCCCTGGACGGCCTTCTTTTCTACGTGTTCTGGGAAGCCATGCTCATCCCGATGTTCCTGATCATCGGCGTCTGGGGCGGCGAACGGCGTATCTACGCGACGCTCAAGTTCTTCCTCTACACGTTCCTGGGCTCTGTGCTGATGCTGGTCGCGTTCATCTGGCTGTACGTGCAGACGGATAGCTTCGACCTGCTCACATTCATGAACGCGCCGATAGGCCTCATGGCCCAGAAGCTGATCTTCCTGGCGTTCCTGATCGCGTTCGCCGTCAAGGTACCGATGTGGCCGGTCCATACCTGGTTGCCGGACGCCCACGTCGAAGCACCGACGGGCGGCTCCGTGATCCTGGCTGCCATCATGCTGAAGATGGGCGGCTACGGCTTTATTCGCCTGTCTCTGCCCATTGTTCCGGATGGCAGCGAGTACTTCTCGGGCCTGATGATCGCGCTGTCGCTGATTGCGGTCGTCTACATTGGCTTCGTCGCGCTGATGCAGAAGGACATGAAGAAGCTGATCGCCTACTCGTCGATTGCGCACATGGGCTTTGCGACGCTCGGTATGTTCCTGATGTGGTGGATCGTCGCCGATACAGGGGCAGGGCTCGGCATGAGCGGCGCCATGGTGCAGATGGTCTCTCACGGCCTGATTTCGGGCGCGATGTTCCTCTGCGTCGGCGTGCTCTATGACCGGGTGCACAGTCGTCAGATTGCGGACTACGGCGGCGTGGCCAATACGATGCCTGTATTCGCGGCGTTCATGGTCCTGTTCGCGATGGCGAATGCAGGCCTGCCAGGTACTTCCGGCTTCGTCGGCGAGTTCATGGTGATCATCGCGAGCTTCAAGGCGAACTTCTGGTTCGCCTTCCTTGCGGCGACCACGCTCGTGCTTGGCGCCGCCTACACGCTGTGGATGATCAAGCGCGTGGTCTACGGCGAAGTGGCCAATGACAACGTGGCGGCCTTGCAGGACCTGAATGCGCGCGAGTTCATTGTGCTCGCCATACTGGCGCTTAGCGTACTGCTGCTCGGCGTCTGGCCTGCGCCACTCGTTGACATGATGAACACATCGATCGAACAACTGCTGCTCCAGGTCGGGCAATCGAAGCTCTGACGGATCCTGATATGACGTTGACTGACTACATTGCCGCCGCCCCTGAGATGACCCTGCTGGGCCTGATCTGCGTGGTCATGCTGGTGGACCTGTTCGTCGAGGATGAGAGCAGGATGGTGACGTTCTGGCTGAGCATGGCGTCGCTGGCAATTACAGCCATCGTGCTGTCTGCGACCGCGCCCGTCGACCAGAGCCGCGAGGTGTTCTTCGGTGCCTATGTGAGTGATCCGTTCTCACAGATATTGAAGCTCGGTGCCGTGCTGTTCGTGGCGGTCTCGTTCCTGTACGCGCGTGATTACCTGCGAGCGAACGATCTGCACAAGGGCGAGTATTACCTGCTGGGCCTGTTCGGTCTGCTCGGCATGATGATCATGATGTCGGCCAACAACTTGCTAATCATGTACCTCGGTTTGGAAACACTGGCGCTCTCCATGTATGCGCTGGTGGCAATCGATCGCAACAATGTCCTGGCTGCCGAATCGGCGATGAAGTACTTCGTACTGGGTGCGATCGCATCCGGCGCCTTGTTGTATGGCATCTCGTGGGTTTACGGCGTCACTGGCACGCTGAGCTTCAACGAAATCTCAATGGCGCTTGCGATGGACCCGAGCCTCAATAATCTGCCGCTCTGGTTCGGTCTTGCGTTCATGATCGTCGGTATTGCCTTCAAGTTTGGTGCAGTGCCATTCCACATGTGGCTGCCGGACGTCTACGAAGGCGCGCGGACCCCTGTAGCGCTTTACCTGGCGTCGGCGCCGAAGCTGGCCGCCCTGGCCCTGATTATTCGCATCCTCGTACAGGGGCTCGGCGAGCTCCACGAGACCTGGTCGACGATGATCATGTTCGTTGCGGTGCTGTCGATTCTCGTCGGCAATTTTGTCGCGATCGCGCAGACGAATATCAAACGCATGCTGGGTTATTCGACGATTGCGCATGTCGGTTTCATCCTGCTGGCAATCTATACCGGAACGGATGGAGGATACGCATCGGCGCTGTTCTATGCGTTGACCTATGTGGTCTCGGCGGCGGGCGCCTTCGGTATCGTTATCCTGCTCAGCCGGCGCGGCTACGACGCCGAGCTGCTGTCAGACTTCAAGGGACTGAATGCACGGAGTCCCTGGTTTGCGCTGATGATGCTGTTCCTGATGTTCTCGATGGCTGGTGTACCGCCGTTTGTTGGCTTCCTGTCGAAGCTGTACGTGATCCGCGAGGTGCTCGCTGTTGGCGGCGTAGGGCTCGCCGTATTGATGGTCGTGGCGTCTGTGATTGGCGCGTACTACTACCTGCGCGTGATCTGGTACATGTACTTCGAGCAGGGCGAAGACCAGGCGGTTCTGCAGGCCAGCACGGACACGCGGCTGGTGCTCAGCCTCAATTCTATTGCCGTTCTGGCGCTCGGCATCATGCCCGGCTGGCTGCTCGCAATGTGCATCGCGATATTGGGGTAATTGCCTCTTTACAAGCGGGTTGCAGGTCTCTAATATCCCCATCCTGCCGATGCGGGGTGGAGCAGTCTGGCAGCTCGTCGGGCTCATAACCCGAAGGTCGCAGGTTCAAATCCTGCCCCCGCTACCAAAACAAAAGAAGGGCCCCTTTACGGGGCCCTTTTTTGTTTCGGCTGACGCGGGTTCAGGATTTGCCCCTGCGAAGAAAGCAGGTTCAGCCGAGGCGCCCCGGCGCGGGAGCGCCGGTTAACAGGCGCCGAGACAAACTGAGCCCCGAAGGGGCGAAGGCCAATCCTGCCATGACCGAAGGCCATCCTACCCCGCTACCGAACAAAAAGGCTGGAACCCAATAGGGGTCCGGCTTTTTTCGTTTAGCTCTTGACCCCGAATCGTGGAGTTTTTACTTTGACCCCAGACTTTGCGAAACCGTGTCATAAGTCACCGAGCATCGGAGCCGATTCGATCTATAGTATTCGCGTCCTTACTCTTGCTGGCAGAACATCAGCGTGTCAAGACCTAAGAACTCTGTAGCCGCTTGCAGGCCACTACCCATTCGGGTCAGCATGGTATGCCTGCTCCTTTCTCTCGCCTCAGTCACCTTCGCGGCTGAATATACGTTGACGGGCCTGACAGAATCAGGTCTCTATCGCGTATCGCTGATGCCTGCTGAGGGTGAGGTGCCGCTCGCCGAAATGCACAACTGGATCATTCGGCTGGAAACCGCTGAAGGCGATGCATTCACGCCGATAGGTCTGGCATTGCGCGGCGGCATGCCGGCACATGGTCATGGCATGACCGTAGAACCGCGCGTCACGCGGCGATTGGACGACGGTAGCTTTCTGATCGAAGGCATGAAGTTTCACATGGGTGGTGAATGGCAACTTATGGTCGGCGTCGGCGGTCCGATGGGGCCCGACCAGGTCAGCTTCGATCTTGAAGTTGCCGGAAGTGTGGTGACCGTTGACGCATCGCTGCGTAACTGGTCAGCAGCTGAAGTTGCCGTGATGCAATCGTTGACGTTGTCTCGACTCCCGGCACCCAAAGATCCATCGAATCGTTACAGCGGCGATGCAGCGGCCGCGGAACTCGGCAGCAAGCTGTTTTTCGACAAAGACATGAGTGCCACCGGCACAGTTTCTTGCGCCACCTGCCACGACCCGAAGCTTGCGTTCACCGACGGGCGAGCCAAGAGTTTCGGTACGGCGGAAGTCAGCCGTAATTCGCCAACGCTGATTGGCGTCGCGCATAACAGCTGGTTTTACTGGGACGGGCGCCGCGACAGTTTGTGGGCGCAGGCGATCACACCGCTGGAGTCAGCGGGCGAGATGGACAATAACCGCGTCGACATCGTGCGCATGGTGGCGCGTAAATACGCAGACGACTACACGGCAATCACGGGTAACGCTCTCTCGCCTGCAGCTGACAAATGGCCAGCCAATGCCGGTCCGTTTGCCGACGAGGAGGGCAAAACGGCCTGGGACCGAATGCCGGCAAATGATCGCACTGCCGTTAATACGGCCTTCGCGAACGTGGGTAAGATTCTGGCGGCCTACATGGAGACGCTACAACCAACAGACTCGCGCTTCGATCACTTTGTCGCAGCGCTGGCGGATGACGGCTATCCAGCGGCCAAAGAACTACTGTCAGACGACGAGCAAGCCGGTCTAAAACTGTTTCTCGACGGCGGTCGCACCCAGTGTCTGCGCTGTCACAACGGGCCGTTGTTTACGAACTACGGCTTTCACAATATCGCGACCGGGATTGCTGAAGATGGCGTACCGGATTTTGGCCGGACGGTTGGACTGCAGGCCGCATTGCTGGATGAGTTCAATTGTCGCGGCAGCTATAGCGACTTACCGCAAGACAACTGCAGTGAAATTCGATTTGTGGGCGACGCGCATGCGAGCTACGGCGAATTCAAGGTGCCGACTTTACGCAATATCGCGCTGACTGCGCCGTATATGCACGATGGGCGCTTCGTGACGCTGGAAAGTGTCGTGGAATTCTATACGCAGACGCCGGACGCGAATATTGGGCCGCATGAGCTCCCGGAGTTAGAACTCTCAGATCAAGAGATCAAACAATTGGCGTCTTTCCTGGCATCACTAAGCGACACGCCGGAGCCCTGAAACGACCATCGCTACCACTCCGTGGCGTCGACAAATTTTACACTTGCGCTTCTGCAACCGTGGTTCTACCGAGGTTGTCTAGCCAAGTTATTGAAAAAAACACAATAAAATTAACTTGGCGCATTTGTTGCTAGATAAACACTTGTTCCCAAAAAAAGTCAGGAGATCTGATGCGCATAGATAGCGTAAGGACTGGGCTGGCCGACATCAAGATGTTTGGTTGGCTGCGAGTAGCCTGCTTCCTGTTTCTGCTGGCATTTTCATCTGCAAGCTGGTCTCAGTTTAATTACAGCGTCTATCACGGCACTTGGAATCTCCTGCCTGACTTTACCCCTCTCACGCCGGTACTGACGGGGACCACTGACGCCATCAATGTATCGGTAAGCGACGTTAACGACAATTTTGGGCTGGTTTTTACTAATCAGCTCAATGTTACTGTTGCTGGAAACTACGAGTTTCAAACGACCTCCGACGACGGCTCGAAACTCTATATTGAGAACACCGTGGTCGTTGATAACGATGGTACGCATGCACCGGTTACAGAAACTGGTCAGATATTTCTTAATCCAGGCGTTTATTCACTACGAGTCGAATTCTTTGAGAGAGGTGGCGGTGAAATTATCGATGTCCAGTACCGGGTAGCGGGAGGCACGTTTGCCCAGATTCCCTCGGACGGACAACTGAACGGTGTGGTTCCCAGCGTTGCCGATGCCGGTGAATGGGGCCCAGTCATTACCTGGCCTCACATTGCGATCTCAGCTGCAAATCTACCTGATGGCCGGGTGCTGACCTGGTCATCAACCGAGACTAATGCTTTCCCTAGCAATCGTGAATTCACTCACTCAGCCGTCTTTAATCCGGCAGACAACACCTTTGTCGATACCAGCAGCAATTTTCACGATATGTTTTGCGCAGGTGTATCGATGCTTGAAACGGGTGAGATTGTCGCATCCGGCGGCAATCCCGACGACTCGCGAACCAGTGTATTCAATCCCGGTACGCTGACATGGGAGCCACTTGCCGAGATGTTTGACCGGCGCTGGTACGCGAGCAACATCACGCTGCCGAACAATGATGTGTTTTCGACGTTCGGCAAGTCGGCCGGCAACCGTTCCGAAAAATATGATGCCGACGCCAAT
>JASJCM010000007.1 GCA_030065985.1 Woeseiaceae bacterium | reverse complement strand
TTCGTCATCGGCCGCAAACGCCGGTGCCGTCAGAATACTCTGCAGTACGACGGCACACAGGCAAGCGGCGATGAACGCCTTAGTTTGCTGGAGCGTCGAAGGGGTTGTTGTAATACTGGGCTCCGACATCCAACCATTCCGCGATAAGGCGTAGCTCCGCCCGCGACATAGTGCCGCCGTGAATTGCGTAGCTCGGGTGATTAGGATCGTAGAAACGGTCAAAGAAATCGCTCGAGAACCTTGCTCCAACTACAGACGCAGGGGGGGCGACCGGAATGAAATCCAGGATATCGTTTCCATCCGCATCCTGACCGACTACCTGAGTCGCATCAACCAGCATACCGCCCTGCAATTCCTGAAGGTTATCAGTTACTAACAGTTCACGGTAGGCGTGGAAGTGATCCGGCTCATCGATTGACAACCCATCCTGCAACTCGAGCTGGCCAGCCGGTACGCGCGGTGCGTTATTGGCCGGATCAACAGGCGTGTGGCAGTTCAGGCAGTTGTTGTTGACGAAACCACCGTTGCCGTCGTCCATCGGGACTTCGGGCGTAGCTGGATCGTTGTCATCGTCGAACGTGACGATGCGCGGATCGTTCCACATCGGGTGGATGATGGTCTCGTAGTTAATGACTGTGCGGCAGTTCCACTGCCAGTCTGCCTGACAGGCAAGCGTCGTCGGCGACGGCGTGGTCAGGTCTGTGTAGCGCGCATCCTCGAACGCGTCGTCATTGAGCATCGCGATGGTCGGGTCCGCAGACCAGACGTCCGTGTACTCCAGGTTCATCGACGGCTCGATGGACGAGCAACCATCGTTCGCGCATGTAACACGCGCACGAATCTCGGCCATGGTTTCACCGGGCTCACCGATGAACCACTGCGGATCCGTGTTTGGAAACTCCGTCAAGCCTGACGGTGCGCCAGCATAGCCGCTCTGGAAGGAATCGGCACGACCGTGCGAGACGCCGCTGTTGGCGTCATGGCATCCAATACATTTGAGTTCCTGGCCTTCCGGCAGCGCAATCCAGTTCATATGGCGCTGCGTAATGCGCATGCCATTTTCATCGAGCACGCTAACCATCAGCGCAGCGTTCGCAGGTACCTTGACCACGACCGAGCCATCCGGCTCTACGGGCGCATAGCCAACAATTTCCTTCATACCGAAGAATGTCGTGACGCCGAACGCCGTGTTATCGATGTCCAGCAAGTCCTCTTCAGGAAGCGACACAGCCTTCTCAATGCGAACGAAACGCGCGAGTCGTGCCGAAGCCGGCGTCTGCACGGGATCTGCAAGAACGTATGGGTCGATGCCCGGCAGGATCGTGCCGTTAAAGTCGTAAACGTTGCGGATG
Organism: Woeseiaceae bacterium; assembly: GCA_030065985.1. GTDB lineage: Bacteria > Pseudomonadota > Gammaproteobacteria > Steroidobacterales > Woeseiaceae > UBA1847. The sequence continues at coordinate 50,071 of JASJCM010000007.1, read as the reverse complement.
TTCAGAACCGCCTCGCCAGAATCCGGCAGTGACGGATCCTGCGTGTAGTTCGCGCTGCCATCCGGAATCACTGCCGGGAACGAACGCGGATCAGCCGAGACAACCTCGGTGAACATGAAGCCTTCCTCACCCGGAACGATCGGCAGCTGCGTCTCGTCGCGCGGATCGTAGATCCAGATGCCGTAAAGCGGCGGTGCGACAGTGAATTCGCCCGGCGCCGGGGTTACCGGATCGTCGGGATCAATCACCACGACGTTGAGGAGGTTGTCGTCCGTGCACGCAACGATCTGGAAATCGTCGGTCGTGGGGTCGAGGTCGTCTTCGAGGAACTCGATAAGGCGACACTGACTCCAGCTCACCATCAATCGTCCCGTGCCATCCTGGATCGGGTACACGGAGTAGTAACGTCCACCCGGCGAAGGCTCGCCCGGTTCGGTATTGACCTCGTTGATCGTCGCGTCTTCCTGCGCCGGCCCGGTCAATACGCCGATATTCGCTGAGGTCGGCTGCGTATTTTCGACGTACTGCGGCGTATCGATGACAATCAGCTCGCCGCCGCCTTCAGTATTCGTAAACGGCCGCGCGAGCACCATGACTCGGCCATCTTCAGTCTCGCGAGGCTGCATGAACTGAATGGTCCCGCCATTGGATCCGGTATCGTGGCTCCACTGGCCGTACAACAACTCGATCGCGGAACCGTCCGGGTTCATCCGATACAGGTTCACCTGATCGTTCGACATGTTGTGGTCCCAGCGGCTGAAGACGATCTTGCCGTCCGCCATGACCGATGGATCAAGGTCGTGACTCTGGTTAAACGTCACCTGCTTCAGGCTCGAACCGTCATCGTTCATGACATGGATGTTGAATGCGAACTCTTCCTCATCCTCATCCATGGCCGGGAATGCGCCCTTGTTTTCGTCAAGCAGCAATGCCTGCGACTGCGTCTGGCGCGTCGACGCAAAGATGATGCGCCCATCCGGCAAGTACTTCGGCATGATGTCGTGACCGATCTCGGCGGTCAGGTCATCCGGGATTACGCGAACCAGCGTGTCCGTCTCGAAGGTGTACTGCCAGATGTTCCAGGTCGCGACCTGGTCCTCTTCATCGACACCTTCCTCGAATGGGGTACGCATGCTGAACAACAGGCGGCTGCCATCGTAGTCGATCTCGACATCGCGAATGGCGCCCAGTCCCTGCGTGATGTCGCCGGTGATGTTGACGCCTTCCGCGCCGACGGCCGCACGATCACGGAAATACAGATCGGCGCCAAAGTCGAACGAGATCTGCGTGCGCAGGTCCTGCTGTTCGAAGACACCGTTATCATCTGTCGGGATCGGTGCTTTGATATAGGCAATCGGGAAATCGATCACCACGGGATCGGGATCCTGACCGGTGCCCAGCTGAACACCTTCGCCCTCGCTGCACGCAGCAATAGCGATGGCCGCAATCGACAACGCAACCGTCCTGGTCGCTTTGGCGGCGATTCCTTTTCTCAATTGTCGCGATAGCCTGTTCATAGCTCTCACCTCAGTTCTCTTGGCAGGGTACGACGCGAAGCGCCCAGTAACCGTTAACGCAGTCACAAACCACGATTAACTTTCTCAGGCAGCGCGAGCCGATCTGCGGCTGCCGGTATCTCGGACACTGAATTATAAGAGAGCCCAAAGCACCGATGTAATGTCTCAAAAGCACGACACCAACCGGCGTTCTCGCTGCGCGCGCTGCTGTTCTATTACTACACGCACGAAAACGGCCGGTGGTTCCATCGCCTTTTTGTTGCGCGAAAAAAATGCCGTTTTCGGCGTCGCTTCGAGAAACTCCTTCAGGTTTCTTTTATTTCTTTTTGTTGTTTCGTTGTGTCACCCGCGTGTCGCCATGTCTCTCTTCAGCGACAGTTGCGCGGCCCTTCACAATCAGTAGCTTAGGCGACCCGGTCATAATTCTTGTGCGGAACTGCCGACAGGCACCTGACATAACCTTATTTCGGTAAGCCGCTACAGCTCACCGCCAGGTCACTGTTTTTAATAAGTTTTTTTAAGAAAACCCTGCACGGGAGCAAGACTGGCACAGCACTTGCTTTATTCCTTGTGGGTCGCAGGGCAATGCGGGCAGGGAGCCCGTAACGGATCCCAAGGACTGTGAATACATTCACGGCAATGAGCGAAAGGCTTTGGCAACATTTTCCGGCCACGCTTTGCGTTAATAACCAACGATGAGCAGAACGATATGAACAAGATGTGGAAAGGACACGTACGCATCGCGCTCGCAGCATTACTCGCAGTAATGATCGCAGCGCCAGCCAGTGCGGGACCCAGGGAACAGGCGAAACGCATACACGAACGTATCGCAGGTGTGCCACCTTCCTCGGCCGTACTCAGCGACATGATCGATGCGATCAACGGCGCGAACCCGGCCTGCTCGGGTTTCGGTGTGACCGGCACGGACTGCGCGGCTTACATCGCCATGGAGAACGACAGCTTCTACAATGTTACGTTGAAGAACTTCGCCGCTCCCTGGACCAACCGCGATCGCAGCGTTTTCGTACCGCTCAACGACTACGTCGCTACGGTGATCGGAATGATCCGCGACGACGTTGGTTTCAACACGTTGTTGTCCGATGACATTACCTATGTCGGGCGCGCGGGCACGGTAGGTACTGCTCCGGCAGCGAACAACAACAACCACTACGAGCAGCTCGAGGCGGGTAACCACAACCTCAAGGACGTACTCGAACGTGCCAGCCAGTCGACGGTACAGGGTATTCCGTCGAACGCGACCGCCGGCGTCATGACGTCGCGCGCTGCATCGCAGGCATTTTTTGTCGCCGGTACCAACCGCGCGATGTTCCGTTTCACGATGGTCAATCACTTCTGCCGTGATATGGAGCAGCTGCACGACCCACGCCTGTCGCCGGATCGCATCCGCCAGGACGTGAGCCGCAGCCCGGGTGGTGACAGCCGCCTGTTCCTTAATAACTGTGTCGGTTGCCATACGGGCATGGACCCGATGGCACAGGCTTTCGCGTACTACAACTACGACGAGACCGCAGAGGCACTGCAGTACACGCCTGGCGCAATCCAGCCGAAGTACTTCAACAACGATCTCAATTTCCCGCAGGGCTTCCGCACGCCGGATGACAGCTGGACGAACTACTGGCGCACGGGCCAGAACCGTTACCTCGGTTTCAGCCAGGCGCTGCCGGGCAGTGGCCAGGGCGCCAAATCGCTCGGTGAAGAGCTCGGCAACAGCCGCCAGTTCGCGTCCTGCCAGGTCAAGAAGGTGTTCAAGGCCGTGTGCCTGCGTGAACCCGAGACGACGGTCGATCACTCGACGGTCGAAGCTATTACCGATGATTTCCAGGCGACCGGCTACAGGATGAAGCAGGTCTTTGCAGATACCGCGTCGTACTGCGCGGGCCAGTAAGGAGGCATAACAATGATCAGAGCAATTGGAATTGCTGTACTGGCCAGCTTCGTGCTTTCCGCCTGTGGCGGCGGAGCACAGACGACGGAGCTGCCGGCACCGCCAAATACTGGCAACAATGGCGACGCGCCGTACACGGGCCCCGTAGCGCGTGATGGTGACGTCCTCAAGTTCCAGCAGGAATTCTGGAGCAACGCCCGCACATCGGATCGTTGCGGCGCTTGCCACAACGAGACAGTGGGCCAGACTCCGATGTTCGTTCGTCACGACGACGTCAACATGGCCTATGACGAGGCCGCAGGCGTCATCAACCGCGGCCAGCCGTCTCTCTCGCGTATCGTAGAGAAAGTCGCTACGCCGCCGACAGGCCATAACTGCTGGGTTGCAGACCCTGCTGTTTGCGGCACGATCATGACGACCTGGATCGAGAACTGGATCGGCACCGTCGGTGGCGGCGGTCGCCAGATCGTACTGACGCCTCCGGATGATATCGATCCGGGCCAGCAACCGTTCATGAGCTTCCCGACCGATCCGGCGCTGTTCCAGCAGCACATTCACGGACCGATCCTCGCGCAGTACTGCGCGGGCTGTCACAGCTCACAGTCGGCGACGCCGCAGCAGCCGTACTTCGCGGATCCTGATGTCGCGAGTGCTTACGAAGCAGCGAAGTCGAAGATCAACCTCAACGCGGCAGTCGATTCGCGCTTCGTGATCAAGGTATCGCCGGGCGCACAGGGCGGTGAGGCGCACAACTGCTGGAACAACGACTGTGCGACTTCCGGCGCTCAGATGCTGGCCGCAGTCAACGCTTTCATTGGCAGTCTCACCCCGACGGCAGTCGACCCGAGCCTGATCTACTCGAAGGGTGTTCGCCTTATCGACGGCACGCTCGCCTCGGGCGGTAACCGCTACGAGAACGACCAGATCGCACTCTGGGAGTTCAAGACGGGCAGCGGCACGGTCGCCTTTGATTCAAGTGGTGTCGATCCGGCGATCGACCTGAACCTCTCGGGCGACGTCACCTGGTACGGTGGCTGGGGAATCACGATCGGCTATGACATGGCGCAGGGCGCTGGTAAGGCGCAGGGTTCGACGGTCGCCAGTAAGAAACTGCATGACGTTCTCGTCGAGTCGGGTGAATTCTCGATCGAGGCCTGGGTCGTACCGGCCAATGTCACGCAGGAGATGGCACGTATCGTGACCTACTCGGCCGGCCAGAACTCGCGTAACTTCGCGCTGCAGCAGACGCTCTATAACTATGACTTCCTGCTGCGCACAAACGCCGAAGATGCCGATGGCAACCCGCTGACGACGCTTAACGGTGACCCGCAGCTGTCCACACCGGACGCTGACGAAGTCCTGCAAGCGACGCTGCAGCACGTTGTCGCAACGTATAACCCGATCGACGGTCGTCGTATCTACGTGAACGGTAACCTCGTCACGCAGACCGACCCGGTCCCGGGTGGCACGCTGATTCCGTGGCAAGACAATTTCGCCCTGGTACTTGGTAACGAGGCCTCGAGCGACGCCACGTGGGAAGGTGTCTTCCGCCTCGCCGCGGTTCACCGTCGCGCGCTGACCCAGGAACAGATTCAGCAGAACTTCGACGCGGGTGTCGGCGAACGCTTCTACCTGCTGTTCGACGTTTCCGAGCGCATCGGATTGCCGGCGGACGCGCAGAACGCTTACATCCTCTTTGAGGCACAGCAGTTCGACACGTACGCGTACCTGTTCGACAAGCCGCACTTCATCACGCTGGACGGCTCCGCGCCGCAGCCGGTGACGCTCGAAGGCATGCGCTTCGCAATGAACGGCCTCGAAGTCGAGGTTGGCCAGAGCTACGCGAACCTCGTCCAGAACCTCGATATGGCTGCGCCCACTGTCGGTGAGCTTGGTCAGCCGTTGTCAGACCTCGGCGCGATCCTGCCACTGGGGCTTGGCCCGGCCGACGACGTGTTCTTCCTGACGTTCGATAACCTCAACGGTGTGCTGTTCAACCGTGCCGAGCTCCCGATGCTGGTTGAATCCAACTACGTCGCGACGGCCGAGGAACAGACTTCGGATGTTGGTGTGAAGACGTTTGACGAGATCGATGCAACGTATGCATGGATCACTAGCGTCGATCGTGTGAACTACCAGCGCGGTGGCGTCTTCCTCGTGGATGAGGCCTACCAGGAGCTGCGTCAGTCACTGCCTGCGGTAGAAGACCCGGCCACGTTCCTGTCCTCGCACCAGGTTGCGATCGCTCAGCTGGCTATCCAGTACTGCGATGCGGCCGTAGAGGACTCGACGATCTGGCCGAGCAGCTTCTTCTCGCAGCCCGCAGCGACCGCATTCAGCGTTGGCAACCGCGACACATTCGTCGAGCCGCTGATCGCTCGTGCTGCAGGTCATAACTCGACCGACCAGCAGATCATGTCGCAGCCGAGCTACACGGCGATCCATGGCGAACTGGCTTCGTTCCCGGGTGCCGGGCTGCGTCCGAGCAACCTCATTGACCGCCTGCTTGCAGGCCCCAGTGACACGCGTGCTATCGCGAAAGGCGTATGTGCCTCGATGCTTGGCAGCGCGGTCACGCTGGTTCAATAACGACAGGACTAAAGAAGGAACTTACTGAGATGACTATGAAACGAGACAAAGGCAATTGGGATTTGCCGCTGCTTCACGCAGATCATCCGCGTCCTGTCACGAGACGACAGTTCTTGTCGCAGGGCTTCCTGAGCGGCGCGGCCTTCACGGTCGGCGGTATTGCACCGCTGCTGAATCCGCGCAATGCCCTCGCTGATCTGTCGCCGGACCTGGACGCGCTGCGTGCCAACCCCTGCCAGATCACGGACGGTGCGGGCAAAATCCCGTTCATCTGCTTCGACCTGGCCGGTGGTGTGAACATCGCCAACTCCAACGTCCTGGTCGGTCAGCAGGGGGGTCAGACCGATTTCCTGAGCACGCAGGGCTACGAGAAGATGGGCCTGCCGGGCGACATGGTCCCCGGACTGAACGACGCAGCCGGCAACCCGTACGCGAACTTCGACCTCGGCCTCGGCTTCCACTTCGACAGCGCGTTCCGACGCGGCATCCTGTCGAGAGTGAGCCCGACGACGGCGGCCAATATCAATGGTGCTGTGATTCCGGCACGTTCGGACAACGATACGGGCAACAACCCGCATAACCCGATGTACGGCATCGCACTGGCTGGCTCCAAGGGCTCGATCCTGACGCTGGCTGGTTCCGAGAACTCGGACTCTGGTGGCAACTCGATGCTGCCCGCGGCACTGTTCGATCCTGAGCTGCGCCCGACCAAGGTTGATCGTCCGAGTGACGTCGTCAACCTCGTCGACACGGGTGACCTCGTCGGTATTCTGTCGAAGGAAGACGCGACCAAGGTTATGGAGTCGATCTATCGCCTGTCGGACGAGAAGATGCTCAATGTCGAAACGCTCGTTAGCCGCGATGCGGACATCGATCGCGCAGTACGTTGCGGCTACCTCAAGGCGGCAGATATTGCTGACCGCTTCGGCGGTACGCCGATCGACCCTGGCCTTGATCAGATGATCGTTGATGATGCCGCCGGCATCTTCACGAGCGCTGAGTTCTTCGGCGGCAACCGCGATGCTCGCGAGTTCCAGAAGACCGCATCGGTCATGAAACTCGTCATGAACGGCTTCGCTGGCGCCGGTACCGTCGAGATGGGTGGTTACGACTACCACGGCGGTGCACGTGCCGAGGGCGAAGTGAAAGACTTCCGCGCCGGTCAGTGCATGGGCGCCTGTCTCGAGTACGCGGCTCGTCTGGGCAAACCCCTCATGCTGTACGTATTCAGTGACGGGTCACTGTCCTCGAACGGCGCAATCGACAACTCGGCTGACGGCCGCGGCAAGGGCGAATGGACGAGTGACAACTCATCGACCGCCGGCTCGTTCTTCCTCGTGTACAACCCGAACGGGCGACCGAATCTCCTCGGTGGCACACCGGAAGAGCAGGCACTGCATCAGCAGATCGGCGCGATGAGCGCTGACGGCTCTGTCATGCGCGCTGCAACGCCGATGGCCAACAACGTCAACCTGCTCGTCAACTCCGTCGTTCTCAACTACATGGCGCTGCACGGCGAACAGGGACAGTTCAACGCACTCTACCAGTCCCTCGGCATTAGCCACGGTCTGGGTAGCGATCTCGATAGCCTCACGGCTTTCGCACCGATCGTTAACGGCACAATTGCCAACCCCGTATAGCTACGGCTATACCGCTGTGCGCGAGCACAGCACCAAACACGGCCAGCCGCTCCCTTCGGCTGGCCGTTTTTTTTGATGCATAATGCCCAGCCATGACGGACCTTACTGCCCTTCTAGCCTGCCCACGCTGTGACAACGCGCCGCTCGAAACCACTGCCAGCGGTTTTCACTGCAAAGCGTGCAAGACCGACTTCCCGATGATTGGCGACATCCCCTGGATGTTCGCTGCGCCGGAGGCGACGCTCGGCGAGTGGCGCGGACGACTGCAGTTCGCATTGCAGAAGCTGAGCCAGGAAGTCACAACACTCGAGCAGGAACTCAAGAGCAAGGCGTTGTCGCAGCTCGCCAAACGTCGCGTAGAGCGCTACAGGAAATGCGTCGATTCCCATCGCCGCAAACTGGCGAAGCTGCTGCGCCCCGTCGACGTGCAGTCCCTGCAGGGCACCGCGGAAAGCTACCTGGCATTGCGGACGCGCCTGCCTTCGGACCAGGGCCTGCAAACCTACTACGCCAACATCCACCGGGACTGGGCCTGGGGCGACGAGGAGAATACTGCATCGCTGAATCAGGTACAGGCCGTACTCCACGATCATGCGGAACTGGGCAACGTCCTCGTGCTCGGCGCCGGCGCAGGACGCCTCGCCTACGACATCCATACGATTCTCGACTGCAACACGACCGTTGCAATGGACTTCAACCCGCTGCTGCTACTCGTTGCGAAGACCGTGACCAGCGGAGAAAAACTCAATCTCTACGAATTCCCGATCGCGCCGCTGGCGCTTGAAGACGATGCCGTGCTGCGCAAGCTTGCTGCCCCGGAGCCGGTCGACGACAGCTTTCACCTAGTGCTCGGCGATGCGTTGCGACCGCCTTTCCCGGAAAAGTCCTTCGACACGATCGTCACACCCTGGCTTATCGACGTCATTACCGACGATTTGCCGGTCTTCGCGGCCCGCATCAATCGGCTGCTTAATAAAGAGGGTCGGTGGATCAACTTCGGATCGCTGTCGTTTCACTCACCGCGCCAGTCACAGTGTTACAGCCCGGAAGAAGTAAAGGCGATCGTTGCGGAAAGCGGCTTCTCAGATCCGTATGTATCGCAGGCCACGATCCCCTACATGGACTCTCCGGCCAGCCGCCACGGCCGCCAGGAACGTGTGTTCACGTTCTCGGCGTACAAGGAGCGGAACGCGAAGAAGCCGGAGCGCTACAAGGCCCTGCCCGACTGGCTCGTGACAGGCAAAGATCCGGTGCCTGCGACTGCGTCATTCCGGCAACAGGCCATGACGACGCAGATCTACTCGTTCATTATGTCGCTGATTGACGGCCGTCGCTCAATCAAGGATATGGCGGCTGTGCTCGAGAAGCAGAAGCTCATGACCAGAGAGGAAGCGGAGCCTGCGATTCGTTCGTTCCTGACGAAGATGTACGACGACTCGCAGAAACAGAACGTTTTCTGAGGATCAAGCAGAGGCTTAGCGCGGCGATGGCGTGCGCCCCGCACGCGACCTATCGATTGCGTTTCACACGGATGGTCCGATCTTCAGCGTCTATCCGCATCTTATAGCCAAACCTGTCCTTCGTTATCGTCACATCGAATTCGCATTCCTTGAAACGAATGTTGCGATTGTTTACTTGCTTCCAGACCTGGCCATTTTCGAAAAAGAAGAACCAATCGCCGTGGAGGCCCTGCTTGCACGACGTGACCGAAGCCGCATACTGAATTTCATTCTTGCTGCCAAGATCATCGGGTAGCGGCTCAACGACTGTTGTAGTAGCCGTTTGCGCTTCTGTCTGAAGCGGACTCTCTTGCGCCGGATTGCTTTCGGCAGTTTCCTGGCGGAGAACGCGTTTACCAAGCTCGTCGTAACAAGCGAAGCGCGCTTCCTGCTCTGTAATTCGCGCACATGCCTTGAGTTCTTCTATCGTGTCCGCGGTTGGCCCCGCGCCCGAGGACGTGGACAGCGTTGCCAAGAAAACGAAAACGGCGATTTGCGATCGAGTCATCCCATCTCCATGTCCGGTTTGAATCATCGACGGTCGGCGACGATCTCAGGTAAAACGATTCTCTATGAACTCGCCAATCTTGTCGATGGCGACACGACTCTCCGGCATTTTGCCGACGAACAGCTGGAAAACGTGCCACATTTCCGGAAAAACCTGCAGCTCAACGTCGACGCCAACCTCTGTCATCTTCTCGGCAATACGCGCCGAGTCACTAAGGAGAATCTCGTCGTCGCCTACCTGGACAAGCGTTGGCGGCAATCCTGCGACATTCGCGAATACCGGTGACAATAGCGGATTCTCGAGGTCCTCATCAGGACAGTAGTGCTTGATGACGGTGTGGATGTCATTCGGATTGAACCAGGGTTCCTGTTCCACTCGCGTCGTGACCGACTCACCGCTGGCTGTGAGATCGAGAAATGGGGACAGCAGAACGGCCGCGCCTGGGAGCGGCACTCCCGTATGCCGCAGCTCGAGCATCAGCGACATCGTGAGACCGCCCCCCGCCGAGTCGCCGGCAACGACGATGTTCTCGGGGTTGTAACCGTAGTCAAGGAGTGCGCGATACACGCCGATACAATCCTGGAGACCGGCCGGGTACGGGTGCTCGGGCGCGAGACGGTACTCGGGCAGCACAGCATCAATGAGGCCGGCGCGCGCTATCTGCGTAACGAGCTTGCGGTGCGAATCGCAGCTGCCGAGAACGAAGGCGCCGCCATGTAGATACAGGAGGATCTTTCCCGACCGCGCGTTCTGCGGCCGGTACCACTCGACTTTAAGCCCGTAGAGTTTGTCTTGCTGAATCGCGACACGCGCGCCCACGCGACCGAGACTGCCAATCTGGTCGAGACGCTTGCGCATCTTGCCGACATCGGCATTGGCAAGATCAATCTTTCGGATGTAGCGGCTGGTCAGGGACCGGATCAGTCGTGCTCTGAGACTGCTCATGCCGGTCGCACGCCGTTACCGCTCGAGATACTGAAGCTTGTCCTTCACTTCACGCCACTCATCGGCGTCCTCCGGCGGGTCCTTCATCTCGGTGATGACGGGCCATTCTTGCGAGAGCTCGGCATTAAGCTCGAGGAACTGCTCCTGCCCGGCGGGCAACTCATCCTCGGAGTAGATGGCCTCAACCGGACATTCGGGTTCGCACAAGGTGCAATCGATGCACTCATCCGGATCAATCACGAGGAAGTTTGGGCCCTCGTGAAAACAGTCAACCGGACAAACCTCGACGCAGTCGGTCAGTTTGCACTTGATACAGGCTTCGGTGACAACGAATGTCATGTGGTGTGACCCTCTGTTTCCCGACCGCGTACGCTATGCGAAGTAGGCGCTCTAATCAAGACGTGTTTTGCCGCATGTCAGTCGGTCTGCCGACTGCGCTAAACTCTCGACTCGAATAGCTGACACTATACGTTTTTTGTGAGTAAAAACAAACAATTAGAGTCAACCGTCGTGCGGCTCGCGGGGGACTCCGGCGACGGCATCCAGCTCATGGGGTCGCAGTTCGCGGTCTCCACGGCACTGTCCGGTTCGGATTTCGCGACGTTTCCCGATTACCCGGCCGAAATCCGTGCGCCAGTGGGCACGACCTTCGGCGTTTCGGCCTACCAGATCAACCTCGGCGGCGGGCCGATCACGACGGCTGGTGACGAGCCGCAGGTACTGGTCGCGTTCAACCCGGCTGCTCTCAAAGTCAGCCTGCCGCTGATCGCGAAAGGCGCGCTGGTCATCGTCAATAACGATGGTTTCACCCCACGCAACCTGGCCAAGGCCGGCTACGACAGCGACCCGCGCGAAGACGGCACGTTGAACGACTACCAGGTTGTCGCAGCCGACATCAGCCACCTCAATCTCGAAGCGGTTAAAGAGTTTGGCCTGAGCAAGTCGGAGGGTGGTCGCTGCAAAAACTTCTACGCGCTCGGCATGTTGTTATGGATGTTTGACCGCGAACTCGGTCCGATCGAGGCCTGGATCAATCGCCGCCTCGCAAGTAAGCCGACCATGCGCGATGCCAATATCAAGGCATTGCATGCCGGACATGCCTTTGGCGAAACAGCCGAGCTGTCGGCCAACATCTCACAATTTGATCTGCCAAAAGCGAAAATGGCTCCCGGCGTCTATCGCAGCATTACCGGTGCGGAGGCGCTTGCCCTGGGACTGGCCGCAGCCGGCGAGCTTGCCGATCGCGAAGTCATGTTTTGTTCCTATCCGATCACGCCGGCTTCACCGCTGCTTCACCGCCTGGTCGGACTCCAGGAACTTGGCGTCGGCACGTTCCAGGCCGAGGACGAGATCGCGGCAATCTGCGCCGCAATCGGTGCGTCGTATGGCGGCATGATCGGCGTAACGTCGAGCTCGGGCCCCGGTATCGCCCTGAAGACTGAAGCGATGGGACTGGCGGTCAGCGCCGAGCTGCCACTTGTCATCGTAAACTGGCAGCGCGGCGGACCCTCGACGGGCCTGCCGACCAAAACCGAGCAATCCGATCTTTACCAGGCCGTTTACGGCCGCAATGCGGACACGCCGATTCCCGTACTCGCCGCATCGAATTCGGGCGAGTGCTTCGACATGGCGATCGAGGCAACCCGGATCGCGCTGCGACACATGACGCCCGTTATTCTGTTGGCCGACGGCTACCTGTCCAATGCAGCGGAGCCCTGGCGCGTCCCGAGCATGAGTGACTACGATGCGATCGAGACGAATGCGCTACCCGACTCCGATGACAGTCCGCAGCGGCGAGCATTCTCGCGGGACGAGACGTCCCTTGGTCGACCCTGGGTCACACCTGGGATGCCGGGCCTCGTGCATCGCATCGGCGGTCTCGAATCCGATAGCGAGACGGGCCACATATCCTACGATCCGGCCAACCACCAACGCATGACCGAGTTGCGCGCCAACAAAGTCGACGCCGTTGCCAGCTACATCGGCGAGCAGGAAATCGAGGCGGGGCCCGAGTGCGGTGACGTCGTCGTTGTTGGATGGGGATCGACCTACGGGCCAATCTACCAGGCCGCACGGAAGACGGGTGCCAGCTTCGTCCATTTGCGACACCTCAATCCGTTTCCGTCCAATCTTGGCGAGGTGCTTGCGAAGTTCGACAAGATACTCGTCCCTGAAATGAACAACGGCCAACTCGTCACACTGCTGAAGGACAAGCTTTGCATCGAGCCTGAGTCCTTTACCAAGGTCACGGGTCATCCCTTCCTGATCGGTGAGCTGGTCGACAAGATCGAATCGTTGCGAGGCAAAGCAGTATGAGCACGAAACTGACTGCCAAGGACTTCGCAACCTCCCAGGAAGTGCGCTGGTGCCCCGGCTGCGGCGACTACGCCATCCTGCGCGCGGTGCAGACGGCGCTCGCAGACGTCGGCGCGGACCCGGACAAGACGGCCTTCATTTCGGGTATCGGCTGCGCGGCGCGCTTTCCCTACTATGTCGATACCTACGGTTTCCACACGATTCACGGCCGCGCACCTGCGATCGCGACGGGCCTCAAGCTGGCGAACCCCGAGCTCAATGTGTGGGTTGTGACCGGCGACGGCGATGCGCTGTCGATTGGCGGCAATCATGTTCTGCACGCCCTGCGCCGCAATGTCGGCATCAAGGTGCTGCTGTTCAATAACGAGATCTATGGCCTGACGAAAGGCCAGTATTCGCCCACGTCGCGCGTGGGTACGGCATCCCCGTCGAGCCCGACCGGCTCCGTTGAATCACCAGTGTCACCAGGCCAATTCGCGATGGGCTCAGGCACGCATTTTTTTGCGCGTGGCATCGACACCGACAAGAAAGGCATGGGCGATGTTTTGCAGCAGGCGCACGCGTTCGAAGGTACCGCGTTCGTCGAGATCTTCCAGAACTGCATCGTCTACAACGAAGACGTCTTCGCCGACTTCACCGACAGAAAGACAGCTCCGGACACGCAGCTGCACGTAAAGCATGGCGAACCGATGTTGTTCGGTGAGAACAACAGCAAGGGCATCCACTTCAACCAGGACACCCTGGCACTCGAGGTAATTGACGTAACCGACGCAAAAGACGAGGTGCTCGTGCATGACGAACGCAACCCGACCATAGCTCGCATGCTGATCGACCAGAAGACGCCCGTGGCATTGGGCGTGATCTATCGGCAGCCGGCGCAGAGCTATGAAGATGCGTTCTACGCGAAGCACCCGACGCAGATGAAACGCAGGAAAAGCGTCGCGGACATCATCGAGGGACCGAGCAGCTGGACCGTGGATTAGTCGTCCAGTTGTCGAATTACGAAATTGCACTGGTCGTAGGTCTCGTCGGCGCGCAGGCGAATAGCCTCGTCCACGAGGTTGTCGATAGCCCGCATCTCGCCATGGGCACGGAATGTGTCGATGTAGCGCTGAAGGACGGCATGGTCGTTGAGAAGCACCGCATGGGCACCGACGCGCGTCTGCGTGTCGATGTAACGTTCTTGCATGTGATCTCTCTCTCGCTGCATTACCGCCGCCCTGTCGGCATCGCCAACCCTGGTTGCTGCCACTTTACGAAGCCCGTGCCCGATCATTGTGGACATGAGGTCGCGGCTACGATCGGCCATGCTTTGGCCGAGCTCATCGCAGAGGGGGGACCAAACTGCGGCGTCGTTCGTTTCCGACTTGCAAGCATTGAATATATCGCCGTACATCGGAATCGCCGCCGCGGCCGAAATACCTATGCCATAGACAACACGCTGGGCGTAATCCATTTCGGTAGTTGCTGCCAGAGCGCGCTCGATCACCGTGACATAGTCGATGAAGTAGTTGTCGAATCGTGGCGCTGCAATCGCGCGCCGCAACGCGGCTTCCGCCTCCCCGGGATTGCCATCGCGTATGTGCTCGGCTGCAACTTTAATCCACATCAGGCCGTTGGTGGGGTCGGCCTGAGTCAATGCTCTCGCACTGGCAGATCTCTCGCAGCCTGTACCGCGGCAGTGCTGCATCTTGTGCCAGAGCGCAACCGGATGCTCAGGCAATTGCTGCAGGGCCTGCTCCAGCAAGGGGTGACTGCCGTCATCCCCACGCTCGAAATCCAGCAACGCAGCGCCAATCAAATACTCTGGATCACCCGACACTGACAGTAGTTGCACGGCCTTACGAATCTCTTCTTTTTGCTCTTCTTCCCTTCCAAAATCGAGTTGCGTGCCCGAAAACTTGTCGCAGCCTTCGATCGGTAGCCCATGCGTAATCAATTCGAGCATTTCCGGTGTCATGCGCCCTGGCGGCGCCTCGGGAATGGGCTCGAGCTCGCGCGAGGCTTTGAAGGACGATGCCACGACAGTCTCAGGCGACGACTCAAGCTCCACATCGGGCTTTTCGGGGACCGCCCTTCCGTAATGCAACGTCAGGCCCGCAAACCCAATTGCCACAAAGCCCAACGCGACGAACAACGCTGATCTGCGCACCTTCAATCCAGCAGACTCCAATGGTCGCTCGAGTTATCAGCGCGGCCATCCTCTGCCAGCTTGATCAGGTGTGCAAGCAGGGAGCGCTCTGCGAGCCCATAGAGCTGCTCTGGCACATCCTGATAAACATGTGGCACAAGATCATGTGAGGTCAGGCCCGGATTCGTCTCGAGCGCAGCAACGACTTTCGCCTCGCGCTCGAGACGATGGTCGATGATCCAGTTGACGAGTCGTTCATAGTCTTTGATGACTTCTCCATGGCCCGGAACAATGGCCTCGATACCGAGTTCCAGGACGCGGCGCAGCGACTCGATGTACTGCTTCATATTGCCGTCAGGCGGATTGATGACGACCGTCGATCCGTCGATCACGTGATCGCCCGTAAACAGCCAGTTGCTCGCAACGTGTCGATAGCACAAGTGGTTCGACGCGTGACCAGGCGTGTGTACAGCTTCGAGCACGAACTCATCCGTCGCCAGAGCATCACCGTCCTCAAGCACGCGGTCAGGCACAAAGGTGCTGTCCTGGTGCTCGCCATTGGGTGCGGGACGACCGAGCAACTCTGCCCCGGTTCGTTCGGCAAGCACACATG
The DNA here is from genome assembly GCA_030065985.1 of Woeseiaceae bacterium. Taxonomy (GTDB): domain Bacteria; phylum Pseudomonadota; class Gammaproteobacteria; order Steroidobacterales; family Woeseiaceae; genus UBA1847. Next base: position 34,407 of record JASJCM010000007.1, on the reverse strand, counting down.
CGGCGGGCGAGTGGTCGGGATGCGTGTGTGTCACGAGTATCCAGCGGATCGTCCCACCCGCGTCGCGCTCGATATGCTCGAGGTGCGATTCGATAACGGGCCCTGGGTCGAGCACTGCGATCTCGCGCTTGCCGAACAGGTAGGTATTGGTGCCGGGCCCGGTCATCATCGACGGATTCGGGGCAACGAAGCGCCGCACACCAGGTAGCAGCGCCGTCACCGGCTCCATCGTGGGACCGAAGTTCTTCATGCCGGATAGCCCGGATAATCGCGGTCGCCCGGAAGCACGACTTCGGGCTTACCGTCCCGTTCGATTACGACTGGCAACATCGTCGTGACACCCCATTCGACGCAGGACGCTGCCCAGTCCACCAGCGCCTCGAAAGTCTTGTGCCGGGCCACACTCTCAAGTGATTTGACAGTCGGATAGTGCAGGCTAATCTCTCTTGCCCTTCCCGCCTCGAGCACATCGTGCGCTGTCATCCAGCAGGAGTCGGTCAGCTCGCCCCCGCAGTGCACGGCCGCCTGACCTTCCGGCAACGCGGCGACGAAGAAACGCGTCGAATACCGGTCAGGAAACGATGGTGGCGTAATCCAGTGGCTGATGTAGTGCAGAGAATCACATCGCAGCTCCAGCTTGTTGCGCACGACAAACGCATCCCACTTATCGCTGCGATCATTAAGCGCATCACGCGCAGCTTCGAGACCTTCCGGAACACGCTCGAAATCCGCCAGCAGGACACCGGATTCCTCGAACAGCTCGCGGATGCCGGCACTGTAGTAGTCCAGTCCGTCAGCCTTCACGCCGAGCCGGGAGTTCGCCGCAAGCTCACTCACGCCGCGGCAGCATTCATGGACCGCGTTGTCTTCAGGATCGACGGTGCCACCCGGAAAGGCATACGCCTCGCCGAAGGATGACTGCGGATGGCGCTGCACCATGAACAACTCAGGCTCGTTCCTCCCCTGCCGCGCCAGTATCACGGTCGATGACGGTCGGGCATGGGACATCTCAGTCACCGCGCGCGGGCTCCTCAGGGCTGCCAGTTTCAACGTAGCGCTTCAGTCGATGCAGGGCTTCGGCGATGACACCATCGACCGCAGGTGCAATCGTGTCGAGACCTGTGGGGGAATAACCGCCGACCGCGTACGTGAAGCGCACGCGAGTGCCCTCTTCCACGTCTTCGAATTCCCAGGTCATATTGCCGTCAAGACCCATCAGGCCGAGGGGGCCGAGACCACCGGTCAGGCGCAGCAGCACCGTTGGATTCACCATCGTGACCGTCAGATGCACGACACCGGCCTGCTCGCCCAGTGACTCGCAAAAACAACCTTGCATCGTCGGATCGATACTCATGCGAGCCGCATCACCCGACACCGTGTGATCCGAACTCCACCACTGACCGATACCATGCACCGCGGCTTTCCAGGCAGCCGCACGTTCGGCGTCGATTACGGCTTCATTGACCGTTGTGAAACCATTGGCTGCGGCGTCGCGAACTTCACCCCACGCGGCGGGCACGCAGGCAATGAGCAGCGCTGCCAGGATTGTATTTCTCATGCACGTCCCCAGATTTCGGACCTTAGCTTACCGCAATCTTGCTACCCTGAATTGATGGACGATTGGCGTGTTGTATATGAGAGCCGTAACCGGCGCGGTTGTTCCGACCGCGCGCTGGTACTTGCGTCCGCGCAAATCGTCTACGAAATCATCGACGACGGCCTGAGCTGCGCCCTCGTCGTGCCGGCAGCGGACTCGGCCAGGGCGGTCGCGGAACTGCGCCTCTACGATGACGAGAACCCACCGGTGCAGCCGAAGCGCCGCAAACGCGTCGTTTACCAGGATGCGTTACCCGGCCTGATCGCCTATGTCCTCATCGTCTGTGCCGTGACGGGCATGGCTGGTTACTCCTTTTTCGGCGGCGACTGGCTGGCGGCCGGTCGGGTGGACGGTACCCTGATTCGGTCCGGCGAATGGTGGCGCACAATCACCGCGCTGACGCTGCATGCTGATATTCAGCACTTGCTGGGCAATCTCGTGTTTGGCGTCTTCTTCGGAATATTCGCAGGCCGGCTGCTCGGGTCGGGCGTCGCGTGGCTGACGATCCTCGTTGCGGCCGCACTTGGCAATACTGCCAACACGTTGTTGCTGGAATCGACGCATCGGTCGATCGGCGCATCCACTGCGGTCTTTGCAACGCTCGGCCTCCTGGCCGGATACGTCTGGCGAGGCCAGCTAATGGCGCAGGATCGCTGGTCAACGCGCCTCGGCCCGATCATTGGCGGACTCGCATTGCTCATGTTCACGGGCACTGGCGACGAAAACACGGACATCGGTGCCCACCTGATGGGGTTCGTCTGCGGTTTTGCGGCGGGGATGGTATTGACCCTGGTCGGCAGGATGCCGGCACCGCCGCGTACCCAGAGAATCGCCGGTGGCTTGGCTCTGGCACTCGTCGTGGTGGCCTGGTTTGTTGCTCTCCGGGTCTGAAATCGCGTCGCTTTGATGTACTATTTCACCGGGGAGTGACAACGGGCTACCTCAGCCAAGAATGAAAAAAATACTGCTGTTCTTTCTCGTTCTCGCGATTATCGGGACTACCAGCCTCTGGGTTCGTTACGGAGGCGGCACGGCCTATCCCGACCTCTCGACCAGCCCGATCCTCGATTCCGGTTCGCTCGAAGAGGTGCTGACCTACTCGGAGCCGGTCGGCAACGTGGCGGTCAACCGGGACGATCGACTCTTTTTCACCGTGCATCCCGAAGCACGGCCGCAAGGCAACAAGCTGCTCGAGTATGTTCGCGGCGCCGCCGTACCCTATCCGTCCTGGGGCCAGCAGGACGAGCTTTTCGATACGGTGCTTGGGGTTGCCATCGACCGGTTCAATCGGTTGTGGACGATCGACCATGGCAACCACGGCACGCGTCCGGCGCGCATCGTTGCGATCGACCTCGACACCGACACTGTAATACGCGAGCAAAAGCTCAGTCCCGACATCGCGCCGTTTGGCTCTTTTTTGCAGGACCTTCAGGTATCAGCGGACGGCAACACGCTCGTAATCGCAGATACGAGCGTCTGGCGCAAATCGCCCGCAATCATTGTCTATGACGTCGAAATGGGCAGCGCGCGGCGCGTGCTCGAAGGACACGAGTCGGTCGCGGCCGAGGAATACATGATTCGCAGCATGGGCCGAAACATGGAGTTTCTTGGCGGCATCGTGACCTTGCGCGGCGGCATCGACGGGATCGCACTCGGACCGGAATGGCTGTATTACGGAGCACTTAGTGGTTCCGGGCTCTATCGCGTGCGCCTGCGCGATCTGCGTAACGACTCATTGCCCCCTGGACAGCTCGCGAATCGCGTTGAGCGGGTCTCGGACAAGCCGCTCAGCGATGGCCTGAGCGTCGATGTCGCAGGCAACGTGTACATCACAGCCATAGAACACAACTCCATTTTCATCGCTGGCCCCGACCGGGACCCGGCGACACTTATCGAATCCGACCGTTTACGCTGGCCCGACGCCCTGTCGTTCGGGCCTGACGGGTATCTCTACATAGCGGACAGCGCGCTGCCCGAACTCATTCTTCAATCACGCGAGCACATCAGCAATAGCGGGCCGTACCGGATCTTCCGTTTCCGGCCTGGCGTTGCCGGCGTGCCCGGACAATAGAAAGGACCCCTCATGCAAGAACAACCCGAAGCTGCTGTTGAAGAAACGGCCAACAACACAGTTAATGAAGCCGTTGATGCCGTAACCAGTATGGATCCAAACACAATGCTCGAATTCCTTAGAAATAGCGGAATCGACTCGACACTGTTCGTGAACTTCGGCAAGAACCTGATTGTCGCAATCCTGATCTTCTATATCGGTCGGTTTGTCGTAAAGCTTGTCGTGCGCGGAATGACGAAGGTCATGGATCGCCAGCAGGTCGACCAGACCCTCCAGAAGTTTGTCGGCAATCTTGTCAGCATGGCGCTCATGGTCGTCGTCATCATCGCGGCAATCGGCGCGCTCGGTATCCAGACAACGTCGTTCATCGCCATCTTCGGTGCCGCCGGCCTGGCCGTTGGCCTTGCTTTGCAGGGCTCGCTGTCAAACTTCGCGGCCGGCGTGCTGATCGTACTATTCAGGCCGTACAAGGTGGGTGACTACGTGGAGGCCGCAGGTATCGCCGGCAGCGTGGAAGAGGTGCAGATCCTGACCACGGTGCTGAAGACACCCGACAACAAGAAGATCATCGTGCCGAACAGCCAGATCATGGACAGCATCATCACCAATTACTCGGCGAACGACACGCGGCGCGTGGATCTCACCGTCGGCGTCAGCTACAGCGATGACCTCGACAAGGTGCACGCGACGTTGCGCGAACTGGTCAACGCCGACGAGCGCATCCTGAAGGACCCCGAGTGTCTGATCGCGGTGCAGGCGCTAGCCGACAGCAGCGTCAACTTCGTCGTGCGGCCCTGGGTCGCCTCGGGCGACTACTGGGGTGTGTATTTCGACCTGACCGAGAAGATCAAAAAGCGCTTCGACGACGAAGATATTTCGTTCCCGTTCCCGCAACAGGACGTACACCTTTATACGGTCAAGGATTGAACCTCGAGGCCCCGCCTGGCGGGGCCTTAATTTGCAGGACCTGCATCCAGGGACGGAAAACCCGCATCTCCACCTATAGAAACCGTTATTTTTGAGGAGAACGGTATGAATAGTGGAATTTTTGGGCTGGCCGCATTTGGTTTCTGGATGTTCGTCGCCGCCACAGTCGTATCGGGTGTCTGGGACAGCATCCGCAAGCGCGAAGCGCAGCATGAAACGCTGCGCCGCATGGTCGAGGCCGGTAAGCCGCCTGATCAGGAGCTCACGAACAAGCTGCTGGGCACCGGAAAGAACACATCGCGCGACCTGACGGTCGGAGGGCTTATCACGTTATTCGTCGCACCGGGTTTGGCACTCATGGGCTACCTCATCGATGAACGTGCGTTCATGCCGCTGCTCGGCGTTGCCAGTCTCGTCGCCTCCGTTGGCATCGGCCTGCTCGTTGCCGCCCAGTTTGCGAAGCGTTCGGAAAAACAGGACTCGGGATACCCGCCATTGGGTTAATGCCTTGCCCCACGCCCCTGATTTCCTGTCGAAGAGCACCGAGACAGTGCTCGTCGGACTGTCCCGCACAGGTGACCGCGACGCGTTCGCGGAGCTCGTCTCGCGGCGCCAGACATGGATCCGCAACCTGATGCGCCGCTCCTGCGGCAATGCGGACCTCGCCGACGACCTGTCGCAACAGGTGTTCATGCAAGCCTGGCGATCGATCGACCAGCTGCTCGATGCCGAGCGCTTCGCGCCGTGGCTGAAGCGGCTCGCAATCAACACGTGGCTGCAGCACAGACGGCGCAACGATCCGCTCGAAGCTGCCGAGGAACACTCGGAGGCAGCGATTGCACAGCAAGACGCGCCCGGCATCGCGATGGACCTCGACCGGGCGCTGGCAACTCTTCCAGATGATGTGCGGCTGTGCATCGTGCTGAGTTACCACGAGCGCATGACGCACGCCGAAATCGAGGACTTCACGGGACTGCCCCTTGGCACCGTCAAGTCACATATTCGCCGCGGTACGCAAAAACTCCAGGAACTGCTGGTTGCGTACCTCGAACCGCAAGGGAGTGAGGCATGACCACAGAATTGGATCCGCGCCTGCAAGCCCTGTTCGAGCAGGCGGAACAGACCTTCGACAGCGAACGCTTCCTTGGCGACGTCATGCGCAGGGTCGACCGACAGCGTTATCGAGCAATGCTCCTGTGGTCGCTGTTCGGCCTTGTAGTCCTGATCGGCTTCGCGTTCGTCGCAAGCCCGGTGTTTGCCGCGGTCAACTTCGTGAGCCAGTTTCTGCCGATGTCAGTCGTCGAAGTCGAGACAGAATGGCTGCAGATGCTGGTATCGCCAGTCAATAGCATCGCCGCGGCTATTGCCGTCGGGGGATTGCTAATCGTGAAGTTTTTCCGCTGGGTGTTGCGCTAGGTGGTATACCTGTAAACCAAATCCTGCCTGGTGCGTTGATATGACGATGCTGAAGCACAAGCTGATACTTTTGTTCGGCGTTGCCGCCCTCGCGGGCTGCGCGGCGCATCCTGACCCTATCGTCGACACCAAGGGTGTTGATCCGGAGAAACTCGCCGCCGATTGGGAAGAATGCGAGCGATATACCGAAGAAATCCTGATCACCCAGGGTATGGCCAAGGGTGGCGCCGCCGGTGCCGTGGTAGGCACGGTGGCCGGCGCTATCAATGGCGACAAAGGCCGCAGCGCTGCGACCGGCGCACTCTACGGGGCTACGCGCTCCGGGCTCGACGCAGATCGCGAGAAGCAGCAGGTCTTCAAGCGCTGCCTCAGGGGACGCGGATACCGCGTTCTGAACTGAGTTTGCATCACTGTATATCTATACAGTACCCTTCCTCGCATGCCTGTTCGCCCTCACAAGGGCCGCGGTGCCGTATCGGCAACTGTCGGTCGCTTTGACCAGCGCCTCGTCGAACTCGAAGACGAGGTTGCGCATGAGCGTGCTGAAGAGACGCCCGAGACAGTGGTTCGAGCCATGCCAGCAGGCCGCATCATCGCAACCAATAACTCGCCTGACATCCCATTCGACCAGTCCATCAATCCCTACCAGGGCTGCGAACACGGTTGCGTCTACTGCTACGCGCGCCCAAGCCACAGCTACCTCGATCTCTCGCCCGGCATCGATTTCGAAACGCGTATTTTTTCGAAGCCAAACGCAGCGACTCGTCTTCTCGAGGAGTGGGAAAAGAAAGGCTACGAGTGCAGACCGATCACGATCGGCGCCAACACCGACCCCTACCAGCCGGCCGAGCGGACACTCGAGATTACGCGCCAGCTTCTCGAGCAGTTCCACGAGTACCGGCACCCGGTCAACCTGATCACGAAAAGTAATCTGATCGAGCGCGACCTCGACCTGCTGGCCGATCTTGCCTCCATGCGCCTGTGCTCGGTCGCGATCAGCATGCCGACGATCGATGACGACCTGAAGCGCATCATGGAGCCGCGCGTCCCCTCCGCAGCAGCTCGCCTGAAGGCACTGCGCCTGCTCGCGGATCACGGCGTGCCGACGAGCGTGCTGCTGGCACCGATCATACCGGCGATTAATGACAACGAGATCGAGGCAATTCTGGCCGCAGCGGCCGAGGCCGGCGCGGACCAGGCACGTTACATATTCCTGCGGCTGCCACACGAGCTGGTAGATATTTTCTCCGACTGGCTCGAGGCGCACTTCCCCGACCGCAAGGAACACGTCCTGAGCCTCGTCAGGCAGGCCAGTGGCGGCAAGCACTACGATGCTCGCTTTGGCGTTCGCCAGACCGGCCGCGGTGCCTACGCCGACATGATCGGCAGTCGTTTCCGGACGGCGAGCCGCAAGCTCGGGCTCGAGCCGGACTCGTACCAGCACACGCTCGACTGCAGCCGCTTCATTCGTCCGGGACAACAGCAGTTGGGTCTCGATTTCTGAGACGCCGACCCGGTATAGTTGGTACCAAGCAGGGCGCGAAACACAGAACTATCGGGCGCGCTGTCGGTCTGAATTAGACTCAGCGCTGCAGGGCGCTCCAAGGAGACTCCAACCAGCGAATGACATACTCGCGACCCCACAGATTCGCCTTCCTGCTACTGGCGGTAGCCACCCCTGCCTTCGCCCAGAATTCGCAAGACGATGAACCGCCAGCGCCGCTCGAGCAGACGGTACCGGTCGCCGAGGAAGAAGCACCTGCGCCTGGCGCGCCATTGCCCCTGACCGAGGAGCAGATCCTTCGCGAATTCGACAATTTCCAGCGATTTCTCGCCGACAAAAACTACGACGAAGCCGACGTTTCGGCAAAGCGCGTCGTGGAGATGGCCATCAGGTTCTATGGTCCACAGACGCAGGAAACTGCCAAGGCGCTGAATAACCTCGCAATCGTGCAACACCAGAATCGGCAATACGATGCCGCGATACAGAATTTCAGCTCAGCCATCGAGATTCTCGAGATCCTGGAAGACCGCCTCAACGACAGCCTCGTAAATCCGCTAAAGGGCCTCGGAGCAGCGCAGCTTAGCCAGGGCCGCCCGGACCTTGCCTCGCGGTCATTCCAGCGAGCGACGCACATCACACACGTCAACGAAGGGCCCCACAATATCGAACAGGTAGAAATCCTGGAGTCGCTGGCCGAGGCAACGGTCCGCATGGGCGAACTCGAAGAGGCTCGCGACGTTCTCGATCGCATTCACATGCTCAATGTGCGGCATTTCAAGGACGATGCGTTGGGCTTGCTGCCGTCTCTGATGCGCCGCGGCGAATGGCAACACCGGGCCGGATACTACAACGACGAACGAGCGACCTATCGACGGGCAATTCGCATAATCGAGACGACGGTTGGCAAGAACGATCCGCGCCTGATTACGCCGCTCGTCAAGCTTGGTGAGTCTTACTACTTCTACGACGCGTATAGCGGAGGAGCCGGCGTGACCTCCGGTGCAACCGGCGAAGCGCATTTCAAACGCGCCGTTCGCATCGCCGAAGGCTCAAAAGAACTCCCGTGGCTCGAACTTGCCAATACGCGCCTTGCTCTAGCGGACTATTACGTTTTCATGGAAGCACACAACCGTGCGCGCAAGATCTATTTACAGGTCTGGAATTCGCTTTCCGGCGACGAGGATCGCCGCGAGATGCGCCGCGATTTGCTCGAAGGACCGATCACGCTGCGTGAGGAGGCCCTGCCCACTTATGCCGGCGGGCCGAGTAGCGCAGCGGGCGGCCCGGACGGTTTACTGACCGGCACCATTCGTGTCGATTACACGGTGTCGACTCGCGGCCGTGTCCGCAACATACGTACCGTAGCCAGTCCGGAGGAATTCACCGACATGCAGCGCATGGTGCACCGCGAGGTGCGGCGTCGCATGTTTCGACCAATGCTCGTCGACGGTGTGCCGGTGGAATCCGGCAACCAGGTATTTGTGCACGAGTTCTTCTATCGCCAGGAACAGCATGACGAGCTCAAGAAGAAGAGAGAACTGGCGGAAACATCCGGCAAAAAGTAGACCCCATGAAAAAACTGACCCTGCCGTCGCGCTCCGAAGCTTTGCTCGGGCGCGACACCGAAATGCCTGTGCCCGAGCGGCACTTCGTTAACGGCAACCCGTTGCAGGGGCCGTTTCCCGATAACATGCAACGAGCCGTATTCGGACTCGGCTGTTTCTGGGGCGCGGAACGTCGATTCTGGGAGTCCGAAGGTGTGTATACAACGGCTGTGGGTTACGCCGGCGGGGTGACCCCCAATCCGACCTACGAGGAAGTCTGCTCGGGTGCCACAGGGCATACCGAGGTCGTGCTCGTGGTATTTGACCCGGCGTTTACGAGTTACGAAAAAATGCTGCAGGTGTTCTGGGAGAGCCATAACCCGACTCAGGGCATGCGCCAGGGCAATGACATCGGCACCCAGTACCGCTCAGCCATCTACACGATCAATGATGAGCAACAGAATATCGCGCGTCGCTCGCTCGCAGCCTATCAGGAGCAGCTGGGCGCAGCCGGCCATGGCCAGATCACGACCGAGATTACATCGCTCGACGACTTCTACTACGCAGAGGACTATCACCAGCAGTACCTGGCAAAGAACCCGGGCGGCTACTGCGGGCTGGGCGGGACCGGCGTCAGCTGTCCAATCGGGCTCGACCTCGACCAGAAGTCTGCGTAGCATCGGCGCCTTCGATCGATAAGGAACGACCGTGGCAAAGACCAGGAAGAAAGAACCGAAACCGCGCAAGCCGAGCCGCAAACAGGCGGAGGAGGCGGTTCGTACGCTGTTACTGTGGGCGGGCGAAGATACCCGACGCGAGGGTCTGCTAGATACGCCGAAGCGCGTTGCAGCGGCCTACGAGGACTGGTTCAGCGGCTACAAGGTCAATCCTTACGAATTCCTGGAACGCACGTTCGAGGAAGTCGAGGGCTACGACGAAATGGTCGTGCTGCGCGACATCGGTTTTGAATCGCACTGCGAACACCACATGGCCCCCATCATCGGGCGGGCGCACGTCGGCTACTTGCCGCGCAACAAGGTCGTCGGCATCAGCAAGCTTGCCCGAGTCGTCGAAGCCTATGCGCGACGTTTCCAGGTGCAGGAAAAGATGACGGCCCAGATTGCCAACTGCATTCATGATGTGCTGCAACCCAAGGGTGTCGCGGTCGTCGTCGAAGCCAAGCACCAGTGCATGACCACCCGCGGCGTTCACAAGACCGACGTCTCGATGGTGACCAGCCAGATGGTCGGCGGTTTTCGCAAGGACGCACGCACCCGGGCTGAGTTCCTGCGCATGATCGACGGCAGTCGCTGATACGGGGCTGTCGGTGAAGCGGGGGCTGCTTGCGCTGGGTACGTTGCTCACCGGGCTGATGCTCTACCTTCTCCTCTGGCCAGTGCCAATTGAGCCGGTAGCCTGGCAGGCACCGGTTGACCGCGGCTTTGTGGATCCCCACGCACCGAACCGCCTCCTGCAGGCCGCAACAGGTATCCGTCTCGGCGATTTCGAGGGCCCCGAAGATGCGACGCTCGGACACAATGGCAGTGTCTACGTCACGACAAGTCAGGGTCAGGTCATTCGCATCCTGCAACGTCGCGTCGAGGCGTTCGCCGATACGGACGGTCGGCCACTGGGTATCGAAGTCGATCCCGACGGCAACCTGGTCGTCGCAAATGCCTACCTGGGATTGCAGCGAATCGACCGACAGGGGAACGTTGAAGCCCTGCTCTCCAGGATCGGCGACACGCCGGTCTACCCGAACAATCTCGCTATCGCTACGGACGGTCGTATCTTCTTCACGGAAGCAAGCAACAAGTTCGGTGCCGAACGATTTCGAGGCACGTATAACGCGTCGTTGCTCGACATCATGGAGCACGGCGGCCACGGTGGCGTATTTGTCTTTGACCCCGCCACGGGTGAAAGCCGACAGCTGCTCGACGACCTTAACTACGCGAACGGTATTGCGATCAGCAAAGACAACACGTTCATCGTGATCGCGGAAACGAGCAACTACCGCGTATTGAAGCACTGGATCCTCGGGGAACGTGCGGGGACCACTGAGGTACTGCTCGAAAACCTGCCCGGTTTCCCGGATAACCTGAAGACCGGCCTCGGCGGTCGCTTCTGGGTCGGACTCGCCGCCCCCCGCAACGCCCTGCTCGACAAGCTGTCGGACCGCCCGTGGCTACGCAAGGTCGTGCAGCGGCTGCCCGCGTTTCTTCGGCCACAGGCGGTGCCGTCGTCGCACGTCGTTGCATTCAATGGTGACGGCCAGATCCTGATGGACATGCAGGACCCCGACGCGCGCTTCCCGACGCTGACAGGCGTGCTCGAAACGCAACGCTCTCTTTACCTGACATCGCTCTTCGGTCACCGACTTCCGGTGATTATGAAGAACGACCTCTGAACTTGCGCTATTCGATACCGAGCTGCGCAACTCCCTGCGTGAAGCTGATATCGACGGGAATTCCGGCCGTAGTGAGTCGATCCAGGTCTTCCTGAAGCTGGCGCGTTATGACGCCCTTGGTCTCGGTTAGCCGCTTAGCGCCCTCGTAGTCGCCGTCACCTTGCAGCGTCAGGATAACGCGCGACAGCTTCTCGATCGCCTGCCCAAAACGCTCGAAATCGACACTGTAGCGACCCGTTTCCGAGTCACGCACGAATGCGCCTTCATCGAGGAAGAAATTGAACCGCACCATGTTGGCCTTGCCGTGGGCGCTTGCAGCGCCGAAACGGACGGAGCGGAAGATGCCGGCCATGAACGTGACATAGAAGTCGCGCAGGTCAGCGTCGCCCAGCTCACCGGCTTTGTGCAGTTCGGTAATCATGTAGACGCCGAGAATATCCGCTTTGCCCTCTTCTATGCTCGACGCCAGGTCTTGCAGGGCATTCTGGACCGTCGTGCGACCGTCGATCGTGTTCTTAATTCCGAGACCATGTGCGACCTCATGGAACATCGTGTTCGAGAAGAACGCGTCAAACGAGATGTGCTGGCGCTGCGTCTCGTCAATGAGCACGTCGGCGATCGGCTCGAGAATTTTCTCGTACTTTGCCTGCATCGCGTTCTTGAGCTGCAGCCGCCGTGACCCTTTTTCGAGCTGAACGTCTTCGTCATTCGGCAAGTTGATCGCGATCGTCTTGGACGCTGCATTGCTGTGACCGGCGTAGTACACGACGTCATAGGCATTCAGGTCGGCATTCGTGCCCGGCGATTCCCACTTGTATTCCTCGGGCACCGGCAGTCCCTCCTGCAGCACGGGCAGAAACTCGGCAAAGCGGCTCAGGCGCTCGCTCCATTCGAGGTCCTTGATCAAAACGTAGGACTCGTAAGCCGTGCGATAGCCGAACATCCGATCCAGGTAGGTTTCGATCGGCCCGATAACCACATCGATTTCGTTGTCTTTCACATCCATCCAGTAGCGGTCGCTAAGCTGAAAGTCGTCGCTGATCAGCGCAGCAGCACGCAACTTGAGGTAGTTGCCGAAATCGGGGCTCTTGGCCAGGCGGCCAGCCTCGCGCAGCAGGCGGGCGGCCTCGGCGAGTTCGTCCTTGTATTCGACGTGATAGGGCACCAGCGTCAGCTTGCCCTCCGCATCACGTCGCACGAAGCTGTAAAGATCGACTTTCCCCGGGAGGAATGCGTCTTCGAACTCCTTGCGGGTCATGTCCTCAGGGTAGAACTGCGCCCCAAGCGGCTTTGAATCGAAGCCTTCCATGAACGGCTCATCGTTGGCGAGCGCATCCCAGGGACCGTAGTTGAGCTCGGCAAAGCGGCGAGTCCGCTCATCGTCGATCGAGTCGAGCCATTCCTTATAATCGTCACCGAAGGACTGGCGCCAGAAAAGGTCATCCATAATGTCGGACGCCTCGATGAGCAGGGAAATCATCTGCTTCTGGTCGTCGTTCAGATGGCTCAGGTCAGCTGTCAGCGTGAAGTCCGCGTAGATCTCCGGGCGCGGTTCGAGTTTGCCGACCGACGACAGCGTCACTTCGGGCTGCGGCTCCTCGGCGCAGGACATGAGCATCGCCGCGCTCAGCGCAACGACAGAAATTCGGATGAAGCTTGCAGGATTCACAGCATTCCCCTGGAACGAATCAAAGACGGTAATTATCGCACAGGCTCAGAGGTCGACGAGTTCGACATCCTGGTACGTGAGGGAGTGGCCAAGAAAACGTCCGCCGACGCGAGCAAAGCGCGTAGCGCCGTCGGTCGCCAGAAGGCGCAATGAGCCGGACGTGCTACCGGAGCGCAAGACGCCATTTGCCTCGAGTGTCGCGCGTACGACGGCCGCTGTCGTACTGGCTGAGTCGACCAGCGTGACGCCGGCACCGGCGACCTCCGCGATCGTATCGCGCAGCAGCGGGAAATGCGTGCAACCGAGGATAATCGTATCGGGCGCAAAGCCATTTGCCTCATCAAGATATCGCCGCACGATGGCCGTTGCGATTTCGCCGTCGCTCCAGCCCTCCTCAGCCAGTGCCACGAGCATTTCACAGGCCTCTTCGCGGACTTCTGCCGCAGGGTCGAGTGCTTCGACCGCCTTGCGATAGGCGCCGAGCCGCACGGTAGCCTCGGTAGCCAGCACGAGGTGCTTGCCGCCCGTGTTTGCAGCGACGGCCGCCGTTGCACCGGGCTCGACGACGCCGATGACCGGCACAGGGGCCATCTGCTCGCGCAGTGCATTGAGCGCGACGGCCGATGCCGTATTGCAGGCCACAACAAGGAGCTTGATGCCCTGCTCGCCGAGCTTGGCAGCCGCCTGCGTCGCATAGCGCTCGATCGACGCAGGACTCTTGGTGCCGTAAGGCAACCGCGCGGTGTCGCCGAGATATACGAGGTGTTCGTGCGGCAGTGCCTGCCGAATTGCGTCGAGAACCGTCAGCCCGCCGACGCCGGAGTCGAAGACGCCGATCGGTAAATCGTTTTGTACATTCGCAGTCATGCTGCGCATTGTGCCGAACGAAGGCCATCTGTGGAATAATCCGGCCGTGCAAAAAATACTTTATGCCGTCATAGCTGCGGTTATCGTACTGATAGCCATCGGCCTCACGCTTCCCCGGACGCACACCGTCGAGGTGAGTATCGAGATCGATGCGCATTCCGCAACCGTCTTTGCGCTGGTCAACGACTTCCGGCGATTTACGCTGTGGGCGCCCTGGTCGGACACTGACCCCAATGCGCGCTTCATGTACTCGGGTAACCGGCGCGGTGAAGGTGCGACCGTCACCTGGGACGGCACGGTGCTGGGCACCGGCGTCCAGACGATCAGCGAAAGCCGCCCTCACGAGTACGTCGGCATCGTTATGAATCCCGGAGAGCCCGGCGAGGCGAGAACCTGGTTCCGGCTCGAAGGAGGCGCCGGCTCGACCACTATCCACTGGGGTTTCGAGGCCGATTACGGCATGAACTTCGTTGGCCGATACTTCGCCCCAATGCTCGGGAGCGTTGTCGCGCGTGACTATGAGTCCGGCCTTGCAAGTCTGAAGGAACTGGCCGAAAGCCTGCCAAGCGCAGACTTCAGCAATACGGACATCGAGCACCTGCGCGTTGAACCGCAGCAAATCGCATACCTTCGAACCAGCTCCCGTCCCGAGCCTGCGGCGATCTCCGAGGCGATGGGCGAGGCCTATTTCAGAATCCTGAGCTTCATCGACCGAAATGGTCTCGACGAAGCCGGCGCCCCGCTATCGATAACTCGCACGTACTCAGGCTCCGAGCTGCAGTTCGATTCGGCCATTCCGGTACGCGGTGTGACGGATGCGACGCCACTCGACGGCCCGACGGTGAGAATCGGGCAGACCTACGGCGGCGCCGCGATTCGGGTCAAGCACATGGGTTCGTATCGCGACCTGTCGGCAACGCACCGCAAGATTGCAGCCTATCTGGCGGCGCTGGGTATCGAGCGGAATGGTGCGGCCTGGGAATCGTACGTCAGCGACCCGAGCAAGGTGCCCGAGCAGGACCTACTGACCTATGTCTATTACCCGGTCCAGTCGGATTAGACTGACTTTACGAGAAAAGGCGGTACCCGGATTTCCTCGCTTTCCGGCAATGGAAGAGCAACCTGGATATCGTCGATGCCCTTCGCGAGCTCTCCGTAGAGCGTGACGATGCGGGCGGCGCAGGCGCTTGCCTCGTCAAGGGACATCTTGCGAACCGACGCGCAGATTACGCTTTCACCATTCAAGGGGGAGACCTGGGTCATGTCGTGACGCAGGTCGGCAAAGCTCTGCTTAAGCGCAACAGGCAGCTCATCGTCGCTGATCTCGCTGAGATTATCGTCCCAGGCCTTGATAAGCCTTTGTTTTATATGGCCGTGCCCAGCCAGTACGGTCAGGGCCGCGTGAAAGCGATCGACGTGGTCTGTCATTGCCACTCCAGCGTTTCGTTGTATTTTTATGTACGCTTTTTCTTTTTTAAGAGTCGACTACGTCCTGTAGTCCGGGGCCCCCTGCAGGGCCTCGCAAGTCCGTGTGTACCCCTGATGGATCAGAACTTTGCGTCGTTTTCTTATATCAGGTTTTGCAAAGATCGCGCAAGTGTCTCTCAACTGCGACTAGAATAGGCCCTGGAGGTACTTCCTTGCGGCAACATTTCCTGATTCCAGCCATTCTCGGCGGCCTGCTTGCGCCCGCCTCCGGCACGCTGGCTGACGAAACGACGGCACCGGATTTCGAGGGCGCCACGATTCGCGAGGTGGTGGTCGATAAAGCCAATATCTTTGATACCGACAATCCCGACGAAGACAAGTGGCTTTACCGGATGGCCAACCGGTTTCACGTCGTTACGCGTGATTCCACGATTACGAGGCAGCTGCTGCTCGAACCGGGACAACCCTATTCGAAGCGTCTCGTTGAGGAATCGGAGCGCATCCTGCGTCAACGCAAGTACATCTACGATGCCCAGATCCGCACAACGGAAGTCGCCCCTGGCGTCGTCGACCTTCATGTCGTCACTCGCGACATCTGGTCGCTCGTTCCGGAGATCTCGTTCTCGCGTGGTGGCGGCGAGAACAAATGGCGCGCCGGATTCGAGGAGAGCAACCTCTTCGGCCGAGGGCAGTCCCTGCAGTTCACCTACTCCGACGACAAGGACCGCGATTCGAATTCAGTGTCTTTCGTGGATGAGCATCTCGCCGGCAGCCGCGTTGCGCTGTATACGAAGATTGCTGACAACTCGGATGGCGAGTCGCAGTTCCTGTCGATTGCACGGCCTTTCTATGCGCTCGATGCGCGCTGGGCCGCGGGCGGCTCGTTCTTTGCGGATACCCGAGAGACCACGCTTTATACCGCCGGTGAAGAAGCCGCCGAGTTCGGTCATGAGCGTGACTATGTATCGGTTTTCGGCGGCTGGTCGAAGGGCCTGAGCGGGCGCTTTGCGCGTCGCTGGACGTATGGCGTTACCTACGACGAGAACCGCTTCTCGCCGGTGGCTGCACCAACGCTGCCCGGGATCCTGCCGTCAGACCGCGAGCTCATTTATCCGTTTGTCGGCTTCGAGCTTCTCGAAGACGAGTTCGTAACGTCACAGAATAAGGACCAGATCAGCCGCACCGAAGACTTCCTGATGGGACGTCGCGTCACTGCATCGCTTGGATGGTCGGACGAGTCTCTTGGCTCCGATCGCAATGCGCTGATCTACGCGCTCTCCGCGAGCCAGGGCTTCGGCACGCTCGGCGAGCATGCCCTGCTCCTCTCGCTACAGGCGCGTGGACGCGTTGAGTCCGGCGACACGCGCAATGCCCAGCTGTGGTTCAGCGCTCGTTACTACCGCCGTCAATCCGACAAGCGCCTGCTTTTTGCCTCGATCGCCGGATCGGCTGGCCATGCTCTGGATATCGACAATCCGGTATTCATAGGAGGCGACTCTGGCATGCGCGGCTACCCGATCAACTACCAGAACGGCGAATCAAGCGTCGTCGCTACGATTGAGCAACGCTACTTCACCGACTGGTACCCGTGGCGGCTGTTTCACATTGGCGCAGCAATCTTCGCCGACGCTGGCCGCGTCTGGGGTCCAAACCCCGCGGGACCTGAAGAGCGCGAATGGCTGGCAAATGCGGGCATCGGTCTGCGTATCGCACCGACACGCTTTTCCTCAACGAAGGTCTTTCACCTCGACATCGCGGCGCCATTAAATGGCGATGACAGCATCGATTCCGTGCAGATCTCGTTTAGCGCCAAGCGCAGCTTCTGATCAATTCAGGCTGATCTCGATCTTCCACGTCAGCTCGCCCATCTCCCGATCGGCGGTGTAGCGGGCGTCAGTCTGGCCAACTTCCCAGCTCGTTGCCAGCGTCTCGTTCATGACGTACTCGCGATGCACTGCCAGAGCGCTCTCGACATCAGCAGATCCCGACACGCCGAGCGAAATGCGGTCCGACACTTCGAGGCCGGCCTGCTTGCGCGCGTCCTGCACCGAGCGCACGATCTCGCGCGCGAGTCCTTCCGCGAGCAACTCGTCGTTGAGGCTCGTGTCGAGCGCGGTCAGGTAACCGGAGTCCGCCTCGCAGGAATAGCCCTCGGCAGAATGAGTCTCGATCAACACATCGTCGCCCTCGAGAGGAATCGTCTGCCCGGCAACCTCGATCTCGAATGCCTCGCCGTTCGCAGCCGCGCTTGCGATCGCGGCTCCGTCGGCATCGAGTAATGCCTGGCGGATTTGCGGCACAAGTTTGCCGTACTGTTTGCCAAGCTTCGGCAGGTTTGGCTTGATGTTGTAGCTCACGAGCCCGGCGTCCCGTGCGATGAACTCAATTGCTTTGACATTGAGCTCTTCGAGTATCTGATCCTGGTGGCTCTCGAGTGCCTTCAGAGCGGCATCATTCGGTGCCCTGACAAGCAGTCGCGACAGCGGCTGGCGCGTACGCACATTCGAATGATTGCGCGCGGCGCGTCCGAGCCCGACGACCTTTTGCACAACGCCAATGTTGTGCAGCAGTTCGTCGTTCTTCCATGACGGGTCGGCGTCTGGCCAGTTACCCATGTGCACAGACGGCAGCGCATCCGGATCTACCGAGCGCACGAGATTCTGGTAAACGTTCTCGGCCAGGAACGGCACGAACGGAGCCATCAATTCATGCGCGCCTTTGAGGCACTCGTACAGGGTCAGATACGCGGCCTGCTTGTCCGCGGGATCGGTCGACTTCCAGAAACGACGGCGGTTACGTCGCACGTACCAGTTACTGAGCTGATCGACAAACGACTCGATCGCCTCACCGGCCAACTTGGCATCGTAGTGATCGAGCGCATCAGTGACGGTCGTGATCGTGTCATGCAGCAAGGCCAGCGCCCAGCGGTCGATCTCGGGCCGATCGGCAACGGGAACGTCCTGCGACAGGTCGATCTCATCAAGACGTGCGTAGAGCACGAAGAAACCGTAGGTATTCCAGAATGTATTGATGAACGAGCTCGCGACGTCCGCGACGATGTCGACCGACACGCGTTTCGGAACATCCGGCGCGAGGCGCGCGAGGAAGTACCAGCGCAGCGCATCCGCGCCGACCGAATCGAAGACATCGTAGGGATTGATGATGTTGCCAACCGACTTGGACATCTTCTTGCCGTCTTTGTCGACGATCAGGTTCAGGCAGATGCAGTTCTTGTACGCGACACTGTCAGAGACGAGCGTTGCAATGGCATGCAGCGTATAGAACCAGCCACGTGTCTGGTCGATAGCCTCGCAGATGAAATCGGCCGGGAAGTGCTTTTCAAACTTGTCCTGGTTCTCAAACGGGTAATGCCACTGCGCGTAGGACATCGCGCCCGAGTCGAACCAGCAGTCGATAACTTCCGGCACACGCTGCCAGGTCGTGCCGTCTTTCTCGAACGTGACCTCATCGACCGCGGGGCGGTGCAGGTCGAGTTCGCTGAGCTCCCTGCCCGTCAGTTCTTCGAGCTCCGCGACCGAGCCGACGCACATGAAGTCTTCGCCGTTGGTCCAGACCGGCAGCGGCGTCCCCCAGAACCTCTCGCGTGACAGCGCCCAGTCGATGTTGTTCTCAAGCCAGTTGCCGAAGCGCCCGTCCCGGATATGCTCCGGCACCCAGTTGATCGTCTGGTTGAGCTCCGCCATACGCTCCGCGAACTTCGACGTGCGGATGTACCACGCGTTCTTGGCGTAGTAGAGAATCGGGTCGCCGGTTCGCCAGCCAAACGGGTAGTTATGGCGATAACGTTCCGAGCGGAACATCAGGCCGCGGTCCTTGAGAATGCGGATGAGGATCTTGTCCGCGTCCTTGAAGAACAGGCCCTTGACCGGCTCGACCGCATCGATGAAGTTGCCGTCGAGACCCACGCCGTGCACAACCGGCAGGCCATTGGCCTGGCCGAAGGCGAGGTCGTCAACGCCGTAGGCCGGCGCCGTATGCACAATACCGGTGCCGTCTTCGGTGCTGACGAAGTCGGCAGCCATGACGCTGAAGGCGTTTTCGGCGTCGACCTCGAGATAGTCGAACAGGCGCTCGTAGCGCATGCCGACGAGTTCCGAGCCCTTCACGGTCTTGACGACCTTGTGCTCGATATCGCGGAACACGGCCTCGCGTAGCGCCTCAGCCAGGATTAGCGTCTGGCCATCGGATTCACAGTAGCTGTAGTCGATGTGCTCGCCGACCGCGAGGGCGAGGTTCGAAGGCAACGTCCACGGAGTTGTCGTCCAGACCAGAATGTAGGTGTCGTCTTCGCCTTTAACCTTGAAGCGGACCGTGATCGATGGATCTTCGGTCTCTTTGTATCCCTGCGCGAGCTCATGCGACGAGAGGGTCGCACCGATGCGCGGATCGTAGGGGACAACCTTGTAGCCCTTGTAGATGAGGTCTTTGTCCCAGATTTCCTTAAGCAGATACCAGACCGACTCGATAAACGAATTGTTGAGGGTGTAATAGGCCTCGTCGAGGTTGACCCAGAAACCCATGCGCTCCGTCATGGCCTCCCAGTCGGAGATATAGGTCATGACCGACTCGCGGCACAGGCGCGTGAACTCGGCGATGCCGACCTTGGCCTCGATTTCGGCCTTGTCGTAGCTTGCGATCCGCCCCTGTTTCTTCAGGAGCTTCTCAACCTCGTGCTCGACCGGCAGGCCGTGCGTATCCCATCCGGCTTTACGCGGCACGTGATAGCCACGCATCGTCTTGTAGCGAGGGAAGATGTCCTTGAACGCACGCGCCAGCACATGATGGATGCCCGGCTTGCCATTCGCCGTCGGCGGACCCTCGTTGAAGCTGAACTGCGGACCGTCCTTCGTGGCTTCGATGGTCTGACCGAATACGTCGTGCTCGCGCCAGAACTCCAGCACCTCTTCCTCGAGGGCCGGACCGTCGTAGCGACCTGTTACTTCTTTGAATGACAAAACACTTACCTCAAACGAAAACGCCCCGGGTGCAGAAGCACCCGGGGCGAAGAATCTCGCGGTACCACCCGGTTTCGCGGCAAAGCCGCCTCATGGGCCATCCGGGCCCGTCGTCCGTCTCGTGGACCAGCCGGCCAGGCCTAATGCGCTTCGCGGTTCGGTTGGCGACTCCGGGGTGATATTCAGCAGGACCAGGCCCGGAGCTCTCACCATCCTCCGGTCGCTAAGGCCTGATTGGGCTGCCTACTCGTCCCCATCAGCGTCTTGCCCGCGAAATTAGCGGGGAAAAGCCTAAAAAACAAGCAGTTTCTGCACGCCTCCCTAGCGGTTGCCCCGCACCATGCGGAAGAACCACGTGATGAACACAGCGAACGCGGCGGCGCCGACCAACATCGCCACAACTTCGGATCCGAGCCAGTCCGTACCGATACCGTCCGGCCGCGCGCTCTTCGCGACCGCGACCAGCGCAATACCGACGCCGAGCAGGCCCTCGCCACCGACGAAGCCACTGCCGAGCAGAATGCCGCGCTCGCGACGGTTGGCTGCCTGCGTCTCGTCCTTCGCCTTGCGCTCCATCCACAGGCGGATCAAACCGCCGACGAAGATCGGCGTCATCGTCGAGACGGGCAGGTAAACGCCCACAGCAAACGGCAGCGACGGGATCTTGACGAGTTCGCAAGCGATCGCGATGCCTGCACCAATGGCTACCAGTGCCCAGGGCAGGTTCTGGTCGAGCACGCCATCGATAACCAGTTTCATCAGCGTCGCCTGCGGTGCCGGGAGTTCTGTGCTGCCGAAGCCGAAGCCTTTGCCAAGCGCGAGCACCGTGAGACAAACGAATACCGCAGAAGTGAGCACGCCGATAAGTTCCGACGTCTGTTGTCGACGCGGCGTGGCGCCCAGCAGGAAGCCGGTCTTGAGATCCTGGGAGGTGTCGCCCGATATGGATGCTGCGATAGCGACGACACAACCCACCGTTAGCGCCGCGGCTTTGCCCATCGTGTCGGTCCAGCCGAACATCAGGAAGATGGATGCGGTGCCGAGCAACGCGGCAATAGTCATGCCGCTCGTCGGGTTACTGGTCACGCCGACAAGTCCGACGATGCGCGAGGCTACCGTGACGAAGAAAAACGCGAAGACGACAACACAGATAGCCGCGGCAGCGCGAATACCCATGCCGCCGACAGCGCCGAATACCTGGGGTACGAGTACCAGCACGGAGGCAATAATCAGTACGCCTATGCCCACAACCTTGAGCGGCAGATCGGAGCCGGTGCGCTCGGCTGCCGCTGGCGCCGCCTGCCCTTCGCTGATGCGTTCGGTCAGCTGCGCCGAACCGATCTTGAAGCTGCTGACCATGACAGGGATGCTGCGGATCAGAGTGATGATGCCGGCGGTTGCCACCGCGCCCGCGCCGATGTAACGCACGTAACGCGTCCAGATCTGGCTTGGCGACATATCGCGAATCAGGTTGACCGTCTCGGGGTAGAACGGTGCCGTCAGGTTTGCGCCCCAGTAGTCGATCACCGGGATGATAATGAGCCAGGACAGCAGACCGCCGCCGACCATCACGGCGGCGATTTTCGGGCCGAGGATATAGCCAACGCCGAAGAGTGCAGCGGACAGGTCCATGCCAAGCTCACCTTTGCGCAGGAACGGGACCTTCGAGTGAATCGCGCCCGGGATGACATTGATCCAGGACGTCAGGAACTTGAAGAACGCGCCACCGGCCAGGCCGTAGAAGACGAAGCGCGCGCGGCCGCCACCGATCTCGTTGGCGACAAGAACTTCGGCACATGCTGTTCCCTCCGGGTAAGGCAACTTGCCGTGTTCGCGCTCGATCAGGAAACGGCGCAACGGAATCATGAAGAGGATGCCGAGCAGGCCACCCGACATCGCAAGCAACGTCATTTGCAACAGTTCAGGCGGCATGCCCCACATGAACAGCGCCGGCAGTGTGAAGATTACGCCGCTGGCGAGCGAACTCGATGCCGAGCCGGTCGTCTGCGAGATGTTGGTCTCGAGAATCGTCCCGCCGATACCCATGCCTTTGAGCGCGCGGAATACCGCAACAGTCATTACCGCAACCGGTATCGACGTGCTGATCGTCAGGCCGGCGCGCAGACCGAGGTAGGCGTTAGCGGCACCAAAAATGATGCCGAACAGGATGCCGAGTCCGACTGCTTTGAACGTGAATTCGGCTGGCGACTCGCTCGCCGGCACAAAGGGGTCATACGAATCGCCTTCGGCAATGGGCACGTAGGCTTTCTGGCTGAGTCCGTCTTTACGCATGTTCTTATTATCCGGTTCTGTGGCCTCGCGTGATTCTACTTCAGGTCGAGCTGAAATATGCGATAGTGCCGGTCACTATGGGTAGAGCACTGATTACGGGGGCCTCCGCGGGCCTCGGCAGCGAGTTTGCGCGCCAACTTGCAGCGCAGGGCAAGGATCTTGTGCTGACGGCACGACGCGCCGAACCGATGGAGGCACTTGCGGCGGAGCTCCGCGATGCTCACGGTGTCGATGTCGATATTCTGACTGCTGACATGTCAGAGCCCGGCGCCCCGGGCCGACTGTTTGCGGAGACGCAACAGCATGGCTTCGAAATCGACTTTCTCATCAACAACGCGGGCTCGGAGGGACCGGACCTGATCCGATCTCGTGGCTGGGACAGGCACGATGCGTATATCCGCCTGATGATGACGTCAGTCGCAGCCATGTGTCACGAGTTCATGCCGGAGATGATTGATAACGGCTATGGGCGCGTCATCAACGTCGCATCGGTAGCCGGACAGCTATCCGTCGCCGGCGACTACAGTTACGGACCGACCAAGGCCTACCTGATCGCCCTGTCGAAAGCACTGGCCTCGACGTATCGCGACCAGGGCGTCTTCGTGCTGGCGCTTTGTCCCGGCTTCACGCACACGGACTTCCACGCATCAGAACGCCTGTCGGAGATGAAACGCGGCATGCCGAAGTGGCTCTGGTACGACGCTGACGTCGTCATTCGTGAAGGGCTGACAGCGCTCGAGAAAGGTAAGAGCGAATACACCTCGGGGCGCCTGTACCGCTTCCTGGTGCCCGTCATGCGACTTCGCATTACGCAGGGTCTTATCCGGCTGTTCGGCATCAAGATCTAGTCGCCCCCTCTTCTGCCTTGCTGGCACAGTCGATGCAGAGCAACGCGGTCGGGTCGAATTCCAGGCGCTTCGGATTGATGTCCTCGCCGCACTGCTGGCAATAACCGAACTCGTCTGCGTCGAGTCGCTTCAGCGCCGCGTCGATTCCGCGCAGCATGAGCTCGCGGCGCTGACCTGACGCTTGCGCCATGGCCTGCGCCTGCATCGCATCCATGCGCGACAGTCGTCCTACCTTGGTCTGGTCAAGTTCAACCACGGCCGACGCGTCATTGCCGGTATCTGCTATTCCCTCGAGTTCTTCCCTGAGCGCGAGCAGTCGGTCACGCCACACCTTACTCACGGCGCAGTCGCGACACCGTAAACGAGCCACAGCCACATTGCCGCGAGCACGGTCCAGCTCGACGCATACGCGGCAATGCGCTGCGGGATCCGGTTGCTCGTCAGATGAATGACGGCGTGCGCAATGCGTATCGCGACGAACAGCCAGGCCAGCACAAGCATCGGCATGCCGCCGAGTCCGCTGACCATTGCAACGACACAGGCCACGTAGAACAGCACCGGGTTCTCGAATAGATTGGTGAAATGCCGGGCATGCTGGGCCACCTCGCGCGGCTCAGTGTTGTCGCCCTGATGCGTCTTGTAAAATCGCGCATCGACCGCGCCACTGCGAACCGCTGCGAACCGACCGCGGACCATGCGGTACAGCACAATAGTGGTTAGCAGCACCATGGCCGCCATCGGGTAGATCAGTTCAAGTTGGGTCATACCGTAACTTTGCGGTCTCGCGGAAATTGCTGTCAAATGCTCGCATGTTCCCTGACCCGAAAATGATAAAGGCGAACGGCCTGGATATGGCCGTCTATGAACAGGGGTCAGGCGCACCGGTCATCCTGCTGCATGGCTTTCCGGAACTCGCTTTCTCCTGGCGCCACCAGCTCCCCGCCCTGGCCGCTGCCGGGTACCGCGCGATCGCGCCTGACCAGCGCGGCTATGGACGAACGAGCGTCCCGCCCAACGTCACCGATTACTGCATGTCGGAGCTCATCGCCGATGTGCACGGGCTGCTCGATGCGCTGGATCTCGACACCGCGACGTTTGTCGGCCACGACTGGGGTGCGTTCGTGCTCTGGAACATGGCCATGCTGGCGCCGGAACGCATCGAGAAGCTCGTCATTCTGAACATTCCGCATTACCCGCGTCCGCCGGTTGATCCGATCGGGATCATGCGCGAGCGGCTCGGAAATAACTTCTACATCGTCAACTTCCAGGACTCCGACGAGGCGGATCGGGTATTTGGCGCTGACCCGCGGCATTTTATCGACCGAATGATGCGTAAGAACGTCATCACACGCGAACAGTTCGATAAGCTCCCTCCGGAATACCAGATCATCAGCTTGCTGCGAACGACGCTTGCCGACGAGGCGTCGGGCGATGCCTTGCTATCCGAAGCCGAACTCGATTACTACGCCTCGGCATTTTCGAAGTCCGGATTCACCGGCCCGATCAACTGGTACCGCAACTGGACGAGCAACTGGGAGCGCCTCGAAGGCGTCGATCAGCGCATCGACATCCCGACGTTATTCATCGGGGCGGTCGACGACGTCGTGATTGGCTTGCAGCACATAGAAGGCATGAAACCGCTGGTCGACGACCTTACAGTTCACATGCTTGACGGCTGTGGGCACTGGACGCAGCAGGAGCGCCCTGATGACGTCAATCGGCTGACGGTGGACTGGCTAGTGGAGCGCCGGTGATACGAGGGCGTCGGTGCCTTCACCAAACATCGCCCGATCAAACGCGTTCACGATGTTCTCGGTTGACTGGGCGCCGACAACAAGCAACCTGCGATTGAGCAGGAACCCGGGCGCGCTCGAAAGACCGCTCGCGCGCACCTGCCCTTCCCGCGCCAGTACCAGCTGGCGAATCCGCTCACTGGTAATCGCCTTGATCACCTCATCGCTGGTGATGCCGTGCGCGCCCGCAATGTCGATGAGTTCATCGCGACTGCCGATGTTGCGCCCATCTTCAAAGAACGCCGACATCAGGTCTTCGGCGAGTGCCGTCTGGTCGATGCCTTTCGTTTCTGCGAGCTGCATGAGCTGATGGACCGGCAACGTGTTAGGCACGTGACGGATGCGATCGAAGCGAAAGTCGATACCCTCACTGCGACCGTCGGCAGCGATATGTTCAAGCACCGGCGCCACGTTGTCGGGGCTGCCAAAGCGCTTTGTCAGGTACTCCTCGAAAGGCAGACCCTCGGCCGGGATCTCGGGATTGAGCTGGAAAGGGTACCAGCTGGTTCCCGCCGGCCCCTTAACCGCCTTCAGCGCCTGATCGAGCCGCCTTTTCCCGAGAAAACAGAACGGGCACACGAAATCCGCAATCACCTCGACATGCAACGCGGCGGTCGACGCGACCCGGTCGTTGGTACGGACGATGTTGGAAAGTGTTTCGCTCACGAATTCGATCCTCC
The DNA here is from genome assembly GCA_030065985.1 of Woeseiaceae bacterium. Classification (GTDB taxonomy): domain Bacteria; phylum Pseudomonadota; class Gammaproteobacteria; order Steroidobacterales; family Woeseiaceae; genus UBA1847. The sequence goes on along the minus strand of JASJCM010000007.1, from coordinate 8,388 downwards.
TGTTACGCCCTAGATGAGGTCCATTTGCCTGATATCAAGCGTATCCCGGCAGTCTTGAATCGACGCTGAACGGCGCTAGCGTTTCACGAGCTGCCTTAACCCTTTGACCCAGGAGAGGTAGGCCATGCTCCCGGAAATCACGAAGTTGATGACTTCCTGAACCGTCACGATGGCGGCATTTTCGGCGAAGATCACGTCATTTGGGATCATAACCCGCATTCCCATTCCCAATATCAGCGCAATTAGCGTCACGAGCGACTCGAATGTGCCGACCAGGGTTGCCCAGGCCGGCCGGTACATCACGAGTCCGAAGCACCAAATCAAAACGATGTAATAGCCGAATTTTGCCACCGGCATCGCATCGAGGAACGCAACGCGAATATTGATCCCGAAGCCGTAGTCGAGGATCAGGAACAGCACCGTGGCGGCGTAGTACCAGGGAAGGACGCGTGCGGTGTTCATGTCAGTGACTCGTAACAAGTTGTTGCGAGCATCTCTCGCGCGGAATCAATGTGCAATATTTGCTGTGTGCGGCCGGTCTTATAAGCAACACCTCGTGCAAGGAGAACTCGATTGCTGATTCGAAAGCCCTCTGACATTCGCCCGTCCGAAATCACGAGCGAGACGAATTACCTGAATCGTCGCGACTTCATGCGTGCCGGCGCGATCGCGGGTGGCGGCCTGCTTGCGCCGGCGGCTCTCTCCGCAGTGATACCCGAGGAGCGTCGCGCGCGATTGGAAAGCGTTACCAAGAGCCCGTTCAGCACGATAGAGACGCCGAACAGCTACGACGACATTACGACATACAACAATTTCTACGAGTTCGGCACGGGCAAGGATGATCCGGTCGTGTATGCGCGCGACTTTAAACCACGGCCGTGGACCATCACCGTCGAGGGCCACGCCGAGAAAACCGGTACCTTCGACTTCGACGACTTCATAAAACCGTTCGATCTGGAGGAGCGCATTTATCGCCTGCGATGCGTCGAGGCATGGTCGATGGTGGTCCCGTGGGTCGGCATCTCCCTCGCTGCCGTCGTCAAGCACTTCCGTCCGACGTCGAAGGCGAAGTACGTCGCGTTCGAGACCCTGCATGACCCGAGCCGTATGCCCGGACAGCGCCGCCGGGTGCTGGACTGGCCGTACCGCGAGGGCCTGACGATTGCCGAGGCCACTAACCCGCTGTCAATCCTGGCGGTCGGCCTCTATGGACAAGTCATGCCGAACCAGAACGGCGCCCCGATTCGCCTCGTGGTGCCGTGGAAATACGGTTTCAAGAGCATCAAGAGCATCGTCTCGATACGCTTCACCGAGCGGCGACCGGAGACGAGCTGGAACATGGCGACGCCGCGCGAATACGGTTTCTATGCGAACGTCAATCCCAAGGTCGATCATCCGCGCTGGAGCCAGGCGCGCGAGCGGCGCATCGGCGCAGGGCTTTTCGCCAACAAGCAGCCGACACTCATGTTTAACGGCTACGGCGAGCATGTCGCGCATCTGTACAAGGGCCTCGATCTCAGGCGCAACTACTAGATATTCATGAATACGGCGACGCAACTTCGGTTTATCGGGAAACCGCTTGTGTTCCTTGCGTGCCTGTTGCCGTTCGCAATGGTCGTCGGTGACGCGTTCAACGTGACCGGGAGCCTTGGCGCCAATCCGGTTGAGGAAATACTCGATCGCTTTGGCAACTGGGGCCTGCGCTTTATCGTAATCACGCTGGCGGTTACGCCGCTGCGACGCCTCACCGGATGGAACTGGCTTGCCCGGTTCCGCCGCATGCTGGGGCTCTTCACCTTCTTCTACGTATTCATGCACTTCCTGACCTGGCTGGTACTCGACCAGGGCATTCTGTTGAGCGCGATTCTCGAAGACATCGTCAAGCGACCCTTTATCACGATCGGCTTCCTGGCCCTCGTGTTGCTGTTCGCGCTCGCCGTAACCTCAACGAACGGCATGCGTCGACGCATGGGGCGGCGCTGGCAGCAGTTGCACTACGCGGTGTATCCGATTGCGATCCTTGGCGTCTGGCATTACTGGTGGCAGGTCAAAAAAGACATCGCCGAACCGTTGATTTACTCAGCCATCGTTGCGGTTCTGCTGCTTGCCCGCGTCATCGCGGTCAGGCGTCGTAGTAAAAGACCTCGTCCAGCGGTTTCTTCAGCGCAAGCGCAATCTTGAACGCCGCCTCCAGCGACGGCGAGTATTTCTCCTTTTCGATGGCAACAATCGTCTGGCGCGTCACGCCGACCATCTCGGCAAGCCGCTGTTGCGTCATTTCATCCTGCTCGAAACGAAGCTTGCGAATATTGTTGCGTACCAGCGTCTTAGCCATCAGGCACCTGTTCGGTAGTACCAGATCTGCCACAGCACCTTGCTAAGCTCTGATACCGTCAGCGCCAGCAGAATCCAGACGGCAATCTCGAGCGGCGACATGGGCGCCAGCTCCGGCAATGCGGTCGTCGCAAAGATCCGCCCGACGACTGCAAACAGTGCAATGCCGAGCACGAAACCGGCATTCCGCTCGGCCTTGATATCGATGAAGCGGTCCCGCTCATCCGTCTCGTCGCCACCGTGGCCCGCAATTACCGCGTGGTAGACCGCCTCGAACACAACGAGGCCAATGATGCAGACGACACTGATCGCGCCCAGCGCCATCGGACTGTCCGTCTGGGCTGCAATGGCAAAGGCACGCGGGAAGTACCACCAGGACATCACCCCAAGGCCAGCAAACAGGCCCCAGGCACTCTTTTCTGCAAAACTCATGTTCATGACGCCTCCTCAGCGCGCAAATCTCGACTGGAACGCAATGTAAAAGATTGATTACTTTGTGTCAAATATTTTTGACAATTTCTGACGAAATAAAGCCGGGGCGGCCTGGGGCCGTCCCGGCTATCACTACACAGCTACTTCGTCAGGCAACTTTCACTGTGTGTCTTTTCGCCACCCGGATCTTCGGAAGCGTGACTTTCAGGATGCCTTCTTTAAGTTCGGCGTGGATTTTCTCCGGATCCACTTCGACCGGCAGGGCTACCGTTCTCATGAGCTTGCCGTAGCCGAGTTCATGCCGATAGAAGTTCTCCCTCTCGTCCTCTTCCTCGAACTCCCTTTCTGCTTCGATTAGCAGGCGATCGCCTGCAATCGTGACTTGGACGTCATCTTTTTCGACGCCGGGCAGTTCGGCACGGACAACGAGCTCTTCTTCACGGTCAACGAGATCCAAACGGAATGCCCGTTCAAACTCGGATTCCATTGGCCAGTTCCTCTCGAAGGGCCCGAATGCCTCCATCCAGCGGCGTGGCGGGAAGTCCTCAAAGAACTCCTCCATGCTGCGGGTGAGAGGCATAGTCCGTCTTACATCAATCGCCCTATTGCGGGGCTCGATTTTGCGCAGGATTGACACTTGACTCACCTCCTTCCCGACAAACTACCGGCATTCCCATGCCAGCGTTTCATTTATACGAGCCCGCCAAAAACCTGACAATTCGGGCTTGCGCGCATTGACAGGGATTCCGATTTCTCTTGAAAAGCGGCAACAAAACCCCAAAATCCGAGTCTTAATGACAACACAGATTTCTGGAGCCTATTCATGATCAAGCGTATCGCCCTGTTCGTCGCGACCAACGTGGCGGTAATCCTCGTCCTCAGCATCGTGCTGCGTCTGCTGGGCGTGGACAGCTACCTCGAGCAGTCCGGTTCAGGCCTGAATTACGAGGCCCTGCTGATCTTCTCGGCAGTGTTTGGTTTCGGCGGTGCCTTCATCTCGCTCGCCATCTCAAAATGGATGGCAAAGCGCACAACGGGCGCCCAGGTCATCACACAGCCACGCAACGAGGTCGAGTCCTGGCTCGTCAACGTCGTGCAGCGCCAGGCGCAGCAGGCGGGTATCGACATGCCGGAGGTCGCTATTTACCCGGCCGCCGACATGAACGCGTTTGCCACCGGCGCCCGACGCAACAACGCGCTCGTGGCCGTCAGCACGGGGCTGTTACAGAATATGCCACGTGACGAAGTCGAGGCTGTTCTCGCGCACGAGATTTCACACGTCGCGAACGGCGACATGGTGACGTTGACCCTTGTCCAGGGCGTCGTGAACACGTTCGTCATCTTCCTGTCGCGCATCGTCGGTCACTTCGTCGACCGCGTTATTCTGCGTAATGAAAGCGGGGCCGGAATCGGCTACTTCGCTTCAGTTATCGTCGCGCAGATCGTGCTCGGCATTCTCGCCAGCACCATCGTGATGTGGGTATCGCGTCGCCGCGAATTCCGCGCCGACGCCGGCTCGGCACAGCTCAACGGCTCGCAACCGATGATCCGAGCGCTCTCGCGCCTGGAGAGAAATGTACCGGCACAGTTGCCGGAGGCCATGCGGGCATTCGGCATCTCGGGGGATCGCTCTGGTGGACTGAAGAAGCTCTTCATGAGCCACCCGCCGATTGCGGAGCGCATCAAGGCGCTGCAGAACGCCTAATCGAGCTTCGCTACCGACACCAGGTCCGCACCGCGGTTGCTGGCTGACAATACGGTCAGCCGGTAACCGCGCCACTCCAGCGTGTCACCTTGCTCGGGTATCCGCCCGAGCGACTCCGACAAAAGACCTCCGATCGTCGTGATTTCGGCGTCTTCGGGCATCTCGATATCCAGCGATCGACATAGCCGGTGGAGTTCGGCGGTGCCGAAAGCACGTACGCTGCCGTCCGGCCGCTGCCACATGTCTTCCCGCATCATGTCCGACTCGTCAAAGATCTCGCCGACGATCTCCTCGAGCACGTCTTCGAGCGTCACGATGCCCTGGAGGTCGCCGTACTCGTCGACCACGAGCGCCATGTGCCGTCGCGTCTGTCGGAATGTGTGCAGCAGCGACTCGAGGGGCACCGATTCGGGAACGACGATCGGTTCGTTGACGAGATTCTGCCACTTGACCGTTTCGCCCTCCATCGCCGCCAGCTCGACAAGCACTTTCTTCGCGTAGACAACGCCGACAACCTGGTCGAGGTCACCGGTCGGCGAATACGGGAATCGACTGAAGCCACTGTCGGTAATCTTCTTCAGTACCTCCTCCGCCGTGTCGTCGTGCGAGAGGAACACCACGCGTTGCCGCGGGACCATGACGTTGATGGCAGAGAGTTTCTTGAGCTCTGAGGCCCCGACAATAATGTTCGCGGTCTGATCGCCGACGACGCCCTGGTTCAGCCCGAGCGTCGCGAGCAGACGCAGCTCCTCGGTCGAGGTAATGGGTGATTCGTGACTGCCGCGAATTGAGCGCGAGATCCATTCGGACACGAGCACAAAAGGCTTGAGCGAAACCGCAAGCAGATGAATGCCATAGGCGACCGGGCGCGCAAGCCGACGTGCAAACGTCACACCCAGCGTCTTCGGGATAATCTCGGTGAACAGCAGCACGACGACCGTGAAGACCAGCGTGAAGATCCAAAGCGATTCGGGGTTGAACACCTGCGAGTAACTCGCGCCGGCAACTGCCGTGCCGATCGTGTGCGCCGCGGTATTGGTGATCAGGATCGCCGAGATCGGGATGTCGATGCGTTCCTTGAACGCCTTCAGGATACGCCCGGACCGCTTGCCGTCCTTGGCGAGCACCTCGACCTGGGCGTGATTGATCGACAACAGCACCGACTCGAAGATCGAACACATGAACGACACGACGAGTGCGACCGTGACTGCAATTACGAAGACCTGCATATTTTTCTCCCGCTTACACGCGCATTGTAGCGAGTCCCCAACCTAAAGGCTGTTCACGAAATCGCGTATGCCATTCAGCAGCATCTGGGTAGCGAGAATAATAAGGATCATGCCCATGAGTCGTTCGAGCGCGCGTGCGCCGCGCGCGCCGAGCACACGCATCAGCTGTGGCGATGCGACGAGCAGCACCATGGTGGCCAGCCAGGCAAGGAACAGCGAAATGCTCCACTCAGCCATACGACCGGGCTGACTCGAGCTCAGCAGCAGAAGTATCGCGATCGTCGACGGTCCCGCGATCATCGGTACAGCCAGGGGCACGAGGAACGGATCCTCGGCGCCTTCGATTTCATCTCGCGACGTTGTCTTCGGAAAGATCATGCGCAGGGAAATGATGAACAGCAGAATACCGCCCGCAATGCTCAACGACGACTCGCTGAGGCCAAGGAACCCCAGGATCGCGTTCCCCGTAAACAGGAACACGAACAGGATAACCAGCGCGAGTACGAGCTCGCGCGCCACGATTCGCGATCGGCGCGAACTGTCAAAGTTGGACAGGATGGCATTGAACACCGGCACGTTGCCAAGTGGGTCCATGATAAAAAAGAGCGTTACCGCTACCGAAGCGATGTCATTCCAGTTCATTTCAATTCTCCGAAAAAAAAAAGCCCGGCTCATGAGCCGGGCTTTTTGTCTCTGCAGTAGCAGGGGGCTTTGTCGCTATAGCACATCCCGTGCTTTGCGACATTAGGTCATCCTGACCGTTACATCATGCCGCCCATACCGCCCATGCCGCCCATGTCAGGCATAGCCGGCGCAGCCGCTTCATCCTGCGGTGCGTCCGCGACCATGGCTTCCGTGGTCAGGAGCAGGCCAGAGACGCTGGCTGCATTCTGCAGTGCGTAGCGGGTGACCTTGGTCGGATCCAGGATGCCGGCCTCGATCATGTCACCGTACTCGGCCGTTGCCGCGTTGAAGCCGTAGTTGCCCTTGCCTTCCGCAACCGCGTTCAGCACGACGCTGGCGTCGCCGCCGGCGTTGCGAACGATCTGGCGCAGAGGCTCTTCGACGGCACGCTTCAGGATAGCGATACCGACGTTCTGATCGTCGTTATCGCCCGACAGTTTTTCGATCGAGGAAACAGCGCGGATCAAGGCAACACCACCGCCCGGCACGACGCCTTCTTCAACAGCGGCGCGCGTGGCGTGCAGTGCGTCTTCGACGCGTGCTTTCTTTTCCTTCATCTCGACTTCCGTCGCGGCACCAACCTTGATGACGGCAACACCGCCCGACAGCTTGGCAACACGCTCCTGGAGCTTCTCTTTGTCGTAATCCGATGAAGACTCGCCAATCTCGGTGTTGATCTGGTCAACGCGACCCTTAATGTCTTCGGCACGGCCTGCGCCGTCGATGACGGTCGTGTTTTCCTTCGTGATCTGGATCTTCTTGGCCTCACCGAGGTCATCGATCGTCGCCTTCTCAAGCGACAGGCCAACTTCTTCCGAAATCACCTGGCCGCCCGTCAGGACGGCGATGTCCTGCAGCATAGCCTTGCGACGGTCGCCGAAGCCCGGTGCCTTGACGGCAGCAACCTTGACGATGCCGCGGATGTTGTTGACGACCAGGGTAGCCAGCGCTTCACCCTCGACGTCTTCCGCAATGATCAAAAGCGGACGACCGGCCTTGGCAACTCCCTCGAGGATCGGCAGCAGATCACGGATGTTGGAGATCTTCTTGTCGAACAACAGGATCAGCGGGTTGTCATGCTCGACCTGCTGGCTGTTGGCGTCGTTGATGAAGTATGGCGACAGGTAGCCGCGATCAAACTGCATGCCTTCAACGACATCCAGCTCGTTCGCCAGCCCTGAACCCTCTTCAACCGTGATGACGCCTTCCTTGCCGACCTTCTCCATCGCATTGGAGATGATCTCGCCGATTTCCGCGTCCGAGTTGGCGGAGATGGAGCCAACCTGGGCGATGGCATTGGAGTCTTCACACGGCTTCGACAGGCCCTCCAGCTCGGCAACGATGGCAGCCGACGCCTTGTCGATACCACGCTTGAGGTCCATCGGGTTCATGCCGGCAGCAACCGACTTCAGGCCTTCGCGCAGGATAGCCTGGGCGAGGACCGTTGCGGTCGTCGTACCGTCACCGGCGACATCAGACGTCTGGGAAGCAACTTCCTTGACCATCTGCGCGCCCATGTTTTCAAACTTGTCCTCGAGTTCGATTTCCTTGGCAACCGATACGCCGTCTTTCGTGACGGTCGGTGCGCCAAAGCTCTTGTCGAGCACGACATTGCGGCCTTTCGGACCCAGGGTCACTTTTACCGCGTTGGCGAGAACGTTTACGCCAGCAAACATCTTCTGGCGAGCGTCGTCGCTAAAACGTACTTCTTTAGCAGCCATTCTCTGAATTCCTCTTAAGCTTCGATGACTGCCATGATGTCGTCTTCCTTCATCACGAGCAGTTCTTCGCCTTCAACTTTGACCTCGGTGCCGGCGTACTTGCCGAACAGCACCTGGTCACCAACTTTCACATCCAGAGCGCGGACTTCGCCGCTCTCGAGGATTTTGCCGTTACCGGCTGCAACGACCTGGCCCTTGATCGGCTTTTCGGTCGCGGCGTCAGGAATCACGATTCCGCCGGGGGACGTGCGCTCTTCTTCCATGCGCTTGACGATCACCCGGT
>JASJCM010000008.1 GCA_030065985.1 Woeseiaceae bacterium | reverse complement strand
GCGGTAGCGGGGCTGAGCCAATCGACAAGTCCTGCGGGGGAGTAGTCGACTTGTCGCCTTCAGGGCTCGAGAAGGTGAACGCCAATCTTGTATGCGGTAAAGACGTTGGCGCTGGCGTCGTACAGACCGCGGGCGTGCATTGACCGCGCTGCCGTGGCGCCGTCGAGACTCATGCCCAGGTCCTCGACGAAGTCGCCGAAGTCGGAGTACATCCGCAGGCTATCGGCACTCTTGATATAGAAGGCCTTGCGATTCGTCTCGCGCGGCACAATCGTCGTGTCGGAGGGGAGCTCCGTAATATCGATCAGTACCGGTCCTTGCTTGATGTAGTGACGCTGGTCGATGTCTTCATTGTCGTTGTCGAGGATCAGGCCGTCCGGGCCGATGCTCGTGAAGGGAGCGGTCGTGCCGCTGGCACCCCAGCCAACGCCCAGCGCGCTACGTACATCCGTGTAGTCGACTACGGTGCGGCCGTAGAAATCTGGCGGCGCCATGCCGAACGCGCTCGGGAAGCCCTTTGCGACGATCGGTTTGCCTTCGGCAAAGCTCGCGAGCGTCAGGTTGCCTGTCGCGATTTCGTAGTTGTCCGGATCTGCATCCTGGTCAGAGGTTGTGCCGGTGCCTGAGAAGTCGAAAATTGCGACACGACGACGATCAATGCTGTGCAGCGTGATGTCCGTCTGACCCGGCATTGCCGTGTTGACGACGCCGGAGAGGTAGGTCAGGTGCATGCGAACCGATCCCTGCGTCGCGTCGAACAGGATCTGAGGTGCATTGGCGTCAGTCGTCGGCACGCCACCTTGCGATCCTCGAATTGTCACGCGCTGGCCTATCGAGATAGCGTCGATGCCAAGATCGCCCTGGCGATCGCCGTCCCGGAAGACTTTCGTGTCCGGTCCTACTTCGACCACGACGTCATCGTGGAAATGTGCTCGACGATCGCTGGGCACGATCGTGGCGCCCCGGACCGTCAGGAAGTTGCCTTCGCGTTTGATAACATTGCCAACAACGGCGTCGCGGTCAATGCCTGGAACGCTCGAGCCGGCCAGCACGATGTCTGCCGTGAACCTACGTTCGGCAACGTTGAGCGTCCCGCCGGCAACGGTTGGCGTACCCGCGCCAGCGGCGTTCAATGCGCGCAGGCCTTCAACGCCGATGAACATCTCTTCATTGACCTCAAACTCGGTTTCGTCCGTTACGTGTACGGTGACGCGCCCGAAATCGCCCTGGCGATCATGGAAGGGCCGCAACGCAACCGTATAGGTCATCTCATCTTCGCTGACAGCAAGCAACGGGCCACGCACGCGGATATCTTTCTCATCGACCGGCGACACCTCGGCGAGGATGAACTGTTCAGATATCGCTTCGGCGGGGGTCGGGGCCACGTCGACCTCGTGTGAGGCGGCGAGATCAAAGTCGAGTTGCAGCAGGGCAGGCCGGCCCTTGGTGACAACCAGGCGATCACGATCTGAAAGCTGAATACGAAGTTCTGTCTGCGTCAGCATCGCGCCGTCTGTACCGTAGACTTCGGCCTCCTTCGAGGCGCCATTGGCTTCGACGAAGACTTCGGCGTCGGTGTAATCGAGCCGGATGGTGCCGGACACGTAGGTGGCAGGCGGTATCGTAGCCGCCGTGACCAGTTCGGTAAGGTCCACATAGTCGGTGAAGTTGATTCGGGTGCTTCGTGGCAGCGTCTCGATCACGCGACCATTCGCCGTTTCCAGCTCCAGCGAAATTACGTCGACCGTGTAATTGAGGAAGTCTCCATCGGCATCGGTCAGAGCGACGAGTACGGTGCCGCATTCGCCATATGTGGCGGGGTCAGCGGGGTCGCAGGCGGCGATTGGATCGGGGTTTTCGAGTGCCGTCGTTCCGGCGCCGCCGCCACAGGCGGCCAGCATCAGTGTGACGACGAACAGCCATCCCTTGTGAGCGAGTTTCATGGCAATCTCCTTGTGCACGTTTGTCTCGTTTCAGGGCTATAACGTGGCTACGGGAGATCGGTTGACTGCGATAATCCAGCGCAGCTTATGTAAACAGTGCGTTCAATGCAGAACCCAAAAAAATACAGCGACTTAGCTTGTATTCCTTAGCTGACCTGTCAAAATGGCTTTCCGTATATGACGAATCCGTCCGACACCACGACCGCTACGGGAATTCACCACCGCAAGCCGCGCGCCGGAGAACGAACCCGGGGCGCCGTCGATGCCATGCAGACCAAGATCGCGGTGGGTGTGCAGAACCTCGATCCCGAACGGTATCTGGAGCAACTGCAGGCTGTGGTCGACGAGTTGCCCGAAGCGACCGGCGCGGACGCAGCGTTCGTCGCACTGATCGACGATGATGGTGAAGCTATTGAGGCGGTCCTCGCCACAAGTGCCGGGTTCGCGCAGTGCCGACCGGCGCTACTCGAAAAAGAGAAGCTCCAGGACTGGCAATGGTTGCGCAGTCGCCTTGGCCATCTGCGTGTCATCGAGGTTGCCGACACGCTCAACGGCCCGCAAGCGGCCCAGGATGATCTCGAGCGGCTGAACGAGCTGCATATCGGGGCGTCGCTGATCATCGGCTTCTCCGTCAGCGGCGAAATGGCAGGCTTCCTCGGCATTGCCAATGAACGGCCCGTCGAGAGCTGGGATGCGAATCTGCATCTGCTCATGAAGTTATTCGGTTCGTCACTGGCTGTCGGTCTCGAGCGAGTGCGGGACAAGCAGATTCTCGATGAGCTGCAGGAGCGCAATGCGCTCGTCGCGCAAACAGCCAATGACGGTATCTGGGACTTCGACGGTGAGAGCAAACGCATCAACCTGTCGCGGCGCTGGAAGGTCATGCTCGGTTACGATCCGGACGACACGGACGTATTGCTTGACTGGTACAACCTCGTGCATCCGGACGATATCGCCCGCGTACAGAATCGCATGCGTGATCATCTCGAAGGCAAATTCCCGTTCTTTGAATCCGTGCACCGCATGAAGCATCAGAGCGGCGATTGGCGCTGGATGAAGAGCCGCGCGAAAGCCATAGTTGACGACAACGGTCGTTTGCTGCGGCTGCTGGGCGTCGAAGTCGATATCACCGAACGCAAGCTCTATGAGGACGCGCTCTTCCGCGAGAAGGAGAGTGCGCAGATCACTCTGCAGTCGATTGGCGATGGCGTTATTACGACCGACGCCAAGTGCAACGTGGAATACGTCAATCCGGTCGCCGAGGAACTCACTGGCTGGAAAGTGGACGACGCGAGCGGTCGCCCCATTGACGAGATCTTCCGCGGCTTTCATGAGGAAACCTGCGAGCCGCTCGAGAATCCGCTTGCCGTTTCGATACGCCGCGACCGCGCGATCAAGTCTGTGCGACCGACGCTGCTGATCCGCCGGGACGGCAACGAACTGTATATCGAGAGCACGGCATCGCCCATTCGCGATGGCAAGGGTATCGTGACGGGTGGTGTACTCGTTTTCCACGATGTCTCTGAATCGCGCGACCTCAACCGGCGCCTGAGCTACCACGCCAGCCACGACATCCTTACGGGTCTGGTGAATCGTGCCGAGTTCGAAAACCGGGTCGAGCGCGCGCTCAAGAGCGCCAAAGCGAGGGAGACATCCTACGCGCTGCTGTACCTCGATCTCGACCAGTTCAAGATCGTCAATGACTCATGTGGCCACAGCGCTGGCGACGCGCTGCTGGGTCAGCTCGGTACATTGTTGAAGTCCAAGATCCGCTGGCGCGATACCCTGGCACGTCTCGGCGGCGACGAGTTTGGCGTCTTGCTGGAGAGCTGCAGCCTCGACGAGGCCATGAATACGGCGGAAACACTGCGCATGGCGATTGGCGAGTACAAGTTTATCTGGGAGGAACGCACGTTCCGCCTTGGCGTCAGCATTGGTGTCGTGCCGATTACGGCCGACAACGAAGACGTCGCAGCGCTGCTGACAGCGGCCGACAGTGCCTGTGCCGCGGCCAAGGAAGCCGGACGCAATCGCATACACAGCTTCCAGGAAAATGACATCGACCTGATGCGTCGGCGGCGTGAAATGCAATGGGCCGCACGCATCAATAATGCGCTCGAAGAGAATCGCTTCGAGTTGTTCCGTCAGACCATCCAGCCCTTGCAAGCTGAGGAAGAGGGTGCGCACTACGAAATACTGCTGCGCATGCGCGATGAGAACGGGGGCATCATTTCACCCGGGCTGTTCATCGAAGCGGCGGAGCGATACGGAATTACGCCGAGCATCGATCGCTGGGTTATTCGCAGCGCTTTCCGTTGGCTCGTATCGGAGGCAGACGAGCGTGAGCGCCTGTCGCTATGTTCGATCAACCTGTCGGGACAGAGTCTTGGTGACGAGAAATTCCTGCCTTTTGTAGTCGACCAGTTCCAGATGAGCGGTATTGATGCGACCAAGATCTGTTTCGAGATCACCGAGACCGCCGCTATTGCCAGCTACTCGCAGGCAAACCGCTTTATCAATGCGCTAAAGGAACTTGGCTGTAAATTTGCCCTTGATGACTTCGGCACCGGTCTTTCGTCGTTCGGTTACCTGAAGCACTTCCCGGTCGACTTCCTGAAGATCGATGGCAGCTTCGTCAAAGAGATCCTGCATGACCCGATCGATCGCGAGATGGTTCGATCAATCAACGAAATCGGGCACCTGACCGGCAAGCAGACAATTGCCGAGTTTGCCGAGAACGAAGAAATCATCACGATGCTGCGCGGCATGGGTATAGACTATGCGCAGGGTTACGGCGTCTCCGAGCCAAAACGCGTCACGCGGGCCGTCGCATGATGTGAGCAAGCCGTTTCCCCAACACGCTTGCGTATGAGTAGATTGTCGCTTCAATTCAGTCAAACCGGTTTGCGGATGCGCCTCGGATTCGTCTTGTTGCTGCTGCTTGTGCTTGCACCGCCAACCGTCGTCGGCGATCACACCCTGCTGAGCGATGAGGAAGAGGCGTGGCTGGAGTCGCTTGCTCGCCCGATCATCGTCGCAACCGAAATTGGCTACCATCCCTACAATATTGTTGACGAGAACGGCAATCTCAGCGGCGTTATTGGCGACTACATGACGCTGCTCGAGGAACGCCTGGGCCTGGAATACGAAGTCCGGTCATTTCGGACATTCGCGGAGGTACTCGAGGCCGCGCGAAATCGCGAGATCGATGTCATTCCATTGGTTGTTGCGGCCCCGGAGCGCACGAGCTACCTGAGTTTCACGCAACCCGCCTACGAGACGCGCGATTTCATCTTCACGCGCGACGACGAAGAGGGTATTCGACGGGTGACGGACCTGTTGGGGCGACGGACTGGCCTCGTTGCTGGTTACGCTCGTCAGGCGGAATTCGAAGACGAATACCCTGAAATCGATCTGCAACTGTACGCCACCGAAATCGAAGGATTGCTTGCACTGTCGACGGGCCGAATCGATGCGTTCGTATCCGAAATCGGTACGTCAACCTATTACATTCAGCAGGAGGCTATCACCAACCTCCGCGTGGCTGGCGAAGTCGAAGGCACCGATCCCCAAACGTTCGGGGTTCGCAACGACTGGCCCATGCTCACGCAGATCCTGACCAAAGGGCTCGCGTCGATTTCCGACGACGAACGCGATCAGATAATGCGTCGCTGGATTAATGTCGGTGGCCTCGATCCTTCCGAGTTGCGCAAGCTCTGGTATCGCGTGGGGTTTGGCCTGGTTATCGCGTTGGGCGTAATTGCCACGATCCTGGCGTGGTCGATTTCGCTGCGACGGCTCGTCGCGCGGCGTACCGCGCAGCTCGAAGAGGAGCTCGAGGAGCGCAAAAAGGTCGAGGCCGCGATCAACCGGCTCGCGGTTGCCGTTGAGCAGTCCGCCGAGTATGTACTGGTCATCGATGCAGACGGTGCGATCGAGTACGCGAACCTCGCCTTTGCCGAGGCGAGTGGCGAGAAAGAAGCGGCGGGAATTTCTTTCGAGGAACTCGCTGTCAACAGTTCGCGCGAGGCACTGGGCGAGGGGCTCAAAAAGGCTGAAGCGGTCGGCGCCTGGCGCGGCATCGTCGAGTTGTCCCAGGCGGGCGGCAAGTTGATGAAAGTGGCAATGACAATCGCGCCGATCTACGACGACTTCACGGACCTGAGCGGATACGTCGCAACGGGTCGCGATGTTACGCATCGGGAAAGACTTGAGGCGCGGCTGCGACAAAGCGAAAAGCTGTCGTCGCTCGGTACGCTGGCCGGCGGCATTGCGCATGACTTCAACAACCTGCTCGTGCCAATTCTCGGTTATGCCGATCTGCTACGGCGCGAAACCAGTGAACGAGCAAAACCGTACATCGATGGCATTATCGATGCCAGCGAGCGAGCGCGCGAACTCGTCAGACGCATTCTGATATTCGGCCGAGGTGGCAGCGGTACGCTGGAGCCGCTGGACCTGAGGTTTGAGGTCGGTGACGCGACGCCATTGCTCGAGAGCTTGTTGCCGCCGAAGGTGGAACTCAACTTCGATCTCGAGAGCTGTGGCGCTGTCATGTGTGACAAGACGCAATTCCAGCAGATTCTCGTCAACCTGTGCAGCAATGCGGCCCATGCTACGGAGGACAAGGGCGGCATCATCGGGATTCGCCTTGAGCAACAAACGGTGCCCAACAACACCCGTAACACACCGCCGGATTTGTCCCCTGGTGAGTACAACGTCCTTACTGTCTCAGACAGTGGTGCCGGCATGGACGACGAAACCGTCTCGAGGATTTTTGACCCGTATTACACAGACAAGCCGCACGGCAAGGGCACCGGCCTGGGGCTCGCTATCGTACACGGTGTCGTCAACACTCACGGTGGTTCGGTGCAAGTTGACAGCGCGGTTGACGTCGGCACGTCGGTTCGAGTCTACCTGCCGGTCGTCGATGCGGAACCGCAACGTCGCTTCGTACGCGCGAAAGAAGAGATGAAGCGCGGCGACGGGCAGCGCATCCTGATTGTCGATGATGATGAGCTGGTGCTACAGACCGTGGATATCATGGTGCAGGCACTCGGCTACACCTCGAGCACGTGGTCCGACCCGGTGGCGGCGCTCGCGGCATACGTCGAGTCGCCTGACGACTTCGATGCGATTCTCGTGGATTACAAGATGCCGGGCATGACCGGTCTCGAGCTTGTCGAGGAGGCGCGCAAGGTACGGCCGGACGTGCCAATCATCGTGATGTCGGGCAATGCCGAGGGGCTGCGCGAAGCGGGCGTCGACTATATTGCCAAGCCGCTGTCGCTGGCGCAGCTGGCCGATGGTCTACTGGTCGTCGTTACGTAACAGGCGTCAGTCGATGCGGAACAGCATCGAAAGATCAACGGCATTGATATTCTTCGTGAGCGCGCCGCAGGAAATGTAGTCGACGCCGGTTGCGGCGATATCGCCAATGGTTTCCAGCGTCACGTTGCCCGACGCCTCGAGTTTCGCGGCAAGGTAGCCGTAGGCCTGGTTTGTCGTTACGGCCTGCCGCAGTTCATCAATCGAGAAATTGTCGAGCAGGATACGGGTGGCACCAGCATCGAGCGCCTCGAGCAACTCATCGTGATCCTCGACTTCGATCTCAACAAGCACGTCTTCACCGGCATTACCTGCACGCTGCAGCGCTTCGCGAATACCGCCTGCGGTCTTTACGTGGTTTTCCTTGATCAGGATGGCATCGAACAGGCCGACGCGGTGATTTTCGCCACCGCCGCAACGGACCGCGTATTTCTGCGCCAGCCGTAGACCGGGAATCGTTTTGCGCGTGTCGAGGACCTTGGCACCAGTGCCTGCTACCGCCTCCACATAGACCGCCGTCGTCGTTGCGGTACCGGACAGGGTTTGCAGAAAATTCAGCGCAGCGCGCTCAGCGCTTAATATGGCGCGGGCTGCGCCGACGATTTTGCAGATGACGTCATCCGGTTCTGCCCGCTGACCATCTCCGATGTACCAGTCAACGATAATGGTCGTGTCAATCTGCCGAAACACCTCGTCGACCCACGCGGTGCCGCAGACAACCAGCGACTCACGGGCGAGTATTTGCGCGCCGACGACCGCGTCATCGTCGATCAGCCCCGCTGTGAGGTCACCGGCCCCGACGTCCTCGGCAATTGCTGCCGCGACGACGGGGCCGATTGAGTCTTTCGTTGCTTCGTTGAGCAATGCGTATTTACATGAACCAGCCGTGACCCGCGCCAACCATGCTCATGATCATCGGGATGGACATCAGCGTGTTGGAACGCGAAGCGAGGAGCGCAACATTCTTGGCTTTCGCGACCTCTTCGGCAGAGGCCTCCACCATGCCGAGTACTTTTTTCTGATTCGGCCAGATGAGCACCCAGACGTTGAAGAGCATGATAGTGCCGAGCCAGGCGCCAACACCGATTGTCAGGGCGTACTGGTTGATCGGGTCCGAATTCATGCCGAGCAGGAATGCGTTGACGAACTGCTTCTTATGAAAGAGGAACGCGGCACCGGTGAGCCAGGTTGCTAGCGCTCCCCAGCGGAACCAGGCGAGTGCGCGCGGTGCAACGTACTTCGAGATACCGGCCGGTCCGGGACCGCCTTCATCGCTGGCAGCCTCGCCGAGTGCCGGCACCTGGACAAAGTTGAAGTAGTAGAGCAGACCGATCCAGGTGATGCCTGACAGCACGTGCAGCCAGATAGTAATCGACTGCGCGCTCATGCCCGCCACCATGTGGTTGCCCTTGGTGGCAATCACGATAATGACGGCGAGAACGAAGCCACTGATGATCGTGCCGACAATGCTCTTCAAGGGGTTCATTGTTCGCTTCTCCGGGAAGATTTTGAATTTTATTAGGGAATTCCGGATTTTATCGGGAATTTGGCCCTCAGCGGGCTGTCGGTATTATAGAGATTGAGCAGACGAAAGGCGAAAAATGTCGGTACAATCCCGGCTTCGCTCGGGAGGCCAATCGATGCGTTGGACAATAATATTGCTGTCTGTATTCGTTCTATCAGGCTGTACGGCACTTGCCGTCGGTGGCGCCGCCGCGGCGGGCTACCAGCTTGGCAAGGATGAGAGAGAACCCGGTGTCGTGGCGTCTGACGGCGCGATCACAACCAAGATCAAGGGTAAATACGTCGCCGATTCGATCGTCAGCGTATTCAACATTAGCGTGCGAACGTGGGAAGGCACTGTGACCCTGGGTGGCACAGTCGGCAGCTACCTCGCACGGGAACAGGCCGAGGCGCTCGCAAAAGAAACGAGCGGCGTCAAGGCGGTCAACAACCAGATAATTGTCGAGGATAAGAGCCAGTGAGTGTCAACGAACGTATTGAAGAACAGCTTTCTTCACACGATGTTCTCCTGTACATGAAAGGGACCCCGGATTTTCCGCAATGCGGCTTCTCGGGTCAGGCCGTTGCCGCGTTGAACGCGATTGGGAAGCCTTACGCCTTTGTGAATATTTTCGAGGATCCCGAGATTCGTGAAGGCCTCAAGGAGTACTCCAACTGGCCGACCTTCCCGCAGCTCTACGTCAAGGGCGAGCTCATCGGCGGCTGCGACATCATGGTCGAGATGTTCCACTCGGGTGAGTTGAAGGAAGTTATCGAAGGAGCGGCAGCCGCCTCAGGCTGACGCGGAACGCGGCCGTGCCTACGGTTGCGGGGGCGCCTCCTCGAGCGCCTTTTCAAAAATGCCACGATAACGATTGACGGCTTCGCAGAATAGGGCCGCGGTCATTTCCGCGTCATAGGACGCCGAATGGGCCTGTGACTCGTCCCAGCCGAGTCCGGCGGCGATCGCCGCGCGCGCAAGTACGGTTTGGCCGAATGCGACGCCGCACAAGGTTGCCGTGTCGAAGCAGCTAAACGGGTGAAACGGATTGCGCTTGATCGAAGAGCGTGCCACTGCCTCGTTCATGAAGCCCAGATCGAAGTGCGCGTTATGGCCAACCAGGACCGCGCGCGAACACCCCTGTTCGCGAATCGAACGGCGCACCTCCCGGAACGTACGCTGCAGCGCGTCGCGTTCCTCGATTGCGGGACGCAGCGGGTGATACGGGTCGATGCCGTTGACCGCGAGTGACGCTTCTTCGAGGTTGGCGCCTTCGAACGGTTTGACGTGATAGCGAATCGTTTCACCGCGAGCCATGTTGCCGCTCTCGTCGATCCGCAGCGGCACCGCTGCCAGTTCCAGCAACGCATCGGTCTTGCAGTTGAAACCGCCAGTCTCGACGTCAACGACAACCGGGAGAAAACCGCGAAAGCGGTCTGACATACAGATCGGGGCGGACACTTACGTGCTGGCCTTGAGCAGATCGCTGTCGAGTATCGCGCTCAGCGTGTAGCGCACGCCGAATCCGGTGAACTTTGACGCGACGTGGCCTAATCCGCTTTCATTGTCGCCAGCCGACAGGTCGAGATGTACCCAGGGTGTGTCGTTTTCGACGAACTCGGCAAGAAACGTCGCGGCGTGAATATGATCGCCGGGAGCCTTGACGGCGCATTGCAGGAAGTCGGCCGTGTCGCTCTTCAGATCGTCCATGAATTCCTTGCCGATCGGGAACGGCCAGACGCGTTCGCCGCTCTGCTCGCCAATGTCCATGAGATCTGAGTGCCACTCAGGACGATTGGTGAAGACCCCGGAGTAGCGCGTCGTGATGGCGCGAATGCAGCTACCGGTCAGAGTGGCGTAATCGAAAATTACGCCGGGCTCGTCGCGGCTGGCCAGCACGAGCGTATCGGCGAGCGCCATGCGGCCTTCTGCATCTGTGTGCACGGTCTGAATGGTCTTGCCGTTCGCTGCGGTGATGAGATCCTGCGATTTGTACGCATCCGGCCCGGTACGGTTTTCCGTTATGGCCAGCCAGCAGTCGACCGCGATCGGCAGCTGCAGCCTGCTGATCGTGAGAAATGTCCCCAGAGCGACGGCGCTGCCTTGCATATCGCCGTGCATGTCGAGCATGTATTCGAAAGGCTTCAGGTTCGTACCGCCAGTGTCGAAGATGATGCCCTTGCCGACGAGACTGACATCCGGCGCTGCATTCTTCGCAGCCGGACGGTAACGCAGCCGCACGATACTCGCACTGTCGTTATCGTTGCCCTGCGCAACGGCGAGGAATGCGCCGCAGCCGAGCTTTTCAAGTTCCCTGGTCGAATAGCGTTTGTATTGCCAGCCATGCTGCTTGGCCAGATCGCGCGCGAGAGCCGCATACGCGACAGCGTCGAGCACATTGGGTGGCAATGCGGTCAGCCAGCGCGCCAGGTTGTTGCCACTTGCCTCGGCTTCGATTCGGCCGGTGTCCAGACGCTCCTCCAGGCCGAGTAGACGAACGCTCGAGATTTTCTTCGGCGTGGGCTTTGCCTTGAACTCCGGCATACCGAAGCCGGCTGCGAGAGCAGCGGCGAGTACGCTGCCGACGAACTTCGCCTGCGTCGACGCGTCAAAGCCCGTGGCGCAGATGCCGACACTGCCAGCTTTTTGCCGGGTTGCGGCTGCAACCAGTTTGCGCGCGAGCGTGAGCTGGTCGAACGTGCTGGCACCGGGGCTCAGGGTCCCGGCGACGACCAGGGTCTGCCGGCGATTGCCGAGGCGGGTCGTAAATGCAGGCACTGATCCCGCTGCGTGGCGGCGGTAGACGGCCTGCAGCCTGGCACCCTGTGGCAGCCTCGAGAACACGGTTTTGCTGGGCTTGGCCGGTAGTATCAGGAGTAACTGATCGACGGCTTCCAGGGATTTGGCATCGACGCGTCCAAGTTTCTGATAAATACGGATATCGTGGCTTTCTGGCAGGACGTTTTGCATCGACTGATTGACTCCCTGAGACGCTTGATTATCGCTACGCAAACGCCGAATATGTCGCCCCCATATGCGGCCATTTCGGCCGGTGCGAGGATGCGGGCATCCTAGCAGGACGCATCCTGTAATTCACGCGCATCAGAATAATTGGCGGGCCGGTGCCCGACGGACAAAATATGAGCAGTTTCAATCCTTTCGACGACATTGATCCGATCGAAACCGGCGAGTGGCTGGAGTCCATCGACTCGGTCCTGACGCAGCACGGTCCGGAACGAGCCCATTTCCTTCTCAATCGGATGATCGATTTTGCGCGGCGCTCGGGTGCATACCTGCCGTACAGCCCGAATACGGCGTATCTCAATACGATCAACAAGCGCCGCGAGCCCGAGTATCCCGGCGATCGTTCTCTCGAACGCCGTATCGAAGCGTACCTGCGCTGGAACGCGATGGCGATGGTCATCAATGCCAACAAGGTGAGTACCGAGTACGGCGGTCATATTTCGAGCTATGCATCGTCCGCGACGCTGTACGAGGTTGGTTTCAACCATTTCTGGCGTGGCGCGACTGAAGAGCACGAAGGCGACATGATCTTCATGCAGGGGCACTCGTCGCCAGGCATGTACGCGCGTGCCTTCCTCGAGGGGCGTCTCGGCGCAGAAGATCTCGATCGCTTCCGCCAGGAAGTCGGTGGTGGCGGTCTGTCCTCATACCCGCATCCGTGGCTGATGCCGGACTTCTGGCAGTTCCCGACCGTCTCCATGGGTCTTGGCCCTATGATGGCGATCTACCAGGCGCGTTTCATGCGCTACATGGAGCACCGCGGCCTGGTGCCCCCGAGCGACCGCAAAGTGTGGGCGTTCCTCGGTGACGGTGAGATGGACGAGCCGGAATCCATGGGCGCGATTACGATGCCCGTGCGGGAGGGACTCGACAATCTCGTCTTCGTTGTCAACTGCAATCTGCAGCGCCTCGACGGTCCGGTCAGGGGCAACGGCAAGATCATCCAGGAACTCGAGGCCGCGTTTGGCGGTGCCGGCTGGAACGTGATCAAGGTCGTCTGGGGATCGCGGTGGGATCCGCTGATCGCGAAGGACCACTCCGGCAGACTGCGGCAGGTCATGGAAGAGACGGTCGACGGCGAGTACCAGAAGATCAAGTCCATGAACGGCAAGTACGTGCGCGACACGTTCTTCGCAAAGTACCCGGAGACCGCCGAACTGGTCGCCAACATGTCGAATGACGAAATCTGGCGTCTCAATCGGGGTGGCCACGACCCACTCAAGGTCTACGCGGCCTACGACGCAGCGAGCAGGCACAAGGGCGGCCCGACGATCATTCTCGCGAAGACGATCAAGGGCTACGGCATGGGATCTGCGGGCGAAGGTCAGAATATTGCCCACCAGCAGAAGAAGATGGATATCGATGAGATCAAGGCCTTCCGTGATCGCTTCAATATCCCGATTCCGGATTCTGAGCTCGGTGATCGCGTACCGTATTACAAGCCCGAACCTGACAGTGCCGAGTACGAGTACATGATGGAACGTCGCGAATCGCTCGGTGGTTTCCTGCCGAGCCGGCGCGCGAAGTCGACGTCGTTGCCGGCACCGCCGCTCGAGATCTTCAAGACGCAGCTCGACGGGACGGGCGAGCGCGAAGCCTCGACGACGATGGCGTTCGTTCGCATGCTGACGGCGCTGACGCGCGACAAGCAGCTTGGCAAGCACATCGTACCGATCGTGCCTGATGAAGCGCGCACGTTTGGCATGGAAGGTATGTTCCGCCAGATTGGTATTTACGCATCGCAGGGCCAGCTCTACGAACCGCAGGATGCGGGCGAGCTCATGTATTACCGCGAGGATAAGAGCGGCCAGATACTCGAGGAAGGCATCAACGAGGGCGGTGCGCTGTGTTCCTGGATTGCCGCCGGTACATCGTATTCGAATCACGATGTGCCGATGGTGCCGTTCTACATCTACTACTCGATGTTCGGTTTCCAGCGGGTTGGCGATTTCATCTGGGCAGGTGGCGACATGCAGTCGCGTGGCTTCCTGATCGGGGGCACGGCCGGCCGTACGACGCTTGCGGGCGAGGGTCTGCAGCACCAGGACGGCCACAGCCTCGTCGCTGCATCGACAGTACCCAACTGTCGCTCCTACGATCCGACGTATGCGTATGAGCTGGCAGTGATCATCCAGGACGGATTGCGTCGCATGATCGATGAGCAGGAGAACGTGTTCTATTACATCACCTGCATGAACGAGAACTACACGCATCCGCCTATGCCGGCCGGGGTCGAGGAGGGCATTCTGCGTGGTCTCTACCCGCTGCAGATCGGTAGCCAGGGCAAGATCCGTGTTCAGCTGATGGGCTCTGGAACGATCCTCCGCGAAGTTATCGGCGCAGCCCAGCTGCTGATGGACGACTTCGGCGTCGTTGCCGACGTCTGGTCGGTGACAAGCTTCAACGAGCTCCGTCGCGATGCGCTTGAGGTAGAGCGCTGGAATCACCTGCATCCCGAGGAGGCGCCACGCAAGTCCTGGGTTGAGCAGTGCTTCGGCGAACGCCCGGGCCCGTACGTGGCCGCGACCGATTACATGAAGATCGTCGCAGACCAGATACAGGGCTGGGTACCGGGTACGTTCTATTCACTTGGCACGGACGGTTACGGTCGCAGTGATGCGCGCAAGGCATTGCGCGAACATTTCGAAGTTGACCGACGGTTCATCGCGATTACGGCGCTGAATGCCCTGGCTGAAGACGGCGCGCTCGACAGCAAGACGGTTAGCCAGGCGATCGAAAAGTACGGTATCGATCCTGACCGTCCCGATCCGGTTACGTTGTAGGCGGAGGTACGGACGTGGCGCAGACAATCGACATTGTGGTACCTGATCTCGGCGACTTCTCTGACGTCGAGGTTATCGAGGTGCTTGTGAGTCCCGGGGATAAGGTCGAGCGCGAGGGCGGCCTCGTCACGATCGAAACCGACAAGGCCTCGATGGACATTCCGTCGCCCGAGAACGGCGTAATCGAAGCGCTGACTATCGGTGTCGGCGACAAGGTATCGACCGGCGACGTGATCGGTCGGCTGACCATGGAGGTCGGCGATACCGTTGTTATTACGCCGGCAATCGCTTCGCAACCGACAGGCGATACGACCGTCCTCGTGACGCCGGCCGGTGAAGAGCCGAAATCGGGTGGCAAGCAGACACTCGTCGTTCCCGACATTGGCGATTTTGCCGAAGTCGACGTCATCGAGGTGCATATCGCAGCGGGTGACACCGTTGCGGTCGAGGAGTCGCTTGTCACGCTCGAGACCGACAAGGCCGCAATGGACGTGCCGGCGGTTGTTGCGGGCACGATTGAGGACGTACTCGTCAAGGTTGGCGACAAGGTCTCCGAGGGCAATTCGATTGCCATCATCGAAGTCTCAGGCGAGGTGGCAGCACCTGCTCCGGTCGCCGAGCCGGAGAAACCTGCGCAGCCTGCGGCACCGGCGCCGGCGACTCAGCAGCCTGCGGCACCGACACCGGCGCCGGCAGCTCAGCCGGCAAGCTTGCCCTCGATCGACGAGGCTGGCTTCGCGAAGGCTCATGCGAGCCCGTCAGTGCGCAAGCTGGCACGTGAGCTCGGCGTAAACCTTGCTCAGGTGAAGGGCACGGGTCTCAAGAACCGCATTGTTCACGACGACGTCAAGGCGTTCGTCAAAGCTGTCCTTACCGGCCAGGCGGCTGCGCCTGCCGGCGGGGCATTGCCGAAGACGCCCGTCGTTGATTTCGCAAAGTTCGGCGAAGTCGACGTCCAGCCGCTGACCCGCATCCAGAAGATCTCCGGACCGCGCCTGCAGGCGAGCTGGATCAACTTGCCGCACGTGACCCAACATGATCTTGCAGACATTACGGATCTCGAAGCCCGGCGCCAGGAGCTCAAGGGCCCCGCGAAACAGCGCGGTATCGGCCTGACGCCGCTGGCGTTCATCATGAAAGCGTGTGTTTCGGCACTGCAGGAGTTCCCGAAGGTGAACTCGTCACTGTCTGCAGACGGCGATAGCCTGGTCTTCAAGAAGTACATCCATCTGGGCTTTGCGGCTGACACGGATCAGGGATTGATGGTGCCGGTCATTCGCGACGCAGATCAGAAGGACGTCTACGAGATCGCCAGGGAGCTTGGCGAACTGTCGGCGCTCGCCCGTGAGGGCAAGCTCAAGGCCGATCAGCTGCAGGGCGCGACTTTCACGATCTCGAGCCTTGGCGGTATTGGCGGGACGGCCTTCACCCCGATCGTCAACGCGCCGGAAGTCGCTATCCTCGGTGTTTCGCGCTCGAGCATGCAGCCCGTGTGGAACGGTTCCGAATTCGAGCCGCGTCTGATGCTGCCGCTGTCGTTCTCTTACGACCATCGCGTTATTGACGGCGCGCAGGCCGTTCGCTTCACGACCTTCCTCAGCCAGAAGCTGGCCGATGTTGGCTCGCTGCTGCAGGCAATCCCGTAGTGGCTGTGCAGCTCAAGGTCCCCGATCTCGGTGATTTCGCGGACGTCGAAGTCATCGAGATTCTCGTCGCGCCCGGTGATG
Organism: Woeseiaceae bacterium; assembly: GCA_030065985.1. Taxonomy (GTDB): domain Bacteria; phylum Pseudomonadota; class Gammaproteobacteria; order Steroidobacterales; family Woeseiaceae; genus UBA1847. Next base: position 34,461 of record JASJCM010000008.1, on the reverse strand, counting down.
TGGTCGCCGTCGAGGATCCGCTGATCACGCTCGAGACGGACAAGGCATCGATGGACGTTCCGGCCGAGCAGGCCGGCACCATCGCGTCGGTCGACGTCAAGGTAGGCGACCGCGTGTCCCAGGGTGACGTGATTGTGTCGATCGAGCCGTCTGCAGCCGACGTTCCTGTCGAGAGTGTCGAGTCGACGCAGAAGATGTCAGCTCCCGAGATCGTCGCGGCGACGAACGTGACGGGCGAGGCGACCCACAAGGCCCAGCTGGTGGTCATCGGCGCGGGTCCAGGCGGCTACACGGCTGCGTTCCGCGCAGCCGATCTTGGTCTCGACGTAGTTCTTATTGAACGCTATCCGGTGCTTGGTGGCGTGTGCCTGAACGTGGGTTGTATTCCCTCCAAGGCGCTGCTGCACGCGGCCAAAGTCATCGATGAGGCCGAAGCAATGGCCGACCACGGTGTCGAATTTGGCAAGCCGCAGATCGACGCGGAAAAGCTGCGCGGCTGGAAGAACGAAGTTATTGGCAAGCTGACCGGCGGATTGTCGACGATGGCCAAGCAGCGCAAGGTCCGCGTGCTGCAGGGTACGGCGGTATTCGAGGGCCCGAACCGCGTGCGTCTCGACAATGACGAGACTGTCGACTTCGAGAAATGCATTATTGCGGCCGGGTCCCAGCCAATCATGCTACCCGGGCTGCCTGACGATCCGCGCATCGTCGATTCGACGGGCGCACTCGAGCTGGCACCGTTGCCGCGGCGCCTGCTCGTTGTTGGCGGTGGCATCATCGGGCTGGAGATGGCCTGCGTGTACGCGGCGCTCGGCACCGAGGTGAGCGTCGTCGAACTGATGGACCAGCTGATGCCGGGCACGGACAAGGACTTGTTGCGTCCGTTCACCAAGGTCGTCAAGGATCGCTATGATTCGATCATGCTCAAGACCAAGGTCACCGGCATGCGAGCAACTGTTCCCGGCATCGAGGTTTCGTTCGAAGGGGACAATGCGCCGTCGGTCGGTGTCTACGACCGTGTTCTTGTTGCGATCGGTCGGCGAGCAAACGGCGACAAGCTCGACGCCGGTAAAGCAGGCGTCCAGGTTGACGAGCGCGGCATCATTGCCGTCGACAAGCAGATGCGCACAAACGTGCCCCACATCTTTGCGATCGGAGATCTCGCGGGTGGGCCCATGCTCGCGCACAAGGCGACACATGAAGCCAAAGTTGCTGCCGAGGTTGCGGCGGGTGAGAAGAGTCACTTTGACGCGCGTACGATTCCCTCGGTCGCGTACACCGATCCCGAAGTAGCCTGGGTCGGCCTGACGGAGACTGAAGCAAAGGCGCAGGGAATCGAGTACGAGAAAGCGCAATTCCCATGGGCGGCCAGTGGTCGAGCCCTGGCGCTCGGCCGCAGCGAGGGCTTCACCAAGCTGCTGTTCGATCCCAAGACTGACCGGCTACTGGGCGGTGCGATCGTTGGCCCAACCGCCGGCGACCTGGTGGCCGAGATTGGCCTCGCAATTGAGATGGGCGCCGATGCAACAGATATCAGCCTGACGATTCACCCGCACCCAACCTTGTCGGAGACGGTGGCATTTGCGGCCGAGGCATTCGAGGGGACGCTAACCGACCTCTATATGCCGAAGAAGAAGCGCTAGTAAGGTCTCTGCAGGTCGGCAATATCCGATAGCAGCTGCTGCGCCGCATCGGTTATCGCGTTGGGCTCGTGCTCGAAGCGCAGCACCGATTCGGCGACTTCCCGTGCTTCTATGAACCTGCCTTCGAAGATATAGGCGTTTGCCAGCAGCAGCCGGCTCGCCTGGTCATGAGGCGCGCCCTCGGCCGCGGCTTCGAGATAGCCAATCGCCTCGGATATCTGATCGCGATCGCCCTTGGCTATATGCGCGTAGCCCATCAGGGAATTGAGCTCGGGTGTTGCTTCATTGATTGTCAGCGCGCTTTCGAGAGCGTGAAGCAGCTCCGAGGCAAACTTTTCGCGCGACTTGTAATCAGGTGCCAAGGCGACGCGTTGTGCCCAGTATTGCGCATAGTCCATCCAGATAACGAAGTCCCACGCCATCAGGTGGATCGCATTGTCGAAGCGTTTGCTGGCAGCCTCGATTTCGCCACGAAAGCCGAGCACACGGCCGAGTCCTGCCTCGGCATGAGCACGCAGGTCCTGGTCGGCGAGTACTCCACTAAACCAGGTCTCTGCCTGATCGATGTTCTCGAAGCGCAGTGCCATTCTGGCGAGCACGAGCTGTGCCTCCACTCGTGACAATTCGCGCACGCGTGTCCGGAAGTCTGGCAACGCCGTATCCGCAGGCACCTGGCGACTCGCAAACTGTCGGTCCAGGTAGTACTGCATGAGCTCCTGCTCGAGTTCCTCAATGTCCATAGCGAAGGCGAGTTCGAACGCCACGACGTGCGACTGCCCTTTCGAGATTGCATTGGTGTAGGTGGTCAGCTTGTCCTGCATGGACTGTTCGCTTGCGCTGCGACTCTGCAGGTAGTGCACGAGCAGCCAGGACTGGGCATAGAACGCCGCGCCCTCGAGCGGCCCGAGCGCCATGGTGTCGCTCATCTTGAGCACGTCGGAATACGGGAGCCACTGCGCAAAGTGCAGGGTCGCGACGTGCTGCTTCGGCGTCATGGCGTACTCGAACGCCTGTTCGTGCAAGCGCGAGTGGGACAGGTACTCAGCGTTACCTTCCTCGTACCAGCGGGGGTAGCGAATACGGCCGGACTGCTTGTTCAGGTAGTGCGCGTACTCGTGCAGGATAATCTGTATGCCCGAGGCAACGTCGCTGTCATCAATGACAATCGCATTCTCGCGCAAATCCGAAAAAAAGAAGCCAGCGGAGTTCGCGGGTGCGCCAATGGCTTCGTAATCGTCGTGATTATCGACAGCAACGATGACCGTAGGCACGCCTGACTGCCAGGTTGATTGTTCCGATGAGTCGCCGAGACTGCCCCGCATGACCTCGAGGTGGCGCAGCAACTCGACGCTGCGGTCTTCGCCGAGCACACTGTAGATTTTGAAGTTATCGCTCCGGACCTCGATCCATTCGCGCTCATCAATCGGTGTGGCTGCAACCGAGACAGAGCTCACAGTGAGCAAGATGACGGTCACCAGGCTGATCAGGACGCGCAGCATTCTCGATTTGACCCGCTGGCCATGGAATGGTGCCTTCCTAATCACGGGCGTAGTACCACTTTTCGAGCGCGTAGAGCGCGATGCCGATTGCGAGCAGGACACCAACCCGTATCCAGTCATCGCCCTTGGACTGGGCCACGAGCCAGCCGCAGACGCCAAGCGCGAGGATCGGCACGGCGAGCCCACCGCGCAGCCGCCAGGCCTGCGCCTGCTGCTCCGGGCTTGCCTGCCGGCGAATAACGGGTAGAGCAGCAATACAGATGATGTAGCCAAGCAGGCGCACGACAGAGCTGCCGACGGCGAGTTCGACAAAGTTGCCGGAAAGCCCAAGTACCAGCGCCATTCCGCCCATGACCAAAATGGCATTGTCCGGCGTAGAATGTTTCTCGTTTACATGCGCAAACCATTGAGGAAGAAGCCGATTTTCGGCCAATGAATAGATCAGTCTCGGCGCCGCGAGCATCGAACCGGCGAGATTGCCGCCGATCGAGAATACAGCGGCAAGCGTGATCACGACGGCGCCCGCGGGACCGGCCAGTGCCCTGCCTACGTCTACGAGCGTGGCATCCGCATACCCGGTTGCGGGTATGACCGAGATAAAGACCAGTACGATCAGGAAGTAGAGAATGCCTGTGCCGATAACGGTGCGCACAAGGGCTGCAGGAACCGTGTGCTGTGCGCGTCTCGTTTCGCCGGCTGTGACGCCAATAGTCTCGAAGCCAACGTAAGCATAGATGAGCAGAAGGGTCGTTCCCCCGATGTCGTCAATCTGAACGCCTCTGCCTGGCAATAGCGTCGCCCCTGTCACATGTTGCAATCCGAGCAGGACCAGCAGCAGCAGAGGCACGATCTTGAGGACGGTAAAAACACCCATCGTGCGCACGCCCTCGCGGACGCCGCGAAGGTTGGCCCAGGTCAGGCCAATCGTCACGAGCGTGATGATTGCAATACGGGCCGCCGGAGACGCAAAGACATCAGACAGGGATGCAAGGTAGACCGCCATGACATTCGCATTTGCAGCGAACGCTGTCATTCGTGCGAGATAGATGAGCCAGCCCGTGCTGAACCCGGCCAATGGCCCAAATGCTTCCGTTGCGTACAACACCGGGCCGCCGGTGCGGTCGTAGTAGCTGGCAAGCTCCGCGAACGTCAGCACGACGGTCAGGAATAGCAGGCCAACAACAAGAAACAGCCAGGGACTATAGAGTCCGGCGGTGACCGCAACCTTGCCAGGCAACGCGAAGATCCCTGCACCGATGACAGCATTCAGAACAAGGAACGCGGCACCGAAGAAGCCGATGTCGCGTTTGAGCTGCGCGCCCGGGTTCATTGTTATTGTTGCTCCGGTCTACGAGGACTCCTGATACTAGCAGACACCCCCGAAATCAGGCCGCGCAACGGTATTAGGGAAAATCCCCTGATCAGGCGCCGGCGAGCTTCCTGGCGATAATGCGATCGAGACTCAGGCGACCGGGGCCCATGAACATCAGCGGGAACAGCATCGCGATGAACAGCAGCGGAATACGATAGTTGCCGAAACCCTTGTCGGAGACCGAGTAGCCTTTCCACAGCTCGGCGAGCGAGTTCCACTCGTCAGGCCAGTGCACGCCGAAGATCGCAACGATGCTCAGGATAATGAGGCTGAATGCCCAGAATCGCGTGAACAGACCCAATACGAGGCAGATAGCGCCCAGTATCTCGGCCCAGGTCGCGAGGAACCAGCTGATCTCGACCGGTATGACGTTGAATGGAAAAGGAAAGTTGTCCTGGATATTGGCAAACCAGTTGTTGCCGTTGAATTTCATCAGACCGGCACGGCCGAATTCATAAGCCATCAACAGGCGGATGGGAAGCAGGGCCAGCCAGTCGCCGGCCGGGTCCAGGATGCCATCGATTTTGTTCTTCAGGTCTACTAGAGCGCGCATGTTGTCTCCTTCAGGCCGAAGTGCGCGTGCCGGTCAGAATACCGAGCTGGCGCATCTCCTTGAGTGCGTCGGCGCCGTGCGCGACAAGGGCATCGGCGTCGGGGTAGTTGATCTTGGTGGCAAGGGAGCGCAGCAGCAGCTCGCCGGAGTGTTGCTCCTCATTGAATTCGATGGCGTCGAGTAGCGCCGCAGAAATCGCATTGAGCTCAAGAAATCCCACCTCATCATCGGCGCCGCGATATAGCGCCAGGTAGACAGGCTGCGCCTCCGGCTCTCGCGGCAGGAAGTCTGGTGAGATGCGGTGCACGGCGTATCGATAAGCGTACGACCAAGACAACTCGGACTTGACCGGTATGCCGCTGAGCAGGTCGCCGTTGGCGTCGACACCGGTCATGTCATTGTCGTGCTCGGCAACTGCGAGCGCGAGCTCCGCATACTCGTAGTGAGCGAGTTCGAGTAGAAACGGGTAATCGTCCTCTTGCGCTTCGAATTCTTCCTGCAAGTAGCCAAGAAATTCCTCCGGCAGCTCCAGGAAGTAGGGCGTCTGCGCCTGATGCTTTTGCATGAAGCCGCGAATGAAACGGTGCCACTGCTTATCCGTGTGGATCTTGCGCAGCACCGGGAAGAACGTGCCCAGCAGGCTGTACAGGTTGTTGAAGAACAGCTTTCGATAGATCGCCATGCGACGAGACTCGATACCGGCCGGCGCTGGCACGTTTTCGGGGTCCCGAATATGTGCTGCGAAAGCGTACTGTTTTTCCTTGAACCCGTTTGCCTCAGCCATTGGCCACGCTCCGGCGGCCGCTGGCGAGCTGCAGTTCCTTGATGCGGCGGACTTCCCCCAGGAGTTCGTCCATGGGCGGGAAATTGAAGTCGCGCTCGAGCAGCGTCGGTACGGGACCGAACAGCGCGTAGGCTTCCTGGAGTAGCGCCCAGGCTTCGTCATCCACGGGGGTGCCATGCGTATCGATACGCAGATCCTCGTCCTCGACGAAATGTCCCGCAAGGTGGAAATAGCGGATTCGCTCGGCCGGCATGGCGCGCAGGAATTCACTGGCGTCGTACTTATGGTTGATGCTGTTGACGACAATATTGTTGATGTCGAGCATCAGGTCACAGTCAGCCTCATCGAGGACGGCGAGCAGAAAGTCGCGCTCGGTCATCGACGAATCGACAGGCGCGTAGAAGCTGACGTTCTCGAGCGCCATGCGTTGTTCCAGGATGTCCTGGACACGCCGAACACGCGCCGCAACATGCTTGACCGCTTCCTCCGTAAATGGAATTGGCATCAGATCATAGAGCTGCCCATCGTCACCACAGGAGCTCAGGTGCTCCGAGTACAGGCGAATGTTGTGCTCGGCCATGAATTCTTTAACGTCACGGACGAGCTGTTCGTTCAGGGGCGATGGTGCACCGATTGACAGCGACAGGCCGTGAATCACGAACGGGTAACGTTCGGTGAAGAACCGAAGTTTCTTGCCGAGCTTGCCGCCGACATGAATCCAGTTCTCGGGCGCTACCTCCATGAAGTCGACATCCTCGGGCGGATTCGCCATGAGCTGGTCGGCAATCGGGCGCCGCAGTCCGAGTCCGGCCCCTTGTACCGGGTATTGTCCAGGCTTGTTGTGTCCTTGGTCGTTCATGATGTCCTCGCGTGGAGTTACCTGATCAGACCACACCGGGCCCGTTTTTATTACATCGGATCAGCGATTAAGCCCTGCCAGTTGTCGCAGGCGTTCGAGGTAGCGGGCCTCGTCGGGCGGCTGATTGTCGCGCTGCGCTTCCCAGAGGGTTTCGGCCAGGCATTCGATCATCTCATGTTCGGCGGCGTGCGCGTCGCCGGCTCGCGCCGCCAGTGTCTCGAAGACCTTTGCGATACCGGCCGGACGATTCGTGGCGACTTGTTCGCGAATGCCGAGATGCAGGCCCATGTGCAGGAACGGATTCGTCTGCCCGGACTCGGGCGAATAGTCCTTCGCGAGATCGTCGCTCGTCACGTCACCGTGATACTCAGGGTGAATCTCGACGACATCGGCAATCTGTGTTTCCAGCGGGGACATTGGCTTGCATTCCGAACGTTTGGCCCAGGCATCGGCGTACATTTGACGCAGCTCCTCGCGATTCTGGCCGAATATCATGGCAGCTCCTTGCGACGGTATTCGCACCATTCAATGATAGGGCATTCGCCGCACAGTGGTTTGCGCGCCTTGCAGATGTAGCGACCGTGGAGGATAAGCCAGTGGTGCGCATCCTTCTTGAACTCGTCCGGCGTCAGTCGCACGAGCCGCTTCTCAACTTCCAGTGGCGTCTTGCCTTTCGCAATGCCAGTCCTGTTTGAGACGCGAAATATGTGCGTGTCTACGGCAATCGTCGGCTCGCCGAACGCCGTGTTCAGGATGACATTCGCGGTCTTGCGTCCAACGCCGGGCAGAGCCTCGAGCGCTTCGCGGGTCCTGGGTACCTCGCTGTCATGCTCTTCAATCAGGATACGGCACGTCTTTATGATGTTCTCGGCTTTCGCGTTGAACAGGCCGATCGTCTTGATGTAGGTCTTCAGACCATCGACGCCGAGCGCGAGTATCGCCGCAGGCGTATTGGCGACGGGATACAGCTTTGCGGTCGCCTTGTTGACGCCAACGTCAGTGGCCTGTGCCGAGAGAATGACAGCAATCAGGAGCTCGAACGGTGTCCGGTAGTCGAGTTCCGTGGTCGGCGCCGGCATTCGTGCTCGCAGCGTCTCGTAGATGGCAGTCCGTTTTTCCTTGTTCATGCGTCTAGCGGTTCGTAACTCTGGAGGGTCGCTGCAGGGCATCGTGACGTTTCGCGCGCCGTTTGCCGTCAATCGCATTCTTTGCGGCTATCGCAAGGGCGAGGCTGAAGAAGGCACCGGGTGGCAGCAGCGCCAGCAGCCAGACCATCGAGACGAGCTGTCTGAACGCGCCCAGCGCCATGAGCAGCAGCGCAAAGCCCGTTCCCATGACGAGGCCGTCGATAATGCTCGAGCCAACCGGGTTGCGCGAGGCATATATCTCGGCCCTGGCGACGATCGCGCAGTTTGTCACGATCAGTGGAATGAAGATACCGAGCGAGCGGTCAAGTGCCGGGAACCAGGCCTTGAAGATGAGTTCGGCGCAGGTAACGAGGCTCGCGATGATCAGCACGTAGATCGGAATACGAATCTCGGTGCGTATCCAGCGGCGTGTCGCCGAGACGAGCCCGTTGGATACGACGAGCACGCAAAGCGTGGCGATGCCGAGGCCGAGTCCATTGATGAACGTCGACGTGACTGCCAGGAGAGGGCATAGCCCGAGCAGCTGGACGAGCCCTGGATTGTCGCGCCAGAGTCCGTTGCGAAAACGTTCGACGATGCTGCTCACGGGCTCACCTCATCGACACTGTAAATCCCGGCGCTGTTTGCTGCGAAATACTCGAGCGTTTCCCGAATGGCTTTGACGATGGCCCGAGGTGTGACAGAGGCGCCCGTCAACTGATCGAACTCGCCGCCGTCACGACGGATCGCCCAGCCGGCCGCGACAGGATCGCCAAGCGAGCGCCCGCGAAACTGCAGTGACCATTCCGACTTGCCGGTTTCGACGAGATCGCCGAGTCCCGGTGTCTCGCGGTGCTCGAGGACATGCACCCCTGTGACGGCGCCGTTCACATCGACCCCGATGAGCAGCCGGATTGCCCCGGAGTAGCCGTCACGGGCGCTGACGACAAAGAGTGCGGCGGCGGGCGCACTATCGGAGTAGACGCGATAAATGGTTGCATCACCCGACCCTGGTAATGCGTTCGGCGCCGGGATGGTCAGTCTTGACTCGGTGATGCCGCTGTTAAACGACACGTCGCCCAGCGCGGGTTGCAGGCTCTGTTCCAGCCACGCTTGCTGGTTGGCGGCGATGCGATCGTCAGTCAGCTTGAAAGTAAACGCAACGAGCGCGGTGCAGACTCCAGCGATTATGGCGAGCGTCAGGCCGCTCTTCATGACGCTCGAGTTATTCATCGGTATCGCTCGCTTTGGCGTGGCCGACGATGTGCGGACGGGTTACGTAGTCGATCGCCGGTACAGCCATGTTCATCAAGAGCACGGCGAAGGCAACGCCATCGGCGTAGCTGCCCCAGGTGCGAATACAGTAGATGAGAACGCCGATGCCAATGCCATAGACGAGTCGCCCACGGGGACTGGTCGCCGCCGATACCGGGTCTGTCGCGATAAAGAACGCGCACAGGATGCTGGCCCCGGCGAACAGGTGAAAACCGGGGCTCGGGTTATTGCCCGGGTCAATGAGCCACATGATGCCGGCAGGCACGAGCAGGCCAAGGCCAACGCCGACAGGGATATGCCAGCGAATGATCCGGCGTATCAACAGCCAGAATCCGCCGATTGCGAGGAAGTTGCCGATCCACTCCCAACCGCGACCGCCAAAATCGCCCATGAGCGGATTGGCGCGGATTTCCGCGACTGTTGCCATGTTGTTGAGGCCGGACTTCATCGCATCGAGAGGCGTCGCGCGGCTTATAGCGTCAAATGTGACCGAGTCAGGCAGGCTGCCGGTCAGTGTGAACGCCAGAGTCTGCAACACCGTCAGTTGCTGATAGTCGATATCGCCCATGCGAGGTGCAACCCATAGATTGAGGTGCATGGGGAAGGCGACGAGGATGACGACGTAGCCCGCCATCGCCGGATTGAAGATGTTGAAGCCGAGCCCACCATAAAGATGCTTGGCAACGACGACCGCAAACAACGCACCTGTCGCAGTTACCCACCATGGCGTCAGCGACGGCAAAGCGAATGCGAGCAGCGCCGCAGCGACGAGCGCGCTGTAATCGTTGAGCGTCACCAGGGGTGGACGACCTCGCAGGCGCAGCATCAGGGCCTCACCTGCCACGGCGAAAATTCCTGCGACGAGCAGGTTGAAGATAAGCCCTGGTCCGAAGAACCAGACGTGAGCGAGTGCCGCTGGCACGAGGGCAAGCAGCACCTGGAGCATGAGCGATGCAACATTGGTGCGCGCCGACCAGTAGGGCGCCTGGCGAAGCTCGAACTTCATGACGAGCTGTCCTCGTCCTTGCGCTGCTTGCGTTTCAGTATCTCGGCGATTGCCGCAGGTCCCGCCGTCTTCGCGGCGTCTTTCTGTCGTGCAAGCTCGTCGTCACGTTCACGTTGCTCGCGCTCGAGACGTTCATTGCGTGCTTCGAACCGTCGACGGGCGCGCTCCGCCCGGGCTTTTTCATCAGCAAGTTCTCGTATTCGTCCTTTCGCAATACGGAAGTTCGCAGTGAGAGGGATGTGGCTTGGGCAAACGAGATCGCAGCAACCACATTCGATGCAGTCTGTCAGTCCGAAATCGCGGAGTTGCTTTTCGTCATCTGCGCACGCGTGCCAGAAGAGTTGCTGCGGCAATAGCTGTACCGGGCAGACGGCCGCGCAGTCCCCGCAGCGAATGCAGGGCAGTTCCCCGCGCGTGTACGTGGATTTGGCCACGACGAGAACACAGTTGCTCGCTTTGACGACGGGCACCTCGTCGGTGCTCACGGACTTACCAGTCAACGGCCCGCCAATGATCAGGTGATTGGCACGATCGGTATAGCCGCCCGTGCAGTTGACGATGTCGGCGATCGTTGTGCCGATGCGCGAACGCACGTTGGTGGGGTTGGCGATGCCGTCACCGGTGACCGTAGTGATCCTCGAGATCAGCGGTTCGCCTCGAACGATCCAGTCGTAGACTGCCGCGGCTGTGCCAACGTTCTGGACGATGCAGCCGACATCGGTTGGCAGGCCGCCACTCGGCACTTCGCGATTGGCGACCAGCTGCACGAGCTGGTCCTCGCCACCCGACGGGTATATCGTTGGCACCTGTTTAATGACGATGCGCTCGTCGTCGAGATCCGCCAGCGCTTCGGTCAGACGCGCGATCGCCTCGGGCTTGTCGCTTTCTACCGCGACATAGCACGTGTTCACCTGCAGCGCATGCAACAGGACCTGCGCGCCGCCGAGCACCTCGGTAGACCGTTCGCGCATCAGCACGTCATCGCAACTGATGTACGGCTCGCATTCGACGCCGTTTAGAATCAGGTATTCGGTCTCACCCGTGCGCGCCTGCATGAGTTTCTGTGCTGTCGGAAAAACAGCACCGCCCAGCCCTACGATGCCGCCATTGAGAATTCGCAGGAGCAGATCCGCCGGCTCAATCTTTCGATAATCGGCAATGTCCTGTTTTGCAGATGCCTCGTCGAGGCCGTCGCTCTCTATGATGATACAGGGTGCTTTGCCACCCTGACGGCGAGAGACCGGCCACTGTTCAATGGCGACCACGGTGCCGGACGTGGAGGCATGAACGGGAACGCCCATCTCACCATCGGGCTCGGCAACAGGCTGACCCTTAAGTACGCGGTCACCAACATCGACGACCGGCTGGGCGGGTTCGCCGACATGCTGTTCGATCGGCAACACCACGTTTGCCGGAACAGGCACGTCCAGAATGGGCTCGCGGGTTGATGACTCTTTGTGTCCGGGCAGCCTCAGGCCGCCGTGCAGCTTGCCGAGATCATAGGTTGGCGCGGTCATGTCAGCGGCCTCATCGTGATGCAGTCCACGGGGCAAGGCGCGACGCACAGCTCGCAACCCGTACACTCGTCGGCGATGACGGTGTGCATAAACTGATGGGCGCCGACGATTGCGTCGACAGGACACGCATTGCGGCAGTGGTAGCAGCCGATGCATGCAGGTTCATCGATAACGGCAACGGCGGGAGTTGCGCGCTCGGCGAGCGGTATGACGTCTTTGCCGAGCAGCCGCGCGAGCCGGTGAATCGTTTCGTCGCCCCCGGGCGGGCACAGGTTAATCGGCACGTTTTCCTCGACCACCGCGGCCGCGTAGGGGCGGCATCCCGGGTAGCCGCACTGGGCACATTGCGTCTGCGGCAGCAGTTCATTGACCTGCTCAACCAGTCCGCCCTCGCCGGGCGGCAACTGGCGGTACGCGATGCTCAGTCCGACACCGGCAATCAGAGCTAGCAAGGCGATTGTCAGGATGGCCTCCAACATGCGCCCGCATCAAGGCCTCGCCATGCCGGAGAAGCCCATGAACGCGAGGGCCATAATGCCTGCGGTCATCAGTGCGATCGCGGTGCCGCGAAATGGTGTCGGCACGTCAGCTGCTTCGAGACGTTCGCGTATCGCCGCGAACATGACAAGCACCAACGCAAATCCGCCAGAGGCGCCGAGGCCGTAGAAGACAGACTGTACAAGGCCCTTTGACTGCTGGATGTTGAGCAGGGCGACACCGAGTACGGCGCAGTTGGTCGCAATGAGCGGAATGTAGATGCCAAGCACCTGGTCGAGCAGGGGACTGATACGACGGACCATGATCTCGGTGAACTGCACGCTGGCAGCAATCACGAGGATGAACCCGATCGTTCGCAGGTACTCGATCTCAAGCGGAACGAGCACGTACTGATGCAGCAGGTACGCTGTCGCTGAGGACAACGTCAGTACGAAAGCAGTTGCCAGCGACATGCCTGCTGCCGCTTCGAGATTCCGGGAAACGCCGAGGAACGGACACAGACCGAGAAACCGCACCAGTACGAAGTTATTCACCAGTACCGTGCCGATCAGAATGACGAAGAGCTCAGTCATTCGCCTATTCTAACTGCTTCCAGCGATTACTTGACGCGCATGCCCGGTTTCGCGCCGTCGTCGGGTGACAGCAGGAAGATATCCTCGCCGCCGGGGCCCGCGGCAAGCACCATGCCCTCGGAAACGCCGAAGCGCATTTTCCGCGGCGCGAGATTCGCGACAACAATCACGTGCCGGCCGACCAGGGCGTCCGGTGCGTATGCCGCCTTGATGCCGGCGAAGACCTGGCGCTGGCTATCGCCGACGTCGAGCGTCAAAGCGAGGAGCTTGTCTGCGCCTTCGACGGGCTCCGCTTTCTCAATCTTCGCTATGCGCATGTCGACCTTCATGAAGTCGTCAATGCTAATCGTGTCGTCCTGAGTTTCTTCTTTGGCCACGGGCGCTGTCTCCCTGGACTGCTCGACCATGCGTTGGACCTGATCGGCTTCGATGCGCGTCAGGAGTGGTTTGAATTTCTGCAGCGTGCTGCCGAGCAGCGGCTCGCTGGCATCGTCCCAGCGCCACGCGTCTTCATTCAGGAATGCTCGCGCATCCTCGGCTACCGTCGGGATAACCGGCGACAGGTAGATCATCAGGCTGCGGAACATGTTGAGTCCTTGCGTGCACACCCGCTGCACATCGGGAAGGCTCGCTTCGTCCTTCGCCATGACCCACGGTTTGTATTCATCAATGTAGCGATTGGCTTTGTCGGCCAGCGCCATGACGAGGCGCATCGCTTTCGAATACTCGCGCTTTTCGTAATGACCCGCGATGGTCCCGGATGCAGCCGCAAATTCGGCAAACAACGATTCGTCGGGAAGCGAGTCCGTGAGCCTGCCATCGAACTTCTTGTTGATGAACCCGGCGCAGCGGCTCGCGATATTGACGAGCTTGCCGATCAGGTCCGAGTTGACCCGCGCGACGAAATCCTCCAGGTTCAGGTCGATGTCCTCGATCGTCGGCCCCAGTTTGGCGGCGTAGTAATAGCGCAGCGCGGCAGGATGCAGGTTGTCGAGGTACGTGCGGGCCTTGATAAACGTGCCGCGCGACTTGGACATCTTCTGCCCATTGACGGTCAGAAAGCCATGCGCATACACGCTGGTCGGCTGCCGATAGCCCGAGCCCTTCAGGACCGCCGGCCAGAACAGCGTGTGGAAATACATGATGTCCTTGCCGATGAAGTGAAACACCTCGGCGTCGCTGTCCGGATCCCAGTAATCGTCAAACTCGAGTCCGTCCGTGCGGTCACACAGGTGCTTGAAGCTGGCCATGTAGCCGACCGGCGCGTCGAGCCAGACGTAGAAGTACTTGTTCTCGGTGCCCGGAATACGAAAGCCGAAGTACGGCGCGTCGCGGGAAATGTCCCAGTCCTGGAGGCCGGCCTGAAACCACTCGTCGAGCTTGGCGACGACATTCTTGTCGAGTGCGGCATGGCTCATCCAGTCGCGCAGCCGGTCTTCGTACTCGCTGAGCCGAAAGAAGTAGTGTTCGGATTCGCGTTTGACCGGCGTTGTACCCGACAAAACGGATACGGGATCGATCAGATCCTCGGGCGAATAGGTGGCGCCGCAGACCTCGCAGGCATCGCCGTACTGGTCCTCGGACTTGCAACGCGGGCAGGTTCCCTTGACGAAGCGGTCGGGCAGAAACATGCCTTCCTTTTCATCGTAGGACTGCTCGATCGTGCGCGTGTAGATGTCCCCGGTCTCGCGCAGGCGCTCGAACATACCGGCGACGAGCGCCTCGTTCTCCGGCGAGTGAGTCGTGTGGAAGTTGTCGAATTCGATATTGAAGTCGGCGAAGTCGTTCTTGAACTCCTTCGAATACCCCGCGGTCAGCTCCTCCGGCGTAATGCCCTGTTCGCGGGCCTTGAGCATGATCGGCGTGCCATGCGCATCGGATGCGCAGACATAAATGCAGTCGTTACCGAGCAGTTTCTGGAATCGCACCCAGATGTCGGTCTGGATGTACTCGACGAGATGGCCCATGTGCGGCGACCCGTTGACGTAGGGCAGGGCACTCGTGACGAGGATTTTTCGCGGGGTTTCGGACATTTGTGGATTACGGGTCGCCAAAAGGCGGGATTATGCCACGGCGGGGCCGTCAATCCATGTCTTTGACTTGCTCGAACTTGTGCTTGTTGTTCGCCTGCAGGTAGGCCTCTTTGCCCGATACCCAGCCTTTTTCGACGAGTTCCATCAGGGCATTGTCCATCGACTTCATGCCGATGTTGCCGCCGCTCTGGATCGCGGTCTCAAGCTGGTCGAGCTTGCCCTGGCGAATCAGGTTGGCCACAGCGTTGGTGTTGATCATGATTTCGAGCGCGGCTGCACGGCCTGGCTTGTGAATCGTCGGCAATAGCTGCTGCGAGATTACGCCGCGCAGCGACGTCGAGATCATCGTACGGATGTGCGATTGCTTGTCGGCCGGGAACGAGTTGATGATGCGATCAACCGTCTGACCCGCGCCGTTCGTGTGCAAGGTGCCCATGACGAGGATGCCCATTTCGGCGGCAGTCACGGCGATGCTGATTGTCTCGAGATCGCGCATTTCGCCGACCAACACCACATCGGGATCCTCGCGCAACGCCGAATGCAGGGCTTCCGCGAAGTTCGGGCTGTGCACGCCGACTTCGCGCTGACTGATCAGGCAGCCCTTGGCTTTGTGCACGAACTCGATCGGGTCTTCGATCGTCAGGATATGGCCCTTCATGCGCCGGTTCATCTCGTCGATCATCGCCGCCAGCGTCGTCGATTTGCCCGATCCTGTCTTGCCGGTCACAAGGATCATGCCAGAGGAGTGCTTGCAAAGCTGATGCACCACCTGCGGCATGTTCAGATCTTCAAGCGTCGCGGCCTTGGACGGAATCGCGCGGAAGATGGCGCCGATGCCGTTCAGATGGCGGAAGGCGTTGACGCGAAACCGCGATATGTCCGGTATTTCGTACGCAAAGTCCGCAGCATCGTGTTCCTGGAAATGACGTTGGGCCGTGCCATCCATGATCTCGAATACGGCATCCTGCACGAACTCGGTCTCGAGCCGGTCCGGCATCAGCGTTTGCAGATTGCCGTGAATACGGGCCCGCACCGGGTCGCCCGACAGGAAGTGCAGGTCGGATGCGTTGCTTTCCAGCGCTTTGGTCAGATATGCGTCGATCTTGCTCATGGCCTCACACCTTCGACTGATCGCCGATATCGAGTATCGGTACCAGGTCAGTGTCCGTTACGAAGCGCTGGAATTTCTTCTTTTCGTTCGCGAACCGGATCGCATCGTCCGGATCGACTTCCTTGGCATTGATAGCGTCGAGCAGTGCCTGGTCTAGCATCTGCATGCCGAGATCCTTGCCAGTCTGGAGCTGCGACGGGATCTGGTGGGTCTGGTCGGTCTGGATCAGCTTCGCGATCGCGCGATTATTGACGAGGATCTCGAGAATGGCGCGACGTCCGCGGCCATCCGGCGTCTTCACGAGTATCTGCGTCACAACGGCCTTGAGGCTCATCGCCAGGAACCCCTTGGTCTGTTCGCGCAGTTCACCGGGCAGTGCGTCGATGATTCGGTCGATCGTCTTGACGGCGCCGGTGGTATGCAGCGTGCCGAGTACGAGGTGACCTGTCTCCGCGGCCGTCATGGCCATCGAAATAGTCTCTGCATCGCGCAATTCGCCGACGAGGATCACGTCAGGGTCTTCGCGCATTGCGGAGCGAACGCCATCGGCAAAGCTCTCGACGTGCGTGCCAACCTCGCGCTGAATGACCTGGCAGTTCTTCGACGGATGAACGAATTCGATCGGATCCTCGAGACTGATGATGTTGAGATTTCGGGTCTCATTCAAATGGTCGATCATCGCCGCGAGCGTCGTTGATTTACCGGTACCCGTGCTTCCCGTGACCAGCACCATGCCCTGGTGATAGTCGCAGAAGTTCTTGAGAATCGGCGGCATGTTGAGCTGCTCGAGTTTCGGTACTTCGCCCGGAATATGGCGGAACACGGCACCGATGCCAGTCGCTTTGCGGAAGACGTTCACACGGAAGCGGCCGCCGTCTTCGCTGACATACGAAAAGTCGATATCGAGACCGCCATACAGGCGGGCCTTCTGTTTCTCGGTCAGAACCTCGAGCACGTAGGTTTCGAGTTCGGTGTCCGACAGCTCGCGGAACTTGATCGGCATCAGGTCGCCGTTCATGCGCAGCATCGGCGGGACGCCGACCGCAAGATGAACGTCAGAGCAGCCCTGTGCGAGGCCGAGTTTCAGAAATGAATCGATACGTGCCATGGCAGGACTCAGAGTGTAATCGCATCGAGCGCGTCTGTAAGCTCATCCATGGACTGATAGCGCTTGGTCTTGTCGACCGACATAGCCTTACCGATAAGCTCGGCGAGTTCGTCGGGGATCTTCGGGTTGATTTCCTGGCACTGCTTGGCTTTACCCTGTACGTGCTGGTACATCACCGACATGTGGTCGCCGCGGCTGTAGGGCGGCACGCCAGTCGCCATCTCGTACATGATGACACCGACGCTGTAAATGTCGGCGGTCTCATCGACTTTCTTGCCGAGAATCTGCTCGGGCGCCATGTACTTCGGTGAACCGATGACGTAACCGGTTTTCGTCAGCTGGGTGTCGCCGCTGGAGGCCGCCGCTGCAACGCCGAAGTCCACGATCTTGAGAAGGCCTTCGTCGTTGACGAGCACGTTCGCCGGCTTCAGGTCGCGGTGAATGACGCCGGCCTGGTGCGCAACCGCCATGCCGGTTGCCATGTCGCGCGAGTAGCGCAGCACTTTTTCCAGGTCCATCGGCTTGTTGTCCGGAATCTCGCCGGACAGCGTGTGCGACGGGAAGTACTCCATCGAGATTGCGTAGCAACCTTGCAGATTCAGGAAGTCATAGATGCGAATGACATTGCGGTGCGTGATCTTGCGTGAGTAACGCAGCTCGTGCACGAAACGTTTCATCATCTCCTCGTCCGACGATACGTTCGGGTTCAAGAACTTCAGGATGAGCTGCTCGTCGACGACCTCGTCTTCCATGAGCAACACGGTACCGAACGCGCCTTTACCGATCTTCTCGATGTACTTGTAGCGGCCGTCAATGACATCGCCGGGCTCGAGCTTGGAAATATCGAGAATCGCCGGTGCCGTAGGCGCTTCTGGCGCTTCCGGCGCTTCGGGGGCTTCTGACGTTGCCGGCACAATCTCGCCGTCCCCGTCGGCCTGGGCAACAGCGCTCTGTTCCTTGGCCTGTGTGAGCAGTTTCTCGAGCTCGTCGTTGTCGACCAGCAGCGTGCGGGTGTTCTCGCCAATCTTCTCGGCGCGCACATTTTGCTCGACGACAGTCTCGGAGAAGCGCGCGTCGAGGTCTTTGAGCGCCTTGTCCGCGACATTGATGATCGTCATGTCGTCAGACTGCTTGATCTTCTTCAGCAGATTGCGAATGTTTGAGGCATGCGAATCATTGGAGAGATGCGACAGTGCCTTGATCGATTCGATCTGGATCTCTCGTTCGGGCCGCTTGAGCATCGGCAGGATCTTGGTGATGTGGTTGGCGTTACCGAGTTTGCCCAGCGCGCGAATCAGGACCGTGTCCGACTTCGGATTCTGTCCGAGCATCGCTTCGATCTTTGGCAGTGCTTTCTTGCTGCCGATCTTTGCCAGAGCGTCGACTGCGCGTTCGCGCACCCACCAGTCCTGGTCGTCGGCTGCACCGATGAGGGCTTCTTCGGCGCGATCGCTCTTGGTGGAGTTGAGGATCTCAATGGCCGTGCGGCGAATCTCCTCGTCCTCGTTGCGGATCAGTTTGACCACGGAGTCGACAACTCGCGGCCCGCCGATTTCGGCCAGGGCGTCGCCGGCGCGTGAGCGGACCCACCAGTCATCGTCCTTGATCGCCTCCAGGAGATCCTTGACGGAGTTTTCGTCGCCGACTTCGTTGAGCACTTCGACAGCAGCGCGGCGCGAGTACTCTGATTCATCCTTGAGCGCCGGCAGAAGGTAACGCACGGTTTCCGGATGCTTGACCTTGATCAGCACATCGACAGCCTTGCTTTGCACGTCGAGGTCCGGGTCCAGCAACGCTGATGCGATCTTCTCGACATCGACGTGGCCGGTGCGCGAGCCGAGTGCAGCCAGTGCCGCACTGCGGACCATCTTGTTCGGGTCCTTGAGCTGCATCTCCAGCGCCTGGTTGATACGCGGATCGTCGAAGCGCGCCAGCAGGTTCATCAGGTGCATCTTGATAACCGGGTCCTTGCCGCCCATGCGGGCAATCAGGTCGGGCACCATGTCGGGCTTGATCGTGTCTTCGATGATCTTGAAGATCGCCGCCTTTTCCTTCGGTTCGCAGTCGTAGGCGCGCTGCAGCAGTTCATGCACCGACAGATCCTGCTTGTGAACTCGAAGGACCTCGATCAGCGCGGGCTTGGAGACCTCATCGTCATCGAAGAAATCGAGCAGGGAATTCGGGTTGTAATCGGTGCTGCTGGACAGTGCCCAGGCCGTGCCCGACACAACGCGTTCGTTACCGTCCGCGAGGCCTTCGCGGTACATTTCGAGATTCCTGTCGTTGACCATGGCGCCGAGTATGTCCACGAGCACCATCGTGTGCGTCTTGTCCGAGAGGGCGAGGGCGTCGATGATCTTCGGCACGGCTTTGTTGCCGGCTTTCTTGAGTTTGTCGACCAGCTTCTGGGCGCTCGCCGACTGCGGGTCCGGCTCAGCGACTAGCTGCGACAGGATCTGTTCCGACCGGAAGGACGCGAGAAAGCTCATGTGCGCTTCCTTGCGACGAACGCAATCGTCAGTGATTTGCTGCTAGACGCCAAACGAATATCCAAACATGCCCAATGCGACGACGCGGCATTATGCCACATCGAACTATGCACACTGCCCGCCAATGCTGGCTTTCAGCCGTTTTTGGCCTTTACAATGTGCCCCCGATTTGCCGACCTTGATCGGCGCCGGATACAGAAATTTTACCTAATGCAAACGTGCGAAGTGTGACGGTGTCAACAGATTCAGATAAAGCCAAGTTCCTAAATTCTATCGAATTATCCCTCGTCGGGCGCCCCCTGGGTGAAATCGGTCGAGTGCGGGGTGTCCAAACCGCCGAAAACCGCCTCAAAGCCGCGATAGAACTGGGTTTTCCCTGCAATAGCGCGCTCGACGCCGTTCACGACGAAATAGTAGCCGCAGTGAATGAGGAATTTGGCGTAACTGACGTCGAAATCGCGCTGTCGACGCGCATCCGGCGTCATGGCGTGCAACGCAATCTGAAGCCAATACCTGGCGTCAAGAACCTGATCGCGGTGGCCTCGGGCAAGGGCGGCGTAGGCAAATCCACGGTTGCCGTAAATGTTGCTCTCGCGCTGGCAGCCGAAGGTGCGTCTGTCGGCGTTCTGGATGCCGATATCTACGGCCCGAGCCAGCCGCAAATGCTCGGACTCGTCGGCAAGTTTCCCGAAAGCGAAGACGGCAAGACGATGTTGCCGCTGCGTGCCCATGGTCTGCAGATGATGTCGATAGGCGCACTCGTCGATGCCGACCAGCCAATGGTCTGGCGCGGCCCTATGGTGACGTCGGCCTTGAGCCAGCTCGCCAACCAGACCAACTGGGACGATCTCGATTACCTGATCGTCGATATGCCACCTGGCACGGGCGATATTCAGCTTACGCTTGCCCAGCAGATCCCGGTGTCGGGGTCGGTCATCATTACGACGCCGCAAAACATCGCGACACTGGACGCGCGCAAGGGCCTCGCCATGTTCCGCAAGGTTCAGATCCCGGTGTTCGGGGTGATCGAGAACATGGCAACGCACGTTTGTTCGAGCTGCGGCCATGAAGACGCTATTTTCGGTACGGGCGGCGCTGACAAGATTGTCGAGGACTTCGATGTGCGTTTGCTCGGGCGACTGCCGCTCGATGCGCGTATCCGCGAACAGACGGACTCGGGCAAACCCACGGTCGTGGCTGAGCCGGATTCGGCGATCGCGGCTGCTTACCGGCAGGCTGCATGGAATATTGCAGCGGCACAGGCGGCAGAGCGCGTTGATCACAGTGCCAAGTTCGGCAACATCGTGGTCGAGGAGAACAAATGAGTATCAAATCCGATCGCTGGATTCGCCGCATGGCCGAGGAGCACCACATGATCGAGCCGTTCGAGCCCGGTCAGGTCAGGGAGAACGATAACGGTCGAATCGTCAGTTACGGCACATCGAGCTATGGCTACGACGTGCGTTGCTCGGACGAGTTCAAGATCTTCACGAACATCAACTCCGCGATCGTCGACCCGAAGGGCTTCGACGCAACGAGCTTTGTCGACATAAAGAGCGACGTTTGCGTTATTCCGCCCAACTCGTTCGCGCTTGCGCGCACGGTCGAGTATTTCCGTATTCCGCGAACCGTGTTGACCATCTGCCTTGGCAAATCGACGTATGCCCGCTGCGGCATCATCGTCAATGTCACGCCGCTCGAACCTGAGTGGGAAGGGCACGTTACGCTCGAGTTCTCGAACACGACGCCATTGCCCGCCAAGATCTACGCCAACGAAGGCGTGGCGCAGATGCTCTTTCTCGAGTCGGATGAACCTTGCGAGACCTCATACAAGGATCGCGGCGGCAAATATCAGGGCCAGACCGGGGTTACACTACCCAAGGCCTGACGCAAATCCCGGGAGTTAACGATGAATACGAATTTGCCAGCACGCACGGGTATCGTGCTACTACTTGTTGCTGCATGGATGTTGTCGGGGTGTGCGGGAATGAGCCCCGGCTACGAAAACCCGACAGTGACTGTTCAGTCCTTCAAGCCGATTGCGTCGAGTGATGGTAGCGGGCTGCCGAAGTTCGAGATCGTGCTGAACGTCATCAATCCGAATCTCGAACCGCTCGAGCTTGCCGGTGTTTCCTACACAATCAGCCTGGATGGGAATGACATCATCAAGGGCGTTGGCAATGAGTTGCCCGTGATCGAGGGCTACGGTGAGGGTTCGTTTACGCTTACTGCAGGCGTAAATCTCCTCGCAGGCATCGGGCTGTTCCGCTCGATTCTGAACAAGGAAGGCGACAGCTTCGATTACGCATTTGAGGCGAAGCTCGACCCCGGCGCATTCCGGCGCAAGATCCGGGTGTCGGACAGCGGCAGTATTTCGTTATCGGGGAGTTAGCCGGCTACTGCCAGTAGACGATGTTGAAGCAGTCGTTCTTCAACGTAACCGAGTCACCTGTCTGTTTGTGCACGAGCTTGTTATCAACGCGGACTATGTCTTCCCGGGAGACGTCTCTGCCGAAGACAATGAAGCTCTTGTACGGCCAGTTCGTCGACCAGTTGACCTTTCTTGCGCCGGCTGAGTCCTGAGGCCGATACGCCGCATTGTGGCAGGTCTTCTCAACGACGTCCTGGCCCCATCCGTAGTTGAAGAACAGCAGGTCACTGCCCCATCCGGCATCGATCGTGTCGTTGCCAGTGCCGGCGTAGATCACGTCGTCCTCCCAACTGTCGTCAATATGATCGTCTCCACCGCGGGTGAAGTACATCTGCTTGCCCCAGGCGCATTTGACGCTGTTCGTTCCGTTGGTGCCGTCGATAATCAGGAATTCATGGTCACGTCCGCCATTGCACGCATCCTCGGTTATTCCCGTCGGTACGCGACGAGTGTAGGCACCGCGGTAGTCGCTGAGCGAATACCACTCGGCCACATCGAGACCTCGTCCGCCACGTCCGGAGGCGGGCATCAGCGATGGAATCAGGCCTTTGTTGCGATAGGCGTCCAGCGCCGCAACCAATTCCCCAGAGTTTGCAAAAGTAATTGCCTTGACGTCGCTACGACGTTGCATATTCGCGTAACGCTCGAACTGATTGGCAACGGCGCGATCAGGCTCCGGTTGCTGATTGCTCGGTGCCGCTTTGGGCGGCTCTGCGAGTTTCGCGACGGCGGCAAGTCGATCAATGGATACGTCGGGTTCCTCGAAAGGCACACGGAACGGTAGTTCAAAGTAGGAAGGGTGACTGGCGGACTGGAATGACATCTCGGGGTGACCGAGCCAAGCGCGCAAGCCCTGCAACGCAGGGATGAACTTCTTGCGATCGTCGTATTTCTGGAAGCGCTGCAGGGCTGCCATGCACGTCGAGTGCGGGATCACCTGGATGTCCGGCATTGCGGCCGCATCTGGCGCCTCACCGAACAACAGTTCGAGCAGTGAGTCTGCTTCGGCGACAAGCGTGTTGCTGAAGTGGAGTTCACTGCTTGTCTGGCTGGCAACGACCCGATCGACCGTTGCGCCCGGTGCGCGCTCAATATGCCAAATCGCCGGTTGCGACGAGATCAGCACGAGCCAGACCGGCTTGTCCGTCTCCGCGACGACGACGCGCCCGGATCCACCGCGAATCGAGAGGATATGAACATGAACCGGGGGCTCAGCATCGAGATTCGTCTTGTAGCGATGGATGGAGGAGGGCCCTGGCTTTGCAACGACATTATTGGAATAGTCGCGAATGTCGAGGTCGAGCCGTCGGCCCTGCCGGCAACTCAGGTTATTCGGATTTGCCTGGAGATCCGGCGCATCGGTGTATACGACAGTAGTCTGGCGCGTCTGTTGGAACTCAGCTAACCGTGCAAGCGCCCAGCCGGACGCCAACAACGCGATACCCAGTGCAATAACCAGCGTTGAGTTCCTGCCATTGTTCATGATCACGCCTCCTGTCAGTCGAAGGTCTCGACGATCGGCTTCTCAGCGACTTCGCCGTCGATCCAGGTCTCGCCATTAACAAACTCCACGCGCCCGGACCCGACGAGGCCAGCTGCTTGCGGGTAGATCTGGTGCTCGACCGTCTGCACGCGGTGCTGCAGTTCGTCGGCAGTTTCGGCCGGGTCGACGCGTAACCGTCCAGCGAGAATCCGCGGCCCGCCATCCAGTTCCTCGGTCACGAAATGTACAGTGCTGCCGTGCCACTCGTCGCCCGCGTCGAGCACCCGCTGGTGCGTATTGAGGCCCGGGTACTTGGGTAGCAGCGCGGGATGGATGTTGACGATCCTGCCCTCGTAATACTGAACGAACCACGGGCTCAGGATACGCATGAATCCCGCGAGCACAATCAGGTCCGGTCGAGCCTCGTCGATGACTGCCGCTACGGCACGGTCAAACGATTCACGGTCGTCGAAGTCGCCATGTTCGATGCACGCAGTCGGAATGCCGGCCTTTCTGGCGCGCTCGAGGCCAAACGCACCGGGCTTGTTGCTGAATACGAGGCAAAGATCCAGATCGAGCGTGCCGTCCCCTACCTTGTCGATGAAAGACTGGAGGTTGGTTCCTGATCCCGAGATCAGGATCGCCGTTCGGCAAGGCATCAGACGTACTGCACGGCCTGGTCGCCGGGCACGATGCGGCCGATGCGCCATGCGTGCTCGTCCTGCTCGCGCAGCAGCGCCAGTGCTTCATCAGCCGATGCTTCGCTGACAACAATGACCATGCCGACCCCGCAGTTGAATGTCCGACGCATTTCGTCCGTTGCGATCAGGCCCTGCTCCTGCAGGAAGTCGAACACCGGCCCCTGTTCCCAGGTCGAGGTATCGATCTCGGCATCCAGGCCCTCCGGCAATACTCTCGGGATATTCTCGGTGATGCCGCCGCCCGTGATGTGTGCCAGTCCCTTAACAGCGACTTTTTCCATCAACGCCAGGATCGGTTTGACATAGATTTTCGTGGGTTCGATCAGCATTTCGACAGCAAGCGTGCCATCAATGCGTGCATCGGGCTGGCGATCGAGAACCTTGCGAATCAGCGAGTAGCCGTTGGAATGTGGCCCGCTCGATGCGAGCCCGATGACGACGTCGCCCTCGGCGATGCCGCTGCCGTCGATCATCTTGCTGCGCTCAACCACCCCGACCGTGAAACCGGCAAGGTCATACTCTTCGGGCGGATACATGTCCGGCATCTCGGCCGTTTCGCCGCCAATGAGCGCAGCGCCGGCCTGCAGGCACCCATCTGCAATGCCTTTGACGACATCCGCCGCGACATCGTTGTCCAGCACGCCGCAGGCGAAGTAGTCGAGGAAGAACAGCGGTTCGGCACCTTGCACGAGAACGTCATTGACGCACATTGCGACGAGGTCGATGCCAATAGTGTCATGCTTGCCAATTTGCTGCGCGAGCATGAGTTTCGTGCCAACCCCGTCCGTACCGGACACGAGAACGGGCTCCTCGTAGCGACCCGGCGGAATCGCGAACAACCCGCCGAATCCACCGATACCGGCCAGGACCTCAGGCCGTCGTGTGCGTTTGACGAGCGGCTTGATGCGCTCCACGAGCGCGTTGCCCGCATCGATGTCGACGCCTGCGTCTTTATACGTAAGTGGTTTATTGCTCATTATGGAGTGGCATACTCTGCGAGAGCGATATAATAGTGCTTGGAACCAATTCGGGAAACCACCTGCGGTGAAATCTCCTATCTCGCACATAGCTGGCTGGTGCCGGCGGGCTGTTCTGTTGACCATTGTCGTCTGCGGGACCGCATTTGCCATAGAAGTACCAACGCTTTTCACGGCCGAAGTGCCGCTGGACGAGGGGGCCGACGATCCGCGGGCGGATGCATACGCTGCGGCGCTCGTAGAGATCCTTGGTCGCGTATCGGGTACCGAGGTCGCATTGAATCCCGAACTGGTCGAGGAACTGTTCCCGAGCCCGGCGTCCTACGTCATGCAATTCCGGCCCGGCGCGGAAAACTCACTCTGGGTCTCCTTTGATGGTGAGGCCATTGAGAGTACGTTGCGCAATGCGGGTTTGACGTTCTGGGGCTCCGAGCGGCCATTGACGCTCGTGTGGCTCGCCGTCGACTGGGGGCAGGGGACGCGCGAGATTATCGGTTCGGACGACCCCGAGCGCACCGAGGCGCAGTCACGTTCGATCGATCGCAATCGGCTCTTGCGCGAACGCATGCTGGAGATCGCCGGCGAGCGCGGCTTACCCATCGTATTTCCATTGCTCGATACGACGGATCTGCAAAGCGTCACCTTCGCCGACATCTGGGGCGGGTTCGACGACCTGATTCTCGATGCGTCGCAGCGCTATGACGTGAATTCGGTGCTGATCGGCCGCATACGGCCCGCGTCGAGCCAGCGCAGTCGCTGGACCTACCACTTCAGCGGCACCGATGTGTCGTACCAGGGCGCACCCGAGGCCGTCGTGGCGCAGGTTGCCGACCTGCTCGCGGCGGAATTCGCCGTTGGCGGCAACGCGCCCGTCGAGGCAGTCGTCCTGAGCGTATCCGGCATCGTGACCGTTGAGGCCTATGGCAGTGTGCAACGCATTCTCAACAACGTTGCGCTCATAGAGAATTTCGCAGTGACCGCGGTGAGCGGCGATACCGTAACCTATCGTGTGGATACGCGCGGCGGTTCGGAGCGCCTGAGCCGGGCCCTGCGTTTCAACGGGCTTGTCGAACAGGAGGTCATCGACCCCCTGCAGGAAGCGCTCGAGTTCTACTACAGCCCCTGAGCCGACTCCAATGTCACTAAGCTGGATACCCAACGCGATCTCATTTCTGCGCATAGTGCTCATCGTGCCGACCCTGTGGATGATCGCAGAGGGCGAGTTTGGCTGGGCGCTCGCGCTTTTCTTTATCGCGGGTTTTTCGGATGGACTGGACGGCTACCTTGCCGTGCGCTTCGAATGGCAGTCGCGTCTCGGCGGATTGCTGGATCCCGCGGCTGACAAGCTCCTCATTACGGGCATGTTCATTACACTTGCCTGGATGGGCGAGATTCCAGTTTGGCTGGCGGCTGTCGTGATCCTGCGTGACGTTGTCATCGTGGCGGGTGCGCTGGCGTACAACTATCTGGTCAAGCCGGTACCGGGAGAGCCGACCCGCATCAGCAAACTCAATACCGCGTTACAGATGCTGTTTGTGTTGTTTGTGTTGAGTCGTGCAGGATTCGGCTGGCCTGACAAAATCACGATTACGCTGCTCGGAGCTGCGATACTCGTGACCGTGGTTATCAGCGGCTTCGACTATGTCCTGTCGTGGTCGAGACGCGCAAAGGCAGGGGTATGACATGAAGACTGATCTGCGTATCAACTGGCTTATTGCCATTGTAGTCACAGGCTGGCTGTTCTATCTGTTGGCTCCGGTGCTAACGCCGTTCGTTGCCGCCGCGCTGCTGGCCTACATCGGCGATCCGCTAGCTGACCGGCTGCAGAAGTTCAAGATGCCGCGGACGCTCGCGGTGGTGTGCGTTTTCCTGATTACATTCCTCGCGATCGGGTTGCTGATCCTGCTGATCGGCCCGCTGATTGGCGCGCAGGTCGGTGCGCTGTTCGATGCACTGCCCGATATTGCCATGAAGGCGGAGGAAGTCTGGCTGCCGACGGTTATGGGGTGGCTGAACATGGAAGCCGGCGCAGATGTCGGCCTAAGCGCGTTTCTTGCAAACTACAGCGAGATGTTCGGCAGCTGGAGCGGCAAAGTCCTGACCTCGGTCGGTAAATCAGGTGGTGCGCTTGCCGCCGCAGTACTCAGCCTGTTCCTGATCCCGATTATCACGTTCTACATGCTGAGAGACTGGGACACGATCACGGCTCACCTCGGTGCCCTGGTGCCCGAGAGCCAGCGTGAGACGGTTTTTCGGCTTGCCCGCGAAAGCGACGAAGTGCTGGGCGCGTTCCTCCGCGGGCAACTGCTCGTGATGCTCGCGCTTGCGATTATCTATTCGTTCGGTCTGTGGCTTGTAGACCTCGAGTTCGCAATCGCGATCGGCGTGGTTTCGGGTCTCGTGAGTTTCGTGCCATACCTTGGTTTCGTCTTCGGCATTGCCCTGGCGCTGCTCACCATGGCGCTGGATCCCAACCTGTGGCAACTCGTCGGCGTTATCGCCACGTTCGCTATCGCACAGGGCATCGAGGGATCCATTCTGACACCCAAGCTGGTCGGTGATCGGATCGGACTCCATCCGGTTATCGTGATTTTCGCTGTCGCTGCCGGCGGGCAACTGTTCGGCTTCTTCGGCATCCTGTTGGCACTGCCGGCGGCCGCAGTCCTCTCGGTACTCGTGCGCTTCGCGTACGACCGTTATCTGAAGGAACATCCGGAAGCCGTCGTCGAGCTCGAATGAACCAGCTGGCGCTTCCACTGCAGCTCGCGGACCATGCTGTGTTCGCGAGTTTCCTGGCAGGCGACAACGACACGCTCGTTGCGACCCTGATCGACCTGTCCGCCGGCGATTCGGGGCAGGGCTGCTGGTTGTGGGGCGCTGCCGCGACAGGCAGGACGCATCTTCTGCAGGCAGTCTGCGACGCCGCAGGTGACCGCTCGGTTTACCTGCCGCTCGACATGCTGGCCGAGGCAGGGCCGGGGATTCTGGAGGGCCTCGAGTCGCGCGAGCTCGTCTGTATCGACGACATCGACCGCGTTGCAGGGAATGAAGACTGGGAACGGGCGCTGTTCAATTTCTACAACGCGCTGTACGAGGCTGGCGGTCAGCTCGTGGTTGCGGCTGCGGCCGCGCCTCGCGAATCCGGTTTTTCGCTGGCCGACCTGGCCAGCCGCATGTCGAAACTGCCCGTATTCCAATTACGAGCATTAAGCGACGCGCAGCGGGTTGCTGCACTGCAACTGCGCGCGCGGCATCGCGGGCTCGAGCTGCCGGACGAGACGGCTGCGTTCATGCTCAGGCGTAGCCGGCGGGATATGGCGAGTCTCTACGACCTGCTGGATCGGCTGGATCTCGAAGCCCTCAAAGCGAAGCGTCGACTGACCATTCCATTTGTCCGCGACGTGTTGGAAGGCGATGTGAAAGCCTAGTCCTGCAGGCGCTGCGCAATCTCGGCGACGCGCCTGCCGAGCGCGCGGCACAGCTCTTTTTCCTCATCCGAAAGGCTATCCGGATCCCGATTCCAGGTCACGTGAGTCGGACCGTAGGGCGTTCCCCCGGTTGTCGTTGTGGAGAGGGCCTGCTCGGTATAGGGCAGGCCGACAATGATCATGCCGTGATGCAGAAGCGGAATCGACATGCTGAGCAGCGTCGATTCCTGGCCACCATGCAAGGACCCGGTTGACGCGAACACACCGGCCGGTTTGCCAACCAGCACACCGCGGAACCAGTCGGCGACAGTGCCGTCGAGGAAGTGCTTCAAAGAAGCCGCCATATTGCCGAAGTTGCTCGGACTGCCCAAGACGAGGCCCGCGCACTCATCAAGGTCGGCGTTGGTGGCATAGGGCGGACCCGAGTCGGGCACCGCGTCTTCGGTCGCCTCGGTCACCGCGGATACTGTCGGCACCGTGCGCAAACGCGCTGACATTCCATCGACCGCATCGATACCCTTGCAGACCTCGCGGGCGAGGGCTTCGGTTGCTCCTTTGCGGGAATAATAAAGAACGAGTACGTCAGCCATCAGGTAAGCAACGCGCTGACGTTCTCGGGCGGTCGGCCGATGACGGCCTTGCCACTGGCCTCGTCGACGACGATCGGTCGCTCGATCACGATCGGGTGATTCTCGAGCCAGCCGGCCAGGGCGACGTCGTCCTCCAGATCGGGCAGATCGGTGGCTTCCTTGAAGCTGCTCTCGCCGCGTCGCAGCAGATCGGCTACCGCGACGCCGAGCTGTTGGGCAAGGCCGAGAATCTCCGCAGCCGATGGCGTCGCCTCGAGATACAGCACAATCGCAGGTTCTACGCCCGCGTCGCGAATTAATTCCAGGGTTTTCCGCGACTTGGAGCAGCGCGGGTTGTGGTAGATCGTCAGTGCCATGGGCTTACGTGGTTCTCCGGGCGCATATAGTGAAAGGCGCACTCTAGCAGGCCGTGGCGAGCACGTCAGTGCCGCTTACAGCTTGACGGCGCGCGCCCGTGGTTGCTACTTTGTTCTGCCCTGACACCCCTGATAACAACAAGAAAAACGTGCAGTTGCCCCGTTTCCCATCGTTCCTCAAAGCCATGGTCCTCGTGGCCGTTCTGTCATTGTCGGCCTGTGAGACGGCGCCGCCTGTTCAGGAGATGAGCGACGCCCGGCAGGCCATCGCGGTAGCAAAAGAGGCCGGTGCCGAGGAATTTGCCGCCTTTCACCTGAAGGCGGCTGAGGATTACCTGGCCAGTGCCGAGGAAGCGCTCAATAAACGCGCCTACAGCGAGGCACGCCGCGACGCCAAGCACGCCAAGATGAAAGCGCTGGACGCGCTCAAGGCCAGCGAGTCGTCCGCTGACGACGACTGATCCCATGACCACCGAAGCTCGTCTGTTCACGGTGCACGGCCGTGTACAGGGGGTTTGGTTTCGCGAGAGTACCCGCCGCGAGGCAGAACCGCTCGGTATCGCAGGACATGCGATCAACCTGCCTGACGGTAGCGTTGAGGTTTTCGCCGTTGGCGCGCCGGCGTCGTTACGCGTCCTGGAGGCCTGGCTGCACTCGGGTCCGCCGATGGCCCGCGTAACGAAGGTGGATGTCGCTCATGCCGAGGTTACGGAGGTCGTTGGCTTCACGACCGGTTAGGCCGTCGCTCAGGACTGAAACCACTTCGTGCTGAGCTTATCGATGACCTTATTCGGGTATTTGCGCTTGCCAAGACTGCCGTTGTAGCGCCCGAGAGCACGGCGCAGGTCGCCGTTTTCCTTGTCGTAATAGTGCTTGAGAATCGTGCAGCCGTAGCGCAGGTTGGTATCCGCGTGCATAAGATTGTCGCCGGGTCGCCCAATCTCGTCTTTCCAGAATGGCATGATCTGCATCAGACCGCGGGCTCCGGCAACCGATATCGCAAAGCGATCGAAGTTACTTTCGACATCGATGACGGCCAGTATCAGGTTCGGAGGCAGATCCACGCGCGAGGCTTCCATGTGGACGAGCCTGAGCAGTTCAATGCGTTCCTCGGGATCCGGCATCTGTCGCTCGAGGCGCGCCGACATTTTGACGAGCCAGACCTCCGCATCGAATCGGTCAGTGAAACTCGGCGCGTCGTTGACGGCAACGCGCAGCGCTTCACGCAGCTCCGGGTCGGCGTCGACGGCAACGGCGCCGTGTGCGGCCATCAGAAGCAGAATTACAGCAATGATGCGTGCCCAGCTCATTTCCCAACATGCTACCCGATATTGACTATAGGAATCATCAGCTTATAGCCGATTCCTTCAGCAGGTTGAGAACCTCTTCACGTTTCAGATCCCGCGAATCGGTGTCACGGCGGTGACGATATTCGTACTCGCCCTTGGCGAGGCCGCGATCGCCAATCACCACGCGGTGCGGAATGCCGACCAGTTCGGCGTCGGCGAATTTCACACCTGGGCGCGCATCGCGATCGTCGAGCAATACCTCGAATCCCAGGTCGCCAAGTTCGGAGTACAGTGCTTCGGCCGCCTCGCGCACCTCATCGGAGCGGTGCATATTGATGGGCACGATAACGACATCGAACGGCGCCAAAGGGCCGGGCCAGATGATGCCGTTATCGTCGTGATTCTGCTCGATCGCGGCACCGACGATGCGCGTGATGCCGATGCCGTAGCAGCCCATTTCCATGACCTGGTTCTTGCCACTCTCGTCCTGCACCGTGGCGCCGAGCGCTTCCGAGTACTTGGTGCCGAGCTGGAAGATATGGCCAACCTCGATGCCGCGCGCGATGCTGAGCGTGCCTTTGCCACCCGGTGTCGGGTCGCCCTCGACCACATTGCGCAGATCGACGGTATCGGGCGCGGGCAGATCCCGTTCGAAGTTGACGCCCTTATAGTGGAAGCCGTCCTCGTTCGCACCGCAGCTGAAATCAGCCATGTTGCCAACCGCATGGTCGAAGTAGACCGGCAGCGTCATGCCCACCGGCCCGAGCGAACCGGCCCCGGCGCCCAATGCTCTGCGAATCACCCCGTCGTCGGCCATCATCAAAGGCGATGCCACACCCTCGAGTTTCTGTGCCTTGACGGCATTGAGCTCGTGATCGCCACGCAGGACCAGTGCCACCGGTCCGTTCGTGCCTTCGACGATCAGGGTCTTGATGGTCTGGCCGGCTGTAATGCCCAGCATCTCGCACAGCTCGGCGATCGTCTTCACGCCAGGCGTTGGGAATTTCTCAAGATCCTGCGACGCATCCGGGCGCGGGTCGCCCGAGGGTGACGTCTCAGCGGTCTCGATGTTCGATGCGTAGTTGTCTTCGTCGCAGTAGGCAATCGCGTCCTCGCCGGAGTCGGCAAGAACATGGAACTCCTGAGAGCGGCTGCCGCCGATTTCCCCACTGTCGGCGTCGACGATGCGGAACTTCAGTCCCAGTCGCTCAAAAATCGCTGCATAGGCGTCGTGCATGCGATCGTACGACGCCTGCATGCCGTCACGGTCGATATCGAAAGAGTAAGCGTCCTTCATGATGAACTCGCGTGAACGCATAACGCCGAAGCGCGGGCGGATCTCGTCGCGGAACTTCGTCTGGATCTGGTAGTAGTTGACCGGCAGCTGCTTGTAACTGCGCAGCTCCCGTCGCGCGATGTCGGTAATGACTTCTTCGTGTGTCGGGCCAAAACAGAACTCGCGTTCGTGGCGGTCGTGCATGCGCAGCAGCAGGGGGCCGTACTGGTCCCAGCGACCCGATTCTTCCCAGAGCTCCGCCGGCTGCACGGCCGGCATCAGAAGCTCGAGAGCGCCTGCGCGATCCATTTCTTCGCGCACAACGGCCTCGACCTTCCGCAGTACACGCAGCCCCAGCGGCATCCACGTGAACAACCCGGAGGCGAGACGGCGGATAAGGCCCGCGCGGAGCATGAGCTTGTGGCTGACAATCTCTGCCTCGGCAGGCACTTCCTTGAGCGTCGTCAGCGCGAATTCAGAGAATCGCATTACGTTACAAACCTTCGATCAGTGAGGCGCGCATTCTAACCGGTTCTGTCCTAAGATGGTCCAATCTCTTTGCTCTGTGAGACAGGACGTTGCGAGGCCGCAGAAACCCGTTTGTCGCCCACGAAGGCATTCTGCCAATGGTGCTCGTGGCCGCACTGGCGGTTTACCTGTTGCGCTATCACGCGGCCTGGCTCGCCCTGATTCCGACAGTCGTTTTCGTGCTGCTCTACCTGCTGTTTCGCGATCCTCGCCGCGAAGTGCCGTCCGTAGCACTCGGTATCGTCAGTCCCGTGGACGGCGAGGTCGTCGAGGTAGAGAAGACGGACCGCTGCGTCGTGCAAGGAGAGGCCTACCGGATTCGCATTCGCATCAACCCGCTGGGCACCTACACCGCGCGCAGTCCGATCGAGGGTCGGGTCATGGATCTGCATTCGAGGACCGAGGGCGTCGGTCCCGATTGCCCCGCCAATGCACTGTGGGTCGAGAACGACGAAGGTGACAGCGTGGTGCTGATGTTCCAGGACTACCGCCTGGGCCTTGCGCCACAGTCGTTCGTGGGGCTCGGCGAACGGGTCGGGCAGGGTGACCGCTGCGCCTATATCCGCCTCGCCGGTTACGCGGAAATCTACCTGCCGGCCAGGGGCCGGATTCACGTCAAGCCAGGGCAGGTAGTAACGGCAGGTACCGACCTGATTGGTGCGGTGCCGCAACCGTAGTGGCACACTAACGGCCAGTCATGAACATCCCTGAGCAACAACGACGAGCCTATTTGCAGGCCATGGGCATCGATGTCTGGGTGCCGCGCGACGCCGACGATGAACTCGAGGAGGCGGAGGATGCAGGCACGCAGCTGCCTGCGGCCGGTCTCGACTGGCCGGAACTCCGCGACTGCGTCGCCAACTGCACTCGCTGCGAGCTTTCGACGAGTCGTACCAATACCGTGTTCGGCGTTGGCAACGCCGATGCCGACTGGCTGATAATCGGTGAGGCGCCCGGCGCGGAAGAAGATCGCAGGGGTGAACCGTTTGTCGGCCGCGCCGGACAATTGCTCGACCAGATGCTGCTGGCGATAGGGCAGAGCCGCGAGCAGGTATTCATAGCCAACATCCTGAAGTGTCGGCCGCCGAACAACCGCGATCCGAAACCCGATGAGGCCGCAGCCTGTCGCGAATACCTCGAGCGGCAGATCGAGCTGGTGCGCCCGAAGATCATCCTGGCCGTTGGCCGCATTGCTGCGCAGAATCTGCTCGGCAGTGACGAACCGGTTGGTCGCATGCGTGGACGACCACACGATCTCGGCGGCATTCCACTGGTCGTGACTTATCATCCGGCCTACTTGCTGCGCAGTCCGTCGCAAAAGGCGAAGTCGTGGAGCGATCTGTGCCTGGCATCCCGACTCGCTGCGGAGGTTGCCGCATGATCATGCCGATGGCGGAGCCGCCGACCACGATCCGTGACATGGTGCACGACGATCTCCCGATGGTGTCCGACATCGAGCGTCGCAGCTACGAGTTCCCATGGAGCCACGGCGTATTCCGCGACTGCCTGCTTGCGGGCTATCAGAACATGGTGCTCGTGCGCGAGGAACAGGTTGCAGGGTATGCGGTGCTGTCGGTCGCGGCCGGCGAGGCGCATATCCTGAATATCTGCGTAGACCCGGCGTATCGGGCGCGTGGCTATGGCGAAAAACTCCTCGACGAGCTATTGTTCCGCGCGCGCGCAGCCCAGGTGCGGCAGATCTTCCTCGAAGTCCGGCCGTCTAATGACACTGCGCTTGCGCTGTATCGGAAGAAAGGCTTCCACCAGGTCGCCAACCGACCGGCGTACTACCAGGCCAGCGAGGGTCGCGAAGACGCGGCGGTGCTGGCCAAGAAACTCGTCACAGACACCTGATTCGATGCCAGATATTCAGAACGAGGTTCGCAAGCGGCGGACCTTTGCCATCATTTCGCACCCGGACGCCGGCAAGACGACGCTGACGGAGAAGCTGCTGCT
>JASJCM010000049.1 GCA_030065985.1 Woeseiaceae bacterium | reverse complement strand
GAATTGCGACCGACGAAGCGATTTTCAAGGGCTACGATGCGGGCGAGCTTTATGCGGGTCGGACCGACCTTGGGCAGAGTGTAGGGAAAACAGAATCTTTATGGCAAGAGCCGCTAAAGCCAGGCAGCCCGAGCCGCGCGTTTCGTCACAGGTCCATCGCGCCCTGCGCGAGGGCGCGCTGTACGTATTTGGCGCGCTTGCGCTGATTCTCTGGTATGCGCTGTTTACCTACGACGCGGCCGATCCCAGCTTCAGCCACGCAACATCCGATGCGGTCGTCCGCAATGGCGTTGGCCGGGTCGGCGCCTACACGGCCGGCCTGTTGTTCGATTTCTTCGGCCGACCCGCCTACCTGTTCACGCTCATGGTTTTCTTCCTGGGCTGGATGCTGTATCGCGAGCAGAAGACCCAGATCGCGCTGACCAAACTTGATTTCGGTCTCCGCTTCGGAGGCTTTCTTGCAACGCTGATCACGAGCTGCGCGCTGGCGGCGCTGCATTTCTCGTCGGCCGGTTTCAACAATTCCGCGGGCGGCATCATTGGTGAGGCTGTGGGCGGTAGCCTGCAAAACGTCATGAAACTGCTCGGCGCCAGCACGCTGCTGTTCTGCCTCTGGGTCGCGTCGATTTCGTTGTTCCTCGGCATCTCGTGGATCAATGTCATGGACCGTATCGGACAATGGTGTCTGGCCGGCTACGAACAGGCGCTGGTCAAGATCGGCGAGCTGCGCGACAAGGCCGAAGGGCGTCGCAAGGCTGCCGAACGACAGGATGTCGTCAAAGTCGAAAAGAAGCTCAAGGCGACGCGCAAGAAGCCGCGCATCGAACCGACGCTGCCGACGCTCGAGACGAGCGTGCGCGCCGAAAAAGAACGCCAGGTGCCGTTGTTCGAAGCGGCCGAGGCGGGCGAGCTGCCACCGCTGGCGCTGCTCGACGATCCGCCCGAACAGAAACAGGGTTGGTCCAAGGACTCGCTGGAAGCCATGTCGCGGCTCGTTGAGCTCAAGCTCAAGGACTTCGGTATTGATGTCGAGGTGAAGTCGGTCTCGCCCGGCCCGGTTATTACCCGTTTCGAGCTGGACCCTGCGCCCGGCGTCAAAGGCAGCCAGATCGCCAACCTCGCCAAGGACCTGGCGCGTTCGCTGTCCGTTGTCAGTGTGCGCATCGTCGAGGTGATCCCCGGAACTTCCTACGTGGGCCTCGAGATTCCCAACGAGAATCGCCAGCTCGTCACGCTCGGCGAGATTCTCAAGTCGCGGGCGTATGACGATATGGCATCACCGATCACGCTCGCGCTCGGTAAGGATATCGGCGGCAACTCGGTGGTTGCCGATCTTGCGCGCATGCCTCACCTGCTGATCGCGGGTACGACCGGATCGGGTAAATCTGTTGCGATCAACGCGATGGTGCTGAGCATTCTTTACAAGACGCAGCCCGAGCAGGTGCGCATGATCATGATTGACCCGAAGATGCTCGAGCTGTCGGTCTACGAGGGTATTCCACACCTGCTTGCGCCCGTTGTCACCGACATGAAAGAGGCGTCGAACTCGTTGCGCTGGTGCGTTGCGGAAATGGACCGACGCTATTCCCTGATGGCAGGCCTCGGCGTTCGAAATATTGGCGGATACAACCGCAAGGTGCGTGAGGCAATCGATGCGGGCAAACCGATCAAGGACCCGACGTTTACGCCGCCCGAGCTGTTTGACGAAGAGAAGCCGATTGAGCACCCGACGCTGACGCCTCTGCCGTACATTGTCGTGATCATCGACGAACTGGCGGACATGATGATGATTGTCGGCAAGAAGGTCGAAGAGCTCATTGCGCGACTGGCACAGAAAGCGCGCGCATCCGGCATCCACATGATCCTCGCGACGCAGCGTCCGTCCGTTGATGTCATTACGGGTCTTATCAAGGCAAACGTGCCGACACGAATCGCGTTCCAGGTTTCGGCCAAAGTGGATTCGCGCACGATTCTCGATCAGCAGGGCGCCGAGAACCTGCTCGGCCATGGCGACATGCTGTATCTGCCGCCGGGTACCTCGCTGCCTGTCCGTGTCCATGGCGCGTTTGTCGCAGACAATGAGGTGCATTCGGTCGTTCGTCACCTCAAGAAAACCGGCCAGCCGCGCTATATCGATGAAATTCTTGAGGGTCCTTCGAGTCCAACTCCAGGACTGACCGGAATCGACAAGCCGTCTCCGGACAGCGCGGACGCCGAGCAGGATCCGCTGTATGACCAGGCGGTGCAGGTTGTCATGGAGACCCGCAAAGCCTCAATTTCCGGCGTACAGCGGCGCCTGAAGATCGGTTACAACCGTGCGGCTCGTATGGTCGAGTCGATGGAGGCGGCCGGTTTGGTGGGTCCACTGCAGCCGAACGGCACGCGCGAAATCCTCGTGCCAACAAACCCGGCTGACGAATGAGGCATTGACAGGCAACAAGGACCGGTACGTGATCCGAAGAATCCTCTTAACCGTGACTCTGCTGGCGGCACATTCGCTTGCGTGGGCGCAGGCAGCAGGCGATGAGGTCGGCGAGCGACTCGTCGGCGACTTTGTCGAAAACGTCATTACCTTACAGGGGCGGTTCGAGCAGTCTTTGATCGATGCAGACGGCAATATCGTCGAACGCTCGAGCGGCACGCTCGAGATCGAGCGACCAGGACGGTTCCGTTGGTCGTACAGCGAACCCTACGAGCAATGGCTGGTCGCTGATGGCCTCAATATCTGGAGCTACGACGTTGATCTCTTGCAGGTAACGGTCAAGCCGCAGGCCGACGCGCTTGCCAACACTCCTGCCTTGCTCCTCGGCGGCAGCGATAATGCGCTGGCGCAATTCCGCTTCGATGGCTCGTCGGTAGAAAAGGGCACGACGTGGGTCCGCATGATTCCGCTCGACACGACCAGCGGCTTCGAGCGGATGGAATTGGGATTCACAGCCGGCGCACTGACGCGCATGGTCTTCTTCGACAACCTGGAGCAGACCACGCTCGTAGCGCTTTACGACGTTACAACTAACGAGCCGATTGACGCCGAGCGCTTCAAATTCGCAATGCCCGAAGATGCTGACCTGGTTGGCGTTCCGGTCGCGGCCGAAGACACGACACCCTGATGCTGCCGCTGCAGCACCCGATCTTCTGGCGCACACTGAGCCTGGCGATGCTGGTGGTCGTCCTTTTCGGCGCGCTGTCACCGGCGATCTGGTTCGGCAACAAGGCCGATGCGCTGTCGTTCATAAAGCATGCGGACAAGTGGGTCCACGGCGTCACGTTCTTTGTGCTGGCCGTCTGGTTTTCCGGGCTGGTCGAACGGCGCAGCTATTGGCTCGTTGGCGTCGGCCTCATCGTGTTTGGCGCGCTCCTCGAGTTCTTCCAGTTATACGTGCGTTATCGCATGGCCGACCATTTCGACATCGCTGCAAACACAGCCGGTATAATCGTCGGTCTGACAGTCGCGACTGCAGGCCTCGGTGGGTGGGGGCTGCGAGCTGAAGACTGGTACGCGAGACGAAACCAGCATTGACCGATTTGTTCTCCAACGAAACGGCAGCGGATCGACCGCTGGCCGATCGCATGCGTCCGGCGACGCTTGCTGAATTCACGGGCCAGCATCACCTGCTCGATGCCGGCAAGCCACTGCGTCGCGCGATCGAACAGGGCCGCGCGCACTCGATGGTCTTCTGGGGTCCACCCGGAACAGGCAAGACCACCCTGGCGCGGCTGATTGCGGCGACGACCGAATCGCATTTTATTGCGCTCTCGGCCGTGATGGCCGGCGTCAAGGATATCCGCGCGGCCGTGTCGGAAGCCGAGAAGCACCGCCAGATGAGTAACCGCGGTACCGTCCTTTTCCTCGATGAGGTGCATCGCTTCAACAAGGCGCAGCAGGACGCGTTTCTACCGTTCGTCGAAGACGGCACACTGACCTTTATCGGAGCGACCACGGAGAATCCGTCCTTCGAGCTCAACAATGCCCTGTTGTCGAGAGCGCGCGTCTACGTCCTGCGGTCGCTGTCGGAGGACGATCTGGTCGAAGTGCTGACCCGTGCCCTTGCCGAACCCGAGCGCGGCCTTGGCGGCGATTACGCCATTGAAGAGGCGCTCCTGAGCACAATCGCGGCGGCTGCCGACGGCGACGCAAGACGCGCTCTTAACCTGCTGGAACTGGCGGCGGACCTGAGCGAGAAGGGCAGGGTTTCGGAAGAGACTGTCGCCGAGGTTGCCTCCGGGAGCCGTCGACGCTTCGACAACAAGGGCGAGTACTTCTACGACCAGATCTCGGCACTGCACAAGGCCATTCGCGGCACAGACCCTGATGCCTCGCTGTACTGGTTTGCGCGCATGCTGGACGGCGGTTGTGACCCGCTATACATCGCTCGTCGCCTGATCCGGGTGGCCTCCGAGGACATTGGTAACGCCGACCCGCGCAGCTTGCAGGTCACCCTGGACGCATGGGCCGTCTATGAGCGCCTGGGCAGTCCGGAGGGCGAACTTGCCATCGGCCAGGCCGTCGTCTACCTGGCCTGCGCGCCGAAGAGCAACGCTGTCTACACGGCGTTCAAGGCGGCCATGAAAGATGCCCGTGATCTTGGCTCTCTCGACGTGCCGATGCATTTGCGAAATGCGCCGACACGGCTCATGAAAGACCTTGGCTACGGCGATGGTTATCGCTATGCGCATAATGAAGACGACGCCGTCGCGCTCGGAGAGAACTACTTTCCCGACGACATGAGCCCGGCGACGTATTATCATCCCGAGCCGCGCGGACTCGAGATCCGCATCAAGGAAAAACTCGACGACATAGCGCGGCGCGCGCAGCAGAGAAAACAGCAATGATCGATCCAAAACTCCTTCGTCAGTCCGCAGCGGACGTGGCCGCAAACCTGGCCCGCCGCGGGTTCGAGTTCGATGCCGATGGCTATCTCGCACTCGAGGAGCGCCGCAAGTCCTTGCAGGTCGAAACCGAGCGGCTGCAGAGCGAGCGCAATACGAGCGCCAAGAGCATCGGCAAGGCGAAAGCACAGGGCGAGGATATCGAGCCATTGCTGGCGGCCGTGAAGCAGCTGGGTGAGAGACTCGAGGCGAGCGAAGCTGCACTACAGGAGGTCCAGGCTGAGCTCCGCGACATCGAACTTGGCCTGCCGAATCTGCTCGCCGACGATGTGCCGGCCGGCAATACCGAGGACGACAACACGGAAGTGCGGCGCTGGGGCGAGCCGACTGATCTTGGCTTCGAGCCGCTCGACCACATCCAGCTTGGCGAACAACTCGGTCAGATTGACTTTGATGCGGCGGCCCGCATCTCCGGTGCGCGCTTCGTGGTCATGACCGGGCCACTCGCGAGGCTGCAGCGAGCCTTGATCCAGTTCATGCTCGACACGCATACGAGCGAGCACGGGTATGCGGAGGCTTACGTGCCGTACCTCGTACGCACACAAGCGCTCGTTGGGACCGGTCAGCTGCCGAAGTTCGAGGAAGACCAGTTCAAGACCATCGATGAGAACCCGTTCTACCTGATTCCTACGGCTGAAGTGCCGGTGACGAATCTTGCGCGTGAGACGATTTTCGATGCGGACGCGCTACCGGTCCGTTATGTCGCGCACACGCCGTGTTTCCGATCGGAGGCAGGTTCCCACGGGCAGGATACGCGCGGCATGATTCGTCAGCACCAGTTCGAAAAGGTCGAGCTCGTGCAGTTCGTCGCGCCGGACGCATCGATGGCAGCGCTCGAAGAGCTCACCGGCCATGCCGAGGTGATCCTGCAACGACTCGAGCTGCCGTATCGCGTTGTGACGCTGTGTTCGGGCGATATCGGTTTTGGTTCGACCAAGACCTACGACATCGAGGTCTGGCTGCCAGGGCAGCAGCGGTACCGCGAGATTTCGTCGTGCAGCAACTGCAACGACTTCCAGGCGCGGCGCATGCAGGCCAGGCGCCGAAATCCGGAAACGGGCAAGCCGGAGCTGCTACACACGCTGAACGGTTCGGGTGTTGCCGTGGGCAGGGCGCTGATTGCCATCATGGAGAACTACCAGGAAGCCGATGGCAGCATCCGGATTCCCGACGCGCTGGCGCCGTACATGGGCGGTCTCAAAAAGATCTCGCCCTGAGCGCGCGACAGCTTACCACGGCAGCCGGTAACCCTCGGCGTGCCAGAACCCACCTGACGTATCCAGCGTCAGTTCATCAATACGTTCGATCAGCCCACGAGCCGAATCGGCCGCGGAGATGCCATGGTTGCCTGTCATGTCAGTCGCTACGAGGCCGGGGTGCAGCAGGGCAACGGCGATGCCGCGCGGGCGTAGCTCATGCATCAGGTTTGTGCCGACCATATTCACGGCCGTCTTCGAGGCGCGGTAGCCCCAGTTGCCGCCAGATTCGTTGTCGTCGATCGAGCCGACGCGACTTGTCACGATAGCGACTTTGGAGCCTTCAAGGAGGTTGTCCGCCAGGGCTTCGGTGACGCGCAGCGGTCCAAGCGTGTTGACCTCGTACTGCAACATCATCTCGTCGTAGTCGATCTCGCCAAAGCGATCGCGGCGCAGAATGCCGGCGTTGTTGACGAGGACGTCAAGCGACTGATCACCGACCGCTTCGCGCAGGGCTGCGATTCCGTCCGCACTGGACACGTCAATGCCATCGATCACGCGGATGCCAAGCTTGCCCAGAGCCTCGTTGCCCGTGCGGCAAACGCCGATCACGTCGTCGCCACGTGCGTGGCACTGGGTAACGAGTTCGAGGCCAATACCGCGGTTGCAGCCGGTGACAAGGATTGTGGGCATGGGTGTTCCTTATTCTGGCGGTAAGTGGCGGAGAGGGTGGGATTCGAACCCACGAAAGGCTACTAACCTTTGCTGGTTTTCAAGACCAGTGCATTCAACCGCTCTGCCACCTCTCCGCAGTCAGTGCGCACCGTGCGACGGCGCATTGTGCTAGCAACACTCTGGCGATTCAACTATTTGCCCCTGGACCTTGCGGCGGGCAAGAACCTCACGCAGCATCAACGGTCTGAATCGTTAAGGCGCGACCGGGGAGAAAGCGATAATGATTCGAGAAATAATCTATAAAGTATTAATAATTATAATAATACTTTTGCCAAATTCCGCAGCCGCAGCCGCAGCCGCCGATGATGGTGCAGCCGCGTCGTACCAGCGAGCGGTCGAGCAACGACAGACGGGGGATCTGGAGGCGGCCTGGGCCGCACTTGAAGAGGCAGAGCGCCTTGGCTTCTCGGCAATCCGGGTCAATTTCGAGCAGGCGCGGCTGCACGCCGTAGCCGGGGACACGGACGAAGCCATCGCCGCGCTCGAAGCGATCGCCGCCAGCGGTTTTACGGCGGTCGGCATTATCGAAGGTGACCCCGTACTCGGAGCGCTTGCGGGTAGCCCGGGCTACGACGCTCTCATTGCGGACATGTCCGTCAAGGCCTATCCCTGCGCCCACGACGAGGCCTTCGCCGCCTTCGATTTCTGGATCGGCGACTGGGATGTCCATGATGGCTCCGGTGCGATGCAAGGGACCAACACGATCACGCGGGATGAGCGTGGATGCGTCCTGACCGAAAAATGGACCAGCGCGACGGGCGGCACCGGGATGAGCATCAATTTCCTTGATCGCATCTCAGGCGAGTGGGTCCAGATCTGGAATTCCGAGGGTGGCAGCCAGATCCAGATTCGCGGCGGCATGACCGACGAGGGCATGCTGCTGGTTGGCACCTTGCATAATGTCGCTGCGGGAACCACGTTTCCGTTCCGCGGGCTCTGGACCCCGTTACCCGACGGCCGCGTGCGGCAGTTCTTCGAACAGTCGATCGACGGTGGCGAAACCTGGGTACCTTGGTTCGAAGGCTTCTATACTAGGCAGTAATGAAGAATACGATTTACACGCGCGGTTTTTCCGCAGGCAACCCCATCGC
This sequence comes from Woeseiaceae bacterium, assembly GCA_030065985.1. Classification (GTDB taxonomy): domain Bacteria; phylum Pseudomonadota; class Gammaproteobacteria; order Steroidobacterales; family Woeseiaceae; genus UBA1847. The sequence continues at coordinate 9,067 of JASJCM010000049.1, read as the reverse complement.
CAATGCGCTGGTCGTCATCGTCGGCGCGCTCGCCATTGCTGCGTCCATCGTGCTCGGCTTTGTCGCATTTGTCGTTCTCGGGTCCATCATTCTTGTGCTCGCTGCGATCGTCGGCATCCGGGTGTGGTGGTTCAATCGCCAGCTGCGGCGTCAGGGGCCCGGTCCAGCCGCTCCCGACGCCCGACCTGAAGGGGGCGTCATCGAGGGCGAATATCACGTGGTCAAAGGCGACGAAAAGCCTTAAAGTCGCACACCATGCGCAATAGCAGCCCAGATATCGAGCGCCGCAAGCGTCGCCGCCGCCGCCGTATACAGGTCATTGTCATCTATACGGCCATCGCGATTGGCCTCGCGTGGTTCTTCGAGTCGCAGGCCACGACCACGGTGATTTTCGTTCGCCATGCCGAGAAGGCAGTCGTTCCCGAGGACGATCCCTCATTGTCGCCAGCCGGGCAGCGGCGCGCAGCGGAGCTGATGCGTCAGCTCGTCGATGCGGATGTGGTGGCCGGAATCGATGCGGTTTACGCAACGCCGTACCGTCGCACAGAGGAGACGGCGCGACCCATCGCCGAAGCGCTCGAGTTGCCACTCAATTCCTATGACGCCAATGACACCGAGGCGATCATGGAGAAGATCGTGCGCGAGCATAAGGGCAAGATCGTCCTCGTCGTCGGGCACAGCAATACGATCCCCGTACTGATCGGCAACATGGGTGCCAGCAAGAAGGTCCCACCAATTGCCGAGGATGAGTACGACAACATCTACATCGTGTCGATCCCCTGGTTTGGCAAGACCAAGACGATTCGTCTGCGCTATGGCGCGCCTTACGCGCCGTGATCGCGCAATCCGAGCTGCGCGTCCGGACGGATGGTCGCGGTACCTATGACCTGAGTCGGGATGTCGAGAACGCCGTGCGAGACTCCGGGGTCACTTCGGGGCTTTGTCATGTGTTCGTGTGCCACACGAGCGCGTCGCTGATGCTCTGCGAAAACGCGGATCCCAGTGTCATGCGTGACATGGAGTCGTTCATGTCGCATCAGGTGCCGGACGGCGACCCAATGTTCACGCACACGGCGGAGGGTCCGGACGACATGCCGGCGCACGTGCGTAGCGTTCTGACGGGCTCAGATCTGAATATTCCGGTGCGCGACGGGCGCTGCGCCCTCGGCACGTGGCAGGGCGTGTATCTCTGGGAACACCGTTACGCGCCGCACTCGCGGCGCATCATCGTCACGGTGCAGGGCGACTAGTCGTCAGATTTCTTGCCTGCGGTTTCCCGCAGGATGATCGCCCGCTCAATGAATTCCTGATGGCGGCCGATCCGGACGTCCGCCATGATGGCGTCCTGGATCACGCGGTCCTGATTGATCAGGAAAGTGGCGCGACGAACGCCCACGCCGAACGGGCCATCCACGTCATACATCTTGATAGCCGTCTTGTCGGGATCGCTGAGCAGCAAGAACGGCAGCTCATACTCGTCACGGAAGCGCACATGACTGTCGATGTCCTGCGGGCTGACGCCTGCCACCTGGAGCCCGACGGATTGAATGTCGGTGTGGATGTCGCGAATCGAGCACGCTTCCTTGGTGCATCCGGGAGTGAAATCCGCGGGGTAGAAATACAGGATCAGTGGTCCGTCCTGCAGCAGATCGGATAATGAGGTCTCGCCGCCCTGGTCGTTTGCCAGTAAGAACTCAGGCGCGCGTGCACCAACTTCCAACATCAGGTTTCTCCATTCGTATCTGCGTTACTGTTGCTCAGCATCGCTTCCATTACAAGATAATTCGGCTTCACCATGCCAAGCGCTTCATAGGTCTGCTGCGCTCGTGTATTACCGGTCTCGACATAGAGGCGCAGTCCAATGACCCCCGGCGTTGCCGACGCAAGTGACTCCACGTGTTGATACAGGGCCCGAAACACACCGTGACGGCGCCAATCCGGGTGCACATAGACGCTCTGGATCCACCAGATATTGCCGTTCCGCCAGTCGCTCCATTCGTAGGTCACCATGAGCTGGCCAATGACGCGATTGTCATCCACGGCCACCCAGTAACGTCCCCTGGACGCGTCCTCGAGCAACGCTGCGACTCCCGGTCCGATCAGGTCTGGATCGAGGGTCTTGCCTTCCGTCTCCATCGCCATATCGCTGTTAAAGCCGGCGATAGTTCTGGCATCGTCGGGCAAAGCCTCGCGAACGGTGATCTGCATAGGTCTCTCATTTGAAATTCGGGTATCAGCCCAAAGAATTCAGGTAATTACCTTCGGTATCCTCGTATGACATTCAAGCGGGGTTAACGTATAAACCGAGCCTGAGATGCGCATTGTACTGTTCCTATCCATCCTCGTGCTGGCGTTCGTCGGTACCGCCGCTGCCAGCGAACGTGATCCGCTGTTCGCAGAGCACGAGACGCTCAAGGCGGTCCTGACGGCGCCGCTGTCGCAGACTTACGCGCAGCGCGACTCGGATGTGCGGCTGTATTTCCCGGGACAATGGGCGTACGTGAATGAGGCGGGGGAATCGCAGCGCCTGGACGTCTCTATCCGAATCCGCGGAAATTTCCGAAAAGAACACTGCGAGTTGCCGCCGATTCGCCTCAACTTCAAGAAATCCCAGGTCAAAGGCACCCTGTTCAAGGGGCAGGACAAGCTGAAGCTCGTATCGCCCTGCCAGCACGGACTCGAATCACAGCAGAAGTTGCTGCTCGAGTATCTCGCATACCGGACCTACGAGATTCTGACAGACCAGAGCTTCGGCTCCCGACTGATACGCCTGAGCTATGTGGACAGCGATGACAAGCTGCAACCCTGGACCGATCTGGCATTTGTCATCGAGGACGAGGGCGATATAGGGAAACGCCTCGGGCTCGACAAAGCGCGCGTTGCCGAGAATCGTTTCGAGGAACTCGATCAGGTCGCGACGGCTCGGTACGAGCTGTTTCAGTTGCTGATATCAAATCATGACTATTCCGTTTTGAAGGGGCCCGAAGGTTCTTACTGTTGCCACAACTCGGTGATATATACGAGCGAAGACTCGCCGGAGAAACGCATCCCGATTCCGTTCGACTTCGACATGTCCGGGCTCGTCAACGCGAAGTATGCGGCGCCGCCGAGCCATCTGCCGATTCGGCTTGTGCGCACGCGTTTCTATCGCGGCTTGTGTCAGCCCGACGATGTGATGGAGGATGCGGTTGCTCACATACTGTCGAAGAAAGAAGAGATCATGGCGCTCTACGAGACGACGCCCGAACTGAGTCGCCTGAGCCGAAACCGGACAGTCACCTACATCAAGAAGTTTTTCGCCATCCTCGAGGATGAAGAAAAGCTAAGGGTTCAGGTCTACGAGCGTTGCCGCGGCCGCGATCGGCTGGATGCCATTCTCGCCGGTGAAGAGCCGGTCCACGACACCGTCGCTAGAGATTAGACATTGGACCGCCTGGGTCCATCTTCGCCTCTCTTTCTTTTGCCTTAGCCGCCTTGCGACTCTTCTTGAGGCGTTCGCGGTGCACGATGTGCTGCGATTCCAGACCGTCCCCGAACGCGCAGACCGCAATCGAGGCGTAGTTGAAGAACACGGTCAGCACGACCGCGATCTCGATCGATTTCACGCCGGCGGCGATGCCGACACCGATCGAAGAGAGAATAAACAGCGTGTCGAATGTGTCGCTAAGGGCTCGACGAAAACGCACGCCGGCGACGATACCGGCAAGGCTAAACGCCAGAGCGAGGCTGTGTTGCACGACCGTGACAATGCCAGCGACCACGGCCGGCAGGACCAGCGTGGTCGTATCGATTGAGTGGTCGTAGACACTGTCGGTATGGATCGCCTTGTAGACCCAGGACACGGGCAACATCAACAGTAACGTCGCGGACATCGCATAAATCAGGGCTAATGCTTCATGCAGCCACACCGGTCCCCGTGCAAGGCGCGCTCGCGTATTCTCAGTAACGATGTCCTCGATTTCTTCATCGTCCGCGCTCAGTAACGCCTCTTCGAGATCGTAGATACTCGAAGAGCCGTAGTCGGCGATCTCGCCAACACCGCCTAGCGGGAGCTGGTTTATGAAGCCGGGAATTGTGTTTGCTGCGACTGCGACGGCAAGCCCGAGGACAACATAGTAGGCCGTAACCTTGAACAGCATCCGGACGAGGATGCCGCGATGGCGGGCGAGGGTCTCTGCGTTACGTAGCTGTTCGTCCATCGCCCTAGTCTAAATAATTGACTTCAGACTGAGAAGCTCCAGAACGTCGGCAGCATTCTCGATCTGGTCAGAAATCCGCACGATTCGTGTGACGAGGCGCGCAAGGTGCTGCTTACCAGCAAGGTCGAGGTTGGAATCGAATATGGATTTCAACAGCGCACGCTCATCCTCGTCGATTTTGGATTCGAGCACGCCAACCTGGCGTACTTTGTCGCGTACGTCCTCGACCATGCCTTTCGGCTTGAAGAATGCTCGAAGTGCGAGATGAAACTGCTCGAAGCACGCTGTCGTGCTGTCCAGCAGGTCACGAAGCCCGTCGGCGTGGCCGTCGATGTTCTGCGGCCGTTGGAGATTTACGAACTCCAGGCAATCCTCGGCGCGATTGGCAATCTTGTCGGTTGCCGTCAGCAGCCGATGTACGTCACCGCGAATCGTCGGCAGGTAGGCGCCGGAGTAGAGTAGTTCGCGAATCTCCCGGACAAGCTCGTCTGCGCGGGTCTCGAGTTCGGTGACCCGGTGCATCGATGGCTCGATACTCGACGCGTCACCGGCCGCATAGGCCCTGACTGCGGATGACAGTATCTCAAGGCATTCGTCTGTCTTGTCGGCATGTTTGAGTGCTAACTCGACGACTTGCTTTTCTTTTTTGAAGATCTGCATGTTTTCCTTCCTCGGGTTAAGCAAACCCCTAAAAAACTATCGAATCAAGTAGCCGGTAGACGCCTGCCGCGAAAAGCGCGGCACACAGAGGCGTAACCACCCAGCCAACAAAGATCGTCGCAACCTTGCGGCCGCTTACAGCACGGGCGCCCTTGGTGAGGCCAACGCCGATCACCGCACCGACCACTGCCTGTGAAGTCGACACCGGAATACCGAGCATCGAAAAAAGATGTACCCCGAATGCGGCCGATGTTTGCGCAGCCAGCGCGCCCGTGTAATCAAGCGGTGTAATGCTGCTGCCGACGGTATGCGTGACGCGCTCGCCAAACGTCAGGGCGCCAGTTGCCATCGCAATGCCACCGAGTATCGCGAGCCCGACGCCCATATCCGGGAACTTGTTAAGGAGTGGGCCGATCGCGTTGCCGACATCATTGGCGCCGAGCGAGAAAGACACATAGGCAGCGGAGGCGATGACCCCTGCTCGCAACGTGTGGGTCCAGAACAGCGCGCGTACGTTTCGTAACAACCTGCCCAGCAGCCAGTAGAGGGTTAACGCAAGGAGCATCGCCAGGATCGGACTAATGACCCAGGCACCGAAGATCTTCATCAGCACGCCGAGTTTGAAGTAACCGGCCTGCATGCCGACGATCCCCAAACCGGTGCCTGCAACACCGCCAACGATCGCCTGAGACGTCGATACCGGGATACTCGAGAACGTCGCGACGGTGACAAAAAAACCAGCAGATAACAGCGCAACCAGGATCGCATGGTCGGGCAAGCGATTGTCCGGGAATTGCTCACTGTGCTCGGCGGGAGGCGCTTCCCCGTTGTGCAGTTCGTACGCGGCAGCGTCTGTAATCACGATGCCTTTGCCCACCGTCTTCATGACGTGATGGCCCTGCAGCGTCCCCCCAAGGATTACAAACAGGGCCATCATAAGCGCAGCCGTGCGATAGGGTAGGACGCTCGCGCCGACGGTTGTGCCAATGCAATTGGCAGCATCGTTGGCGCCAATGTTCCAGCCCACATAGAACGCGGCGGCGAGGAGGATGATGGCAAGCAACAGGTCCATACAGACATCCAGCATCGCATCCGCGATGCGGTCAGCCAATAAGGAATTGCCCCGGCATGGGAACGAAATGGCGCGCCCGGCAGGATTCGAACCTGCGACCCCCAGATTAGGAATCTGGTGCTCTATCCGACTGAGCTACAGGCGCGGCGCCGAAATTCTATCAAACCCGTGTCACGCTGCAATTTCTGACATTTTGTAAGTGAGTGTAACAGTGGCAGTTTTTGCGTTGTTGCACCGTAGTCGCCTTCGTATATTGAATCCCGCAATTTCACGGGAGATACGTCATGGGCGCGATACCAGCGCGAGCAATCAGTTGGACCGAGACCGGGCTGGTCCCGGATTCCGTCATACGCACCGGCATTCGCCGTCTGCTTGAGGCGAAACTCGCTCAAATCAAGGCGGACGACAACGAGGTTGCGGCGGCAACGCTCAACGAATTCGTCGAGATGATGCGGCAGTCACCCATCGCCCTGGTCCCGGAGCTGGCCAACGAACAGCACTACGAGGTCCCGGCCTCTTTCTTCGATCTGGTCTTGGGCGAGCACCGCAAGTATAGCTGCGGCTACTGGCCTGAGGGCGTCACGACGATCGACGAGTCGGAGCGCGCCGCTCTGGAGCTCACAGTCGAGCGTGCAGGTATCGAAGACGGTATGCGCGTTCTCGACCTCGGCTGCGGCTGGGGATCCGTATCGCTCTTTATAGCGCAGCAGTTTCCGCAAGCTTCCGTCGTATCGGTATCGAACTCGCACTCTCAGAAAACGCACATCGATACGCGCGCCAGGGAGCGCGGCCTCGACAACATCGAGGTCATCACCTGCGACATGAACGATTTCGACATTGACTCGCGCTTCGATCGCGTGGTTTCCGTCGAGATGTTCGAACACATGCGCAATTACGAAGAGCTCTTCCGCCGCATACATGGCTGGCTTGTCCCGGGCGGCAGGTTCTTCATGCATATCTTCACGCACCGCTCGACCCCGTATGAGTACATCGACAAAGGTCCGAGCGACTGGATGACGCGTTTCTTCTTTTCCGGCGGCATTATGCCGGCGGCCGCGCTGCCGACGCGCTTCGCAGACCACCTGACGGTCGAACGGCAGTGGGCGTGGAATGGCAACCACTACGCGAAAACCTGTCGTGCGTGGCTACAGCTTATCGATGCCAACAAGGACGCCGTAATGCCGATCCTCGCCGACACCTACGGCAAGGACAATGCCGGTCGCTGGTTCATGCGCTGGCGCATCTTCTTCATGGCCTGCGAAGAGCTGTTCCGTTATCGCGGCGGTAACGAGTGGTTCGTATCCCATTACCGGTTCAAGCGTTCGGCAGACTGACATGCATCTACTGATCAACATCGTAGGATTCAAAGTCGGCTGGGTTTCGTCTGTGATGGGTGCGGCCGCCCAGATGCCCTGGCTTGGGCCCGTGGTATTCCTGATCGTCGCGCTCGTGCACCTGAGGCAGGCGCGGCGACCGGATCTCGAGTTGGGTCTGGTCATTGCAGCAGGCTTTATCGGTATCTGGTTTGACAGCTTCATCGTTGCGATGGGTTGGGTTGCCTATCCATCGGGTCAATTCAGCCCAATGATTGCGCCGTACTGGATTGTCACAATGTGGATGCTGTTCGCTACGACGCTGAACCGCTCGATGGCCTGGCTGCGAGGCCGTAGCGCCCTGGCCGCCGCTCTCGGTGCCATAGCGGGTCCTGCGTCCTATCTTGCCGGTCAGAAACTGGGAGCGATCCAGTTCGTCGAGCCGACGGCCGCGCTGACGGCCTTAGCCGTTGGCTGGGCCGTGATCATGCCGCTGCTCATGCTGATCGCAGAACGGCTGGACGGTTTCCAGCCGGCACTCGTGGAAGAGGAAGTAAGCACGTCATGAAGCGACTGACCGAAATTTTGGCATTGGTCCTGACACTGCTGTTCGCAATCCAGGCGGACGCAAGAACGGATGCGCGTTCCTGGGAGTTTTCGGTTCTGCTCGACGGTTCGCCGATTGGTTACCACCGCTTCGAATTGCAGCCTGCAGCAAACGGCCTCGAGCTGCGCAGTGAGGCAAGCTTTGATGTACGCGTTTTGTTTATCAACGCATTCCGTTATCGGCACACAAACCGCGAGATCTGGGACGGCGAGTGTCTACGTCGCATCGAGGCGAACACTCGTCAGAATGGCAAGCGCTTCGTGGTGAATGGCGGTGTCGTTGACGATCAGTTTGTACTCGAGTCGAGCGATAGCGCAGATCCGCTGGGTGGCTGTGTCATGACCTTTGCCTATTGGAATCCGAGTTTCCTGCAGCAGGCGCAGTTACTTAACCCGCAATCGGGCGAGTACATGCCCGTCAACGTGGAGTCGCTGGGCAAGAGGGAGCTGACCGTGCGTGGCGAACGGGTGCTGGCCAAAGCATGGCGGGTTACGGCAGAGAACACTGATCTGACAGTTTGGTATTCCGACAACAATGAATGGCTTGGCCTCGAATCGGTCGCCAAAGGCGGGAGGATTCTCCGATATGAACTCACTTAAGAAGGCGGCGCTGCTGGTACTGACGTGCAGCGTACTTGCCGCCTGCGCGTCCAGAGGACCCGAAATGAAAACAGTTGACAAAGTCGATCTCGAGCGCTTCATGGGCGACTGGTACGTCATAGCCAATATCCCGACGTTCCTTGAGAAAGGCGCCCACAATGCTGTCGAAACCTATGCACTGAACGACGACGGTACGATCGCCACGACATTCGTCTTCCGCGACGGCAGCTTTGACGGCAAGGAGAAGCGATACAACCCGAAAGGCTTTGTCAGGGATGATGGCACCAACGCGTTGTGGGGCATGCGCTTCATCTGGCCGATCAAAGCCGACTACCGCGTTGTTTATCTCGACGAGGACTACCAGCAGACGATCATCGGGCGGCAGAAGCGTGACTTCATCTGGATCATGGCACGCACGCCGACGATCCCGGAAAGCGACTATGAGCGGCTTACGCAGTTCGCCGCGTCTCTAGGCTATGACCTCGACAAGATCGAGCGCGTGCCGCAGAGCTGGTAGAGACTGAGGAGCGGATACCGATGCGTATAGCAATCATAGGCACCGGCATCGCCGGCAACACGGCAGCCTGGAAGCTCCGCGATCGTCACGACATCACGGT
>JASJCM010000048.1 GCA_030065985.1 Woeseiaceae bacterium | reverse complement strand
CCATGACCGCAGGCACGGGCACGCTCAGTGAACCCAGGTTCAACATGAGGGGGTACGCGTCTTCTAGTGCTCGCTGGCGGGCCCGCCGATCGAGCCGGGCACGTCGGACTCCGCCGTTGCCGAACCGTCGTCAGGCTTCTTCGGGTCTATCGTGTCGTCCCAGTCCTCGGGCGGACGGCACTCGCGCCCTTCCATGATGTCCTTGATCTGCTCCTCGCCAATCGTCTCGTACTTGACGAGGGCCTTGGCCATTGCATGGAGCTTGTCGACATGGTCATTGAGAAGGCGCTCTGCCCGTTCGTAGTTCGAGTCGATGATGCGGCGAACCTCTTCGTCGATGGCGTGCGCCGTATCGTCAGACACCTGCTTGTGCTGAGTGACTGAGCGGCCGAGGAATACCTCGCCATCATCTTCGCTGTAGGTCAGCGGTCCGAGACGATCCGACAGACCCCACTTGGTGACCATGTTGCGCGCGATATCCGTCGCTCGCTCGATGTCATTGGACGCACCGGTCGTGACACCCGCGACACCGTTGATCATCTCTTCGGCAATACGGCCGCCGAACAGACTCGAAATACTGCTCTCGAGGCGCTGCCGCGACATGCTGTAGCGGTCCTCCTCAGGCAGGTACATCGTGACGCCCAGCGCCCTGCCTCGCGGAATGATCGTGACCTTGTAAACCGGGTCATGCTCCGGCACGAGGTAGCCGACGATGGCATGTCCCGCCTCGTGGTAAGCCGTGTTGAGCTTCTCTTCTTCGCTCATGACCATGGACCGGCGCTCGGCGCCCATCATGATCTTGTCCTTGGCCTTCTCGAACTCTTCCATGCTCACGACGCGCTTGTTGGCGCGAGCGGCGAAGAGTGCCGCCTCGTTGACGAGGTTGGCCAGGTCGGCGCCGGAGAAGCCCGGCGTGCCACGCGCAATGACGTTCGGACGTACATCGTCGCCGAGCGGTACCTTGCGCATGTGAACTTTGAGAATCAGCTCGCGACCGCGCACATCTGGCAGCGGTACGACAACCTGGCGGTCGAAGCGCCCGGGGCGCAGCAGCGCCGGGTCAAGCACGTCCGGCCGGTTCGTGGCCGCAATAACGATAATGCCTTCCGAACCTTCGAAACCGTCCATCTCGACGAGCATCTGGTTGAGTGTCTGTTCGCGCTCATCGTGACCGCCGCCTAGACCCGCGCCACGGTGACGACCGACGGCATCGAGCTCGTCGATGAAGATAATGCAGGGAGCCTGCTTCTTGGCCTGGTCGAACATGTCGCGAACACGCGAGGCGCCAACACCGACAAACATCTCAACGAAGTCCGAGCCGGAAATCGTGAAGAACGGCACCTTCGCTTCGCCGGCGATCGCCTTGGCGAGCAGCGTTTTACCGGTGCCCGGCGGGCCAACCATCAGCACGCCCTTCGGAATCTTGCCGCCGAGGCGCTGGAACTTGCTCGGGTCCTTCAGGAACTCGACGATCTCGGCGACTTCAGCCTTGGCCTCGTCAACACCTGCGACATCGGCGAAAGTCACACCGACCTGGTCTTCACCGAGCAGGCGAGCCTTGCTCTTGCCGAAGGACATGGCCCCGCGACCGCCACCACCGCCCTGCATCTGGCGCATGAAATATATCCAGACACCGATGAGCAGCAGGATCGGGAATGAGCTGATCAGAAGCTGCGTGAAGAAGCTCTGCTGTTGCTTCTCCGCCGCGGAGAACTCGACGCCATTGCGTTTGAGATCACCGACCAGCGCCGTGTAGTCGTTGTCGGCAATGCGCGTGAAATACTGCGGGGTATCGCCGTTGCCGTAGCGGACGATGTCCTTTTCCTTGTCGATCAGGGCAACCTTGACCTGGCCCGACTCGAGGGCATCGTAGAACTGGGAGTACTTCTGTTCCGTCGGATTCATCCCGCTGACGCCGGAGAGGTTCTGCACCACGGCGAGCAGCACGACGATGATGACGATGAAAACTAGTACATTTTTGGTTAAATCATTCACGTAATTAAGCTACTACAAAGAGAAATTTCTCGCTACCAAGTAGACCTCACGGCTGCCGGGACGCGACGCCTTGGGTTTGATGACCCTGACACGCTCAAAAGAGTTCCGCGCATCCTTCACAAACTCGTCAAATCCCTCGCCCTGGAAAAGCTTTGTTACGAAGCTGCCCCCCGGCTTCAGTACCTGCCGGGCCATATCCAGAGCCAGTTCAACGAGATACATGGAGCGCGGCTGGTCCACCGCCTTCGTTCCGCTAATATTGGGGGCCATATCGCTCATTACAAGGTCGGCGCCGTCATCACCGACCATTTCCAGTAGCGCGGCCAGGATATCGTCGTCGCGGAAATCACCCTGGACGAACTCGACGTCGGGCAGCGAGTCCATCGGCAGCAGATCTACCGCCACGATACGCGCCTTGCCCTTGAGCTTCTCGGTCACGTACTGGCTCCAGCTGCCGGGCGCCGAGCCGAGGTCAACGACGACCATACCCGGCTTCAGAAGCCGCTCCTTCTGGTCGATTTGCTCGAGCTTGAAGACCGCCCGCGAGCGCCAGCCTTCCCGCCGGGCCCGTTGTACATAGGGGTCGCGTTCCTGGCGCTCGCGCCAGCTGCCACCCGAGCGACGCGGTTTGCTCATTGCGGGACTCCGGAACTACACTTCGCGCCCATGAACCTAACTGAACAGCAGAAGAAATTCCTGCGCGGACGTGGCCACCAGCTCAAACCGCTGATCATGGTTGGCGACGCCGGCCTTAGCGAGCCGCTCCTGGCCGAGTTCGAGTCCACGCTCGACCACCATGAACTTCTCAAGGTCCGTGTGCGGGTCGGCGATCGGGATGCGCGAGACGAGATCATCGCGAAGCTTTGCGAGACGGGGCGCGCGGAACTGGTGCAGCGCATCGGCAACGTGGCGCTGCTGTATCGCCCGAATTTGAAGAAGAAACCCGACAAACGGATCCGGTTGCCAAAGTAGGTTGCCCTACTCGTAGCGCACTTCGAGAACGTCGTAGGTCTTTAGGCCGTCCGGCGCCTCAAATTCGATTACGTCTCCCTCGTTCTTGCCAATCAGCGCACGGGCGATGGGTGACGTGTAGGAAATCATGCCGGCCTTGATGTCGGCCTCGTCCTCGCCGACGATCGTGTACGTGATCTCCTTGTCGGACTCTTCCTCCAGGATGAGGACCGTGGAGCCGAAAATAACCTTGCCACGCGCATCCACGGCGGACGCATCGATCACCTGCTTGTGCGAGAGCTTGCCTTCGATGTCCTTGATGCGGGCCTCGATGAAACCCTGCTGCTCCTTCGCAGCGTGGTACTCGGCATTCTCCTTGAGGTCTCCGTGTGCACGGGCCTCGGCAATCGCCTTGACGACGTTCGGCCGATCCTCGCCCTTGAGCTTCTTGAGCTCCTGTTCCAGCAGCTCGTGGCCGCGTACTGTCATTGGCACCTTGCTCATGCCACTACCTCATTATGCAGATCCTGCAGGCGATTCACGTCGCTATTGTCGAGATGATCGATCGCGCGACACGTCGCAATCGCCGCACCCAACGTCGTGTAATACGTGACCGCCTTGCGGACGGCTTCCGCACGTATCGACTCGGATTCGTTGATGGCCTGCTTGCCTTCAGTGGTATTGACGATCAGGTCGATCTCACCGTTCTTAATCATGTCCACAATGTGCGGACGGCCTTCGCGAACCTTGTTCACGCGTCGGCATGATACACCAGCCTTCGCCAGCGCCTTGGCCGTTCCGTGCGTCGCGATCAGGTCAAAGCCCATGTCCTCGAGTATGCGACCAAGCTCAATTGCGCCGTCCTTGTCGCGCTCGCGCACACTCAGCAGCGCCGCACCGTGGCGCGGTAACGTGACGCCGGAGGCCAGCTGAGCCTTCGCATACGCCTCGCCAAACGTCCGCCCGACACCCATGACCTCGCCGGTCGACTTCATTTCGGGTCCGAGAATCGGATCAGCACCCGGGAACTTGATGAACGGGAACACAGCTTCCTTGACCGAGAAATACTCCGGCGTGCGCTGGTCGACAAAACCCTGCTTTGCGAGGGACTCACCGACCATGACCTTGGCGGCAATCTTGGCCAGCGGAATACCAATTGCCTTCGAGACAAACGGCGCTGTACGCGATGCGCGCGGGTTCACTTCGAGCAGATAGACCACGTTGCCCTGAATCGCGAACTGGGTGTTCATGAGCCCGACAACGTTCAGACCTTTCGCCAGCTTGATGACCTGCTCCTCAAGCACTTTCTGGGTCTCTGCATCGAGGCTGAACGGTGGCAGCGAGCACCCCGAGTCGCCCGAGTGGACGCCAGCCTGCTCGATATGTTCCATGACACCGCCGATCAGAACGCGCTCGCCATCCGAGATGCAGTCGACATCAACCTCGGTCGCGAGATCGAGGAAGCGGTCGAGCAAGACCGGGCTGTCGTTGGACACATTGATCGCCGCGTCCATGTAAGCCGCGAGATCTTCGTCGGTATGCACGATTTCCATGGCTCGACCACCGAGCACGTACGATGGCCTTACGACCAACGGATAGCCAACCTCGGAAGCAAGCGACAAGGCCTCTTCCTTGCTGCTGGCCGTGCGATTTGGCGGTTGCTTGAGCCCCAGACCTTCAACGAGCTGCTGGAAGCGCTCTCGATCCTCCGCGAGATCGATGGAATCAGGGGACGTGCCGATAATCGGCGCGCCGGCCTCTTCGAGATCGCGCGCGAGCTTGAGCGGCGTCTGACCACCGTACTGCACAATCACGCCTTTAGGCTGCTCCTTGTCGATGATCTCCATGACGTCTTCGAAGGTCAACGACTCGAAGTACAGTCGATCCGACGTATCGTAATCTGTGGAAACGGTCTCAGGGTTGCAGTTGACCATGATGGTCTCGTAACCCGATTCCTTGAGTGCCAGGGCGGCGTGGACACAGCAGTAATCGAACTCGATGCCTTGGCCAATGCGGTTCGGGCCACCGCCGAGAATCATGATCTTCGGCTTGTCGGTGGGATCCGCCTCACACTCCTCGTCGTAGCTCGAATACATGTACGCCGTCGTGGTTGCGAACTCGGCGGCACAGGTATCAACGCGCTTGTAGACAGGTCGGACGTCCATTTCGACGCGACGCTTGCGCACCGCGTTTTCGTCGGCACCGACGAGCTCGGCAATGCGCGCATCAGAGAAGCCTTTGCGCTTGGCGGCCCGCATGATCTCAGCATTGAAACCGGCCAGGCCGAGCTCGCGAATCTCGTTTTCGACATTGACGAGGTCCGCAATCTGGACGAGGAACCACGGATCGATGCCGCTTACCTCAGCCACGTCCTCGAAGGAGTACCCATGACGCAACGCATCGGCGACGTAGAGGATGCGATTCGATCCCGGGATACGGAGCTCCTGCCGCAGCGCATCGCGATCGACGTCGGTCGCGATCGGGCCGCAGACTTCGTTTAGTCCTGTGATACCGGTCTCGAGACCACGCAGCGCCTTTTGCAGCGACTCCTGGAAATTGCGGCCGATGGCCATCACCTCGCCAACCGACTTCATCTGCGTCGTCAGGCGATCTTGTGCGCCCGGGAACTTCTCGAATGTAAAGCGAGGAATCTTGGTGACGACGTAGTCGATTGCCGGCTCGAAAGAGGCTGGCGTGAGCCCGCCGGTGATGTCGTTCTTCAGTTCGTCGAGCGTATAGCCAACCGCGAGTTTCGCAGCCACTTTCGCGATCGGGAAACCCGTGGCCTTCGAGGCCAGTGCCGACGAACGCGACACGCGCGGGTTCATTTCGATGATCAGAACGCGGCCCGTATCCGGACAGATTGCGAACTGCACATTGGAACCGCCTGTCTCGACACCGATCTTGCGCAAGACATCGATCGAGGCATCTCGCAGGCGCTGGTATTCCTTGTCAGTCAGTGTCTGTGCCGGCGCGACTGTAATCGAGTCGCCTGTATGCACGCCCATCGGGTCGAAGTTCTCGATGGCACAAACGATGATGCAGTTGTCGTTGCGATCGCGAACGACCTCCATTTCGAATTCTTTCCAGCCGATCACTGATTCTTCGAGCAGAATCTCGGTCGTCGGTGACATTTCGAGGCCATGCGCGACGATGCGCTCGAATTCTTCACGGTTGTATGCGATGCCACCGCCAGTACCGCCAAGCGTAAACGACGGTCGAATGATTGTCGGGAAGCCGATCCCTTGCTGCTTTTCGATTGCCTCGTCGAGCGAATGCGCGATCTCGGCGCGCGGGCTCTCGAGACCGATCTCCGACATCGCCTGCCGGAACAGATCGCGATCCTCGGCCATGTCGATCGCCTCGCGCGACGCGGCAATCATTTCTACATCGAACTTCTCGAGCACGCCTTCGCGCGCAAGGTCGAGCGCACAGTTGAGGCCGGTCTGCCCGCCCATCGTTGGCAGCAGCGCGTCCGGGCGCTCTTTCTCGATGATGCTTGCTACCGCCGACCAGTGAATTGGCTCGATGTAGATCGCGTCCGCCATTTCCGGATCGGTCATGATCGTCGCCGGGTTGGAGTTCACGAGGATGACGCGGAAGCCCTCCTCGCGGAGCGCCTTGCAGGCTTGTGCCCCGGAATAGTCGAACTCACAGGCCTGGCCGATAACAATCGGCCCAGCCCCGATGATCAGGATGCTCTCGATATCTGTGCGTTTTGGCATCTCGTGTCAGTCTCAGGACGAAAGCATGGCTTTCAGCCCACTCTTCTTCTGTGCATCCATGTTCTGGATAAATCGATCGAATAGCGGCAGCAGGTCGTGTGGACCCGGGCTGGCTTCCGGGTGACCCTGAAAGCTGAACGCCGGCCGGTCCGTGAGCGCAATGCCCTGCAAAGTGCCGTCAAACAGCGAACGGTGCGTTGTTTCGACGTTGTCGGGGAGCGTCGATTCGTCGACCGCGAAACCATGATTCTGGCTCGTGATCATGACTTGCCCGGTTGAGATATCCTGCACCGGGTGGTTGGCGCCGTGGTGACCGAACTTCATCTTTTCGGTTTTCGCGCCAGCCGCGAGCGCCAGCAGCTGGTGGCCCAGGCAGATGCCGAATACCGGGATACCCTGCTCAAGAAATACCTTGATCGCTTTGATGGCGTAGTCGCAAGGCTCCGGGTCTCCGGGGCCGTTGGACAGGAAAATGCCGTCCGGCACCAACTCCAGAACGTCTTCCGCGCCGGTCGTGGCGGGCACTACCGTCAAGCGACAGTCCAGGTCGGACAGCAGGCGCAGGATGTTGCGCTTCACGCCGAAGTCGTAAGCGACGACATGATACGGGGCAATCCGTCGGCTCATGATGCGCTGCGGTTTGCCAAACGTCGTGCCGTAACACCACTGGTAGGGTTCCGCGGTCGTCACAAACTTGGCGAGATCCATGCCGGCAATGCCCGGGAACTTGCGCGCGTGCTCGACGGCTTTTTCGACCGGCTGCTCACCCGTCATGATGCAACCCGACTGGGCGCCCTTTTCGCGGATGATGCGCGTCAGCTTGCGTGTATCAATATCGGCAATCGCGACCGTATCGCCCTGTTTCAGGAAATCGCTGAAAGAGCGCTCGGAACGCCAGCTGCTCGTCAGCATCGTGCTGTCGCGAACAATCAGGCCGGAGGCATGTATTTTCGACGACTCCATATCGTCGCTGTTGGTGCCCGTGTTGCCGATGTGTGGATACGTCAGCGTCACGATCTGCCGGCAATAGGAAGGATCGGTGAGGATCTCCTGGTAGCCGGTCATGGCGGTATTGAAAACGACTTCGCCGATCGTTTGCCCGTCGGCGCCGATGGACGTCCCGTGGAAGACGGTGCCATCCTGGAGTGCGAGTATTGCAGGCGTGCTCAAGAGCGACCCTCAGAATTGATCCCTAACGCGATCACTTGAGGTCCGGGCAGCAAAAAAGGTGGTTTTAGATGCAACAAAGCGGAAGGGCGTGGCCTTCCGCTCGAGGTTTTTTCGCCGACCGCCCAGCGATCCGGCGTAGTGTACTGAAGCCGCCCTGCCCGATCAATCCTCCAAGAGCACGTCGCGCATGTTGTAGAGCCCTGGAGGCTGATCGACAGCCCAGGCAGCGGCGCGCACGGCGCCCTCGGCGAACACATCGCGCGTCGTTACGCTGTGCGCAAACGTGAGGCGCTCCGTAGGGGATTCCAGTACGACCTCATGATCACCGGGGACTTCGCCGCGCCGCTCGCTTTCGAACGCGATCGAACCGGTGTCGGCTTCGCCGCGTGCCTTTGCAATCGTCTCCCCGAGCTTCAGCGCCGTACCGGAGGGAGCGTCTTTCTTGTGGACGTGATGCACCTCGGCAATGCTGACCGCGAAATCTGCGCCCAGTGACCTGGCGGCATCGCTGACCGCCCGCTGCAGCACGGCGATGCCGAGGCTCATGTTGCGGTCGTAGACGATGGGAACGGACAGGGCCGCATTCTGGATCTGCGCCACCTGCTCGCTCGACAGGCCGCTGACACCGCAGACGAGTGCCCGACCATATCGCTCCACGCTCGCCAGGACCTCTTCCGTCGCTTCCGGCAGGCTGAAGTCAATCAGAACGTCGGCGCCGGCAACGAGACGATTGATGTCGTCGCCCCGCTTCCAGGTACCGACGTGTTCCAGATTGCTGTTGCCCTCGAGAATCGAGGCGATCGATTGCCCCATGCGCCCCGCGCCGGCAATCGCGACGCGAATCATGAACTGATGCGCTCGAAGAAGCGTTTCACGGTATCCAGCCAGCCGCCAGCACGCGGGCTGTGTTTTTCGCCGCCTGCCTGCAACGAGCCCTCGAACTGCTCGAGCATTTCTTTCTGCTCAGCGGTCAGGTTGACCGGGGTTTCTACCGCGACCTGGGCGAAGAGATCGCCCTGGCGCGGGTCACGAACCGTTACGACACCCTTGCCACGCAAACGGAACACCTTGCCGGACTGCGTTCCGGCCGGAACCTTGAGCGAGACGGTGCCATCGAGCGTCGGCAACTCGACATCGCCGCCGAGCGTTGCCGTGGCAAAGCTGACGGGCACCTCGCACGAGAGATTCGAGCCGTCGCGATCGAAAATACGATGCGGCTTGACACGAATCTCGACATACAGATCGCCGGGCGGCCCGCCATTGCGGCCCGCCTCGCCCTCGCCAGACAGACGGATGCGGTCGCCGTCATCGACGCCGGCAGGCACCTTGACGGCCAGCGTGCGCGTTTTGCGAACGCGACCACGCCCATGGCAGTCCAGACAGGGATCCGCAATCGTCGTCCCGGCGCCTTTACAGGCGGGACAGGTTTGCTGGATCGAGAAAAAGCCCTGCTGCATGCGGACCTGGCCGGCACCGCCGCAGGCCGAACACGTGACAGGTTCTGTTCCTTTACGGGCACCGCTGCCGCCACAGCTTTCGCAGCCGACCTGGGTCGGCACATCGATCGTTACGCTGTCACCGGCAACCGCGGTTTCGAGGTCGAGCTTGAGTTCGTAACCCAGGTCCGCGCCGCGGAATACCTGTGGTCCACCGCCGCGACGTCCACCGCCGAAGATATCGCCAAAGACATCGCCAAAGATGTCACCGAAGCCCTCGGCGCCGAAGCCACCCGCGCCACCCGCACCTGCCTTCAGGCCGTCGTGGCCAAAGCGGTCATAGGTCGCGCGCTTGTCGTCGTCCTTGAGGACTTCGTAGGCTTCCTTGGTTTCCTTGAACCTCTTCTCGGCAGACTCGGGGTCTTCCTTATTGCGGTCCGGGTGGAACTTCATGGCAAGACGGCGATACGCCTTCTTGATCTCGTCGGCCGTTGCCGATTTCGAGACACCCAGAACTTCGTAGTAGTCGCGTTTCGCCATGTTTACCCGTGACGCGGGCGCCCCGCAGAGCGCCCACCCCGATTACGGGTCCGTCTCAGTGACGGCCCGGTTACTTGTCGTCCTTGTCGACTTCCTCGAACTCGGCGTCCACGACACCGTCGTCCGATGCGCCGGCATCGCCTTCGGGCGTACCTTCGGCCGCAGCCTGCTCAGCATAGAGCTTCTGCGCGAGCGTACCTGAAGCTTCGCCAAGTGCTGCCGTCTTCTTCTCAATAGCATCCTTGTCGTCGCCGTCGAGCGCCGTCTTGAGATCGGAAATCGCATTCTCGACCGCGAGACGCTCTTCAGCCGAGGCTTTTTCGCCGAGCTCGTTGAGGGTCTTCTCTGCCGCGTGAATCAGACCATCAGCCTGGTTACGCGCATCGACGAGTTCGCGGAACTTGCGATCCTCTTCGGCGTGGCTCTCGGCGTCGGAGACCATCTTGTCGATCTCGTCATCCGACAGACCCGAAGACGCCTTGATCACGATGTTCTGGCTCTTGCCGGTTGCCTTGTCTTTCGCCGACACATTGAGGATGCCGTTGGCATCGATGTCGAACGTGACTTCGATCTGCGGCAGGCCTCGCGGTGCAGGCGGAATGTCCGTCAGGTCGAAGCGACCCAGCGACTTGTTGTCCGCCGAGCGCTCGCGCTCGCCCTGCAACACATGAATCGTTACAGCCGTCTGGTTGTCGTCTGCCGTCGAGAACACCTGCTCCGCATTGGCCGGAATCGTCGTGTTCTTGTCGATCAGCTTGGTCATGACACCACCGAGCGTCTCGATACCGAGCGACAGCGGCGTTACGTCGAGCAGCAGGACGTCCTTGACGTCGCCGGCGAGAACACCACCCTGGATCGCGGCGCCGAGCGCGACGGCCTCATCCGGGTTCACGTCCCTGCGCGGCTCCTTGCCGAAGAAGTTCTGCACTTCTTCCTGGACCTTCGGCATGCGCGTCTGGCCGCCCACGAGGATGACGTCGTCGATCTCGTTCACCTTGAGGCCGGCGTCATTCAGCGCGATCTTGCAGGGCTCGATGGTGCGCGAAATGAGCGATTCGACCAGCGACTCCAACTTGGCGCGCGTCAGCTTGATGTTCAGGTGCTTGGGGCCGGATGCGTCGGCCGTGATGTACGGCAGGTTGACCTCGGTCTGCTGCTGCGAGCTTAGCTCGATCTTGGCTTTCTCGGCCGCTTCCTTCAGTCGCTGCATGGCGAGTGCGTCACTCGTGATGTCGACGCCGCTCTCGCGCTCGAACTCCGACGTCAGGTACTCGATGACCCGCATGTCGAAGTCTTCACCGCCGAGGAACGTGTCGCCGTTGGTCGCCAGCACTTCGAACTGGTGCTCACCGTCGACTTCGGCAATCTCGATGACCGATACGTCGAAGGTACCGCCACCAAGATCAAAAACGGCAATCTTGGCGTCGCCGCGCTTCTTGTCCATGCCGTAAGCAAGGGCTGCGGCGGTCGGCTCGTTAATAATGCGCTTGACGTCAAGGCCCGCAATCTTGCCGGCGTCCTTGGTTGCCTGGCGCTGCGAGTCGTTGAAGTACGCGGGTACCGTCACGACGGCTTCCTTGACCTCCTCACCGAGGTAGTCTTCTGCCGTCTTCTTCATCTTCATGAGGACGCGCGCAGATATCTCCGGCGGCGCCATCTTCTTGCCATTTGCCTCGACCCACGCGTCGCCGTTATCTGCTTTGGCGATCGTGTACGGCACCATCTTGATGTCGCGCTGGACAACGTCGTCTTCGAAACGACGACCGATCAGGCGCTTGATCGCGAACAGCGTGTTGTTCGGATTGGTGACCGCCTGGCGCTTGGCCGACTGGCCGACCAGGACCTGATCGTCCTTCGTGAATGCGACGATCGACGGGGTCGTCCGATCGCCCTCCGAGTTCTCGATGACCTTGGGCGTATCACCTTCCATCACTGCGACGCAGGAGTTGGTGGTACCCAGGTCGATACCGATCACTTTACCCATGTTCTTTGCTCCAAATATCGTTGGAATAATCTAAAACTGGCTGTTACGTGGGGCCTCTTGCCGTGGTTTCAAGCACTTGCCCCGAATTCTCACTCTGCGGCAACGATCACCATGGCGGGCCTGAGCAGCCGGCCATTGAGCGTGTAACCCTTCTGCACGACGTTTACGACGCTGCCGGGCTCGACGTCCTCGGAAGGCTGCACGCTGATCGCCTCGTGCAGTTCCGGGTCGAACGGCTCGCCAAGCGGGTCCACCTGCTCGATGCCGAACTGCTGCATGGTCGAGGCGAGCAGCTTCAGCGTCGCGTTCTTGCCCTCGAGGATGCTCTCGACAGTGGCGCCTTCCGCGGCCGCGAGACCCATCTCGAGCGTGTCGCGGACCGCGAGCAGCTCCTTGCCGAAGCGCTCCAGCGCAAACTTGTGGGCTTTCTCCACGTCGCGCTCAGCCCGCTTACGTACGTTTTCGAGTTCGGCGGCCGCGCGCAGGTACCGGTCCCAGCTGTCGGTGGCCTTCTTCTGTGCAGCGGCCAGCGCGGCCTCGGGATCGATTACTTCCTCTTCAGCGGCAGGCTCGGCGGCCGCCTCTTCCGCGGCGGGTGTCTGCGCGTCCTCAGCGACCTCGTCGACAGCCTCTTCAGGGCGTTCGGCGTTCATTTCGTGCTCCAAATCAATACCTTAGCGGCCAATTGGGCCGCCAACGCTAAACGGATGTGCGCAGTGTGGGGACCACCGCGAAAATATCAAGCCAAATACGGGATTTTTTTCGGGCTGTTCAGTCCTGCTGGCCGTGGCCCAGGACAGTCTCGAGCAGTCTCGCCGTCACGTCCACGATCGGCACGACCCGGTCATAGGCCATGCGAGTCGGTCCGATCACGCCGAGCACGCCGATCGTATCGTCGTCGAGGTGATACGGCGCGGTCACGACGCTGCAGTCGTCCAGAATGCCGTAGCCGGATTCCTCGCCGATAAAGATACGGACGCCATCGGCGTTGATGCTGCGATCCAGCAGATCGAGGATCAGGCGCTTGTGCGAGAACGCCTCGAAGAGGCGGCGGAGCTTGTCAATATCGGACAATTCCGCAAAGTCCATCAGGTTAGTCTCACCCGCGAGCACGTACTCCTCGTCCGGATGCTCGGCCTTGTCCATGGCATGGTGCGCGACCGAGATAATATCGCGCATCGCCTGGTCCATTGAGTCCCTGGTCTTGTCGAGGTCCTTGAGCAACCGCTCGCGAACCGTGTGCAGGTCCGTCCCGGCGTAGTGCTCGTTGATGTAATTCTGCGCCTGGATCAACTCGGATTGCGTGTAGTTGCGATCGGTGTGCAGGATGCGGTTCTGCACCTCCGTATCGTTGATAACGAGGATCACGAGGACCCGGTTCTCGGACAACGGCAGGAACTCGATCTGGCGCAATGCAATCTTCGGCGCGCGCGGCACCGTAACGACCCCGGCCATGCTCGTGAACTCGGAGAGCATGCTCGACACGGTCGTCACGAGCTCGCCGGGTGTGTCGTACTCGCCACCCAGCTTGCGACGTATCTTGCGGATATCGCTGTCAACCGGCTGCCGGTAACGCACCAGCGTATCGACGAACATGCGATAACCCTGCGGTGTCGGCACGCGCCCGGCAGAGGTATGCGGTGCAGACACGAGGCCCATTTCCTCGAGATCGGACATGACATTGCGAATGGTCGCCGGGCTCAGGTCGAGTCCGGAGTCTTTGGACAGCGTCCGAGAGCCCACGGGGTGGCCATCGCGGATGTAGCGCTGGATCAGCACGCGCAGCAGATGCTGGCCGCGATCGTTGGGAAACGTTTTTGATGCATCTGCCGACATTCGCAAGAAACGCTAGCAACGGCTTGGTTGTCGGTCAAGGGTCTGCAACAATCGCCCGATGGAGAGTGAATTCCGCAAGATTGCATTGATTGGCCAGCAGACCGACTTGCGTGTTGCCGAGCCGATGCTGGCGCTTGCGATGCATTTAACAAAAGCAGGCTTCGACGTCTGCGCCGCCGATTCACTCGCCCTCGATCTGCCCGTGCGGCGACTGCCCGAAGAGCGCCTCTGCGAAGAAGCCGACCTCGCCATTGCAATTGGCGGCGACGGCACGATGCTGCATGCCAGCCGCCTCGCGCGCGACAACGGCACACCGATCCTTGGCGTCAATCGTGGCCGCCTTGGCTTTCTCGCGGACATTACACCGGGCGAGATGATCGCCAGCGTCGAGCTCGTCCTGGCCGGCAAGTACCACAAAGACTCGCGCCTGCTATTGAAAGCACACCTCGTTACCGAAGGCGGCGAGGAGAGCATTGCCTACGGACTCAATGACGTCGTCCTGCAGCGCCAGGGCGCCGGTCGCATGGTTGACTACTCCACGCGCGTCGCCGGGCAATACGTAAATACGCACTCAGGCGACGGACTTATCGTTGCAACACCGACCGGATCGACCGCGTATGCCCTGTCCTGCGGCGGGCCGATACTGGAGCCACAGATCGAGGCCATCGCGCTGGTACCGATCTGCCCGCACACGCTGACCGATCGTCCTATCGTTGTGCCGGCTGACCGGGAGATCGATATCGCTCTCCTGCGCCACGACGAAACCCGCGCCGAAGTAACGGTCGACGGCATTCACCTGGGCACGCTGAGTCCGACCGACAAGCTGTCTGTCGTAACCGCTGAACGCCGCATCAACCTGCTGCACCCGCCCGGCCATGACTTCTATGGCATCCTGCGTTCCAAGCTCTTCTGGGGTCGTGACAGCCGCAAGCGCGGCACAACTGAAGAATCCTGACCATGCTGATGAACCTGCAGATTCGCGATTTCGCGATCGTCGACCGTATCGACCTGGAGTTTGCCGACGGCATGACCGTGCTTACCGGCGAAACCGGTGCAGGCAAGTCCATTCTTGTCGATGCGCTTGGACTCGTGCTCGGCGAACGCGGCAGTGCGCAGCTCGTCCGGAATGGCGCGAAGCGCGCCGAATTCGCGGCCGAATTTGACGTCGCCGCCCTGCCCGCCGTGAGTGGCTGGCTCGAAGAACAGGCCCTGGACCTCGACGGCGACTGTCTGCTCAGGCGCGTCATCAATGCCGATGGTCGTTCGCGTGCCTTTATCAATGGCAATGCCGTGCCCGTATCGCAGCTCAAGGCGCTCGGGGAACTGCTCCTCGACATCCACGGCCAGCACTTCCACCAGTCGCTCGGTCGCAAGAACGTGCAACGGGACCTGCTCGACCACTTCGGCGGCCTGCTCGACGACCGGGCGGTCGTAGCAACGCACTACATCGAATGGAAGACCCTCGCGGAGCGGGTGGAAGCCCTGCTGTCTGCGGAATCCGATCGCGCCTCACGTCTGGACCTGCTGACCTTCCAGCTCAACGAGCTCGACACGCTCGCGCTGCAGGAGGGTGAGCTTGACGACCTCGCGGGCGAGCGTGGCCGGCTGCAGAACAGCGGCAAACTGGCCGAGGGCGTTGGCTCGGCGCTGACCGGCCTCTACGATGCCGATAGTGGCAATGCGAACAATCTGATTGCAGATGCGCTGCGCACCGTGGAACAGCTCGCAGAGTTTGACGTTTCGCTGGCACCTATTGGGGAGATGCTAAGTAGTGCCGGTATCCAGGTCAGCGAGGCTGCCGACACGCTGCGCCGTTACGGCGAGACGATCGATATGGATCCGGCGCGTCGCGACTGGGTCGAGGAACGCCTCGATGCTGTCCAGGCGATTGCGCGCAAGCACCGGGTCCAGCCCGAGGAGCTACCTGAGCTAACCGAGAGCCTGCGGGTCGAGCATGACGAACTGAGCCATGCCGAAGAACGCGGCCGCGAGCTCGAGGAACAGGCTGAAGCCGCCCGTGCGGCGTTCGTGGAACACGCCAGCGCACTCTCCGTCGAGCGCAGGAAAGCTGCGAAACGCTTTGCCGATGCGGTTACGGATGCCATGCACGGACTCGGCATGCCTGGCGGCGTATTCGAGGTGGTCCTGCATGCCCTGGAAGACGATGCAGCGCGCCCCTGGGGTCTCGACGATGTCGAGTTCCTGATCAGCGCGAACCCGGGACAGGCTCCGCAATCGCTCGCAAAGATCGCCTCGGGCGGCGAGTTGTCACGCATGAGTCTTGCGATCCAGGTTATCGCAAGCGATGGCAGCGCAATCCCGACCATGGTGTTCGACGAGGTCGACAGTGGCGTTGGCGGCGGCGTCGCCGAAATGGTCGGCCGGCGCCTGCAGGAGCTCGGCGCAAACCGGCAGGTCCTGTGCGTAACTCACCTGCCGCAGGTCGCCAGTCTCGCCGACCAGCATTTCCGCATCAGCAAAGTGACCGACGGCAAGTCGACGCGTACGCAAGTACACGTGCTTGGCAAAGATGAACGGATTGAGGAGCTTGCTCGAATGCTGGGTGGCGTGGAGATCACGCGCAAGACGCTCGAACACGCGGCCGAGATGCTGGCCGGCGCGAGGCAGAAGCGCGCCTAGTCGTCCACGTCGTCGCGATTCCTGACGTACAACACGAGGCTGTGGTCGATCAGCTCGAAGCCATGCTTCTCGGCAATCTCGTGCTGCAGTCGCTCGATGTCCTCGCTGACAAACTCGATCACGTCGCCGGTTTCGACGCACACCATGTGATCGTGATGGTCACCATCGTCGAGCTCGAAGACGGAATGCCCGCCCTCGAAATTGTGGCGCGTCACCAGCCCTGCGGCCTCGAACTGGGTCAGGACCCGGTACACGGTGGCAAGGCCGATGTCCTCACCAGACTGCAGCAACTTCTTATAGATATCCTCGGCGCTCAGGTGTCGCATCTTCGAGCTCTCAAGGATTTCAAGTATCTTGAGGCGTGGAAGCGTGACCTTGAGGCCGGCTTTGCGAAGTTCTTTTCGTTGCTGCATGTGCAAACTCATTCAGGGTATGATGCGCGCCTATTATGACGCAGGTAGCAGTCGGACTCTATGACAAACCGTAAGTGGACCCTTGTTTTTTGCGCACTTTTCGCGCTGCTCGTCTCGAGCGGCTGCGTTTATCGCGCATCGATCGCCCAGGGCAATCTCGTGCAAGAGGAAGACCTGGCGCAG
>JASJCM010000047.1 GCA_030065985.1 Woeseiaceae bacterium | reverse complement strand
TTCGTGGCACTTGAGCCACGAGGAGACATACACGAGCAGCGCGAAACTCGCCGAATGGGACTCGGGGAAACCGTACTCACCGAAACCGAGAATCTGCTGGAAGATCTGTTTCGCAAATTCCTCGGCGTAACCACGTTGGCGCATGCCGTTAACCAGTTTTTCCTCGAATGGGCCGAGTCCGCCGCGTCGCTTCCAGGCCGCCATGGCGCGCCGCAGGCTATCGGCCTCGCCCGGCGTAAAACCGGCAGCCACTACGGCCAGCTGCATGACCTGCTCCTGGAAGATCGGCACACCGAGCGTGCGTTGCAACACGCCTTTGACTTCGTCGCTCGGGTAGTCGACGGCCTCCTCGCCGTTTCGGCGCCGCAGGTACGGATGCACCATGTCACCCTGGATAGGACCGGGACGAATGATTGCGACCTCGATGACGAGGTCGTAGTAACAGCGCGGCTTGAGACGCGGCAACATCGCCATCTGTGCCCGCGACTCGATCTGGAACACACCCATCGTGTCGCCGTCACAGATCATGTCGTACACGACGGGATCCTCGGCGGGCACCGTGGCCAGCGTGTAGTCACGGCCATCGAAGGCCCGGAGCAGATCGAAGCTGCGCCGGATCGCCGTCAACATACCGAGTCCCAGCACATCCACCTTGAGCAGGCCGAGCTCCTCGAGGTCGTCCTTTTCCCACTGAATAACCGTACGATCGGGCATCGCCGCATTCTCGACCGGCACGAGTTCATAGAGTGGCGCATTCGAGATCACGAAACCGCCGACATGCTGCGACAGGTGCCGCGGAAAACCGATCAGTTCGCGCACGAGATACAGGAGACGCTTGATGACCGGGCTGTCAGGCGACAGGCCGGCTTCGAGGATGCGGCTGTCGTCAATCGTGCTGCCGTCCCACCACTGCATTGACCGCGCCAGGCGCCCGACCTGCAGGTCGCTCAGACCGAGCACTTTGCCCATGTCACGCAGCGCGCTGCGCGGCCGGTAGGTAATGACCGTGGCCGCGAGCGCGGCACGTTCGCGACCGTACTTGCCGTAGATGTACTGGATGACTTCTTCACGGCGTTCGTGCTCGAAGTCGACATCGATGTCGGGCGGCTCGTTACGTTCCTTCGAGATAAAACGCTCGACGAGCATCTCCATGCGACCAGGATCGACTTCGGTGATGCCAAGACAGAAACAGACCGCGGAATTGGCGGCCGATCCCCGGCCCTGGCACAGGATGCCTTGCGAGCGCGCGTACGCCACGACGTCATACACGGTAAGGAAGTACGGCTCGTAGCGGAGGTCGGCAATCAATGCGAGCTCATGCTCGACCAGCTGTGTAACCTTGGACGGTGCGCCACCGGGCCAACGGCGTTGCATGCCCTCCTCGGTCAGCTGCCGCAGGTAGGTCGCGGGCGTATGGCCGTCCGGAACGATCTCGTCGGGGTATTCGTAACGCAGTTCATCGAGCGAAAAATCGATCGTGTCCGCGATAGCGACACTCTCCTCGAGCATCGCGGCCGGATAAACACGTTGCAGCACATCGAGCGATCGCAAGTGACGCTCGCCGTTCGGATACAGCGCATAACCGGCATTATCGACCGTCGTGCCATGGCGTATCGCCGTGAGCGCATCCTGCAGAATACGTCGCGCCCTGCAATGCATATGCACATCGCCGCCTGCGACCAGCGGCAGTTTCAGGCGCGCGCCTTCAGCCTGCAGCCGCGCCAGCTGTTCACGCTGCCGACCGTCGGCCAGTAACTCGACGGTGATCCACAAGCGGTCCCGAAATATCTCGCGTAGCCAGTGATCCTCAACATCGAGCGTAAACGTGTGATCCGGCACCCAGAGCGCAATACAACCCGGCAGGCCGTCTTCGAAGGTGTGTCTCGCAATGCCATAGCTGCCTTTGTCAGCGGCGCGCCGCGCATCGGTAATCAGGCGGCATAACGACGCATAGCCTTGCCGGTTCCGTGCAAGCAGGACGAGCTTGCGCCCGCTTGGCAGCCGGATTTCGGAACCGATGATGAGTTTCCTGAGGCCGTGTTCCTTTGCCGCCGAATGAGCGCGTACGATGCCTGACATCGAACACTCGTCGGTGATAGCAAGCGCTTCATAGCCCAGTGCTGCAGCCGTCTCCACCAGCTCTTCGGGATGAGAGGCCCCGCGCAGGAACGTGAAGTTGCTGAGCGCGTGCAACTCGGCGTAACGCACCGCCATGTCCGTTACCCGAAATAGCCGTGCAGATACCAGTCCGGCGCACGCGTGCGATTACGAAACACCCACAAGCGCATGCCTTCGGGGTTCAGTGCCGTGTAGTAGTCGCGGGAAATACCGTCTTCGTCCCACCAGCCCGTCTCGAGACGCTCGGGCCCGTCAACGAGCCGCAGGCGACTTCCCCGATGTATCGGGTAACCGCTGTCGACCGGTAATGGCGCCGGCTCGGGCAACATCCATAACGGACGCTGCAGGTACTGTGCCGGCTCATCGAGGGTCTGACTCGACCAGTCGGCCAGCAGGCTCTGGCTGCGCCAGGCATAGTGCGGGCGATGTTCGGCCACCATCGTCGCGGCCTGCACCGACTGGTCGCCGATACGTGCGATGAGGCGCTCGGCAAGCTGCGTAATCGAAAAGCGATGCAACTGCGACCCGGGTTTTCCCTGGAACACAAGGGATTCCGTTTCGGCCTGCAGCGGCTGTGCGAGTCCGCTGCGCAGGCGTACGGCAATCACAGGATCGCGTAAACGCAACTGCTCGAAACGGATACCCAGTAATTCAAACCAGCGGTGCGCCGTTCGTTCGGCGCGCGCACAGCCGAGACGCAATTCCGTTGCCGCACCTTTGAGGTGAAAGAAACTGAAGCAAATGCGCTGCGTACCGAGCTGCCGTGCCAGCAAAAACTGTTCGTGTGACAACAGCAGCTCATGACAGATGTTAAGCAACAACTCCCGGTCGGTCTGCTCTTCGGTCATCTCGTAGTCGGCGCAAAAGCACTCCGGTGCACGCCAGGACGTGCGCGGATCCGGCAAGTGACCAAGCGCCCGGTCGAGTTCAAGCAGGCGTTCGGCACCGAAACGTCGGGTGAAGCCTTCACGTGGCAAGCGCAGGCAATCGCCGACGGTCATGACGCCCATGCCACCGAGGGCCTCGCACAAGGCGGTCGGCCAGTCGAGACAGGCAAGCGGCAGCTTACGCAGAACCGGCGCCAGGTTGGCGGCATCGCGAATACAGGCACGCTGTCCCGAACGCGCCAGCCAGGTTGCGGCAAGCGGTGTCGGTGCAATGGCCAGCATGGCGCGAAAGCCGAGCCCCTCGAGCCCTTTGGCGATGTTCTGCCGCAGTGCCCGAAGCCCACCAAAAAGTCGCAGACTGCCCGCAATCTCAAGCAGCAATACGTCATGGCCGGCAATCGATACGAACGACGAAAACCGTTCGGCCCAGGTCGCAAGCTGTTCAAGGGCCTGCTGCTCGCGCGGCAGACTGCGTTCCTCGAGTTGCAGGACCGGCAACAGAGCCAACGCCGCGTTGGCGGCCTGCCCCGGCATGACGCCGGCTGCCTGCGCTTCAGGATCGGCGAGTAGCACGCGATGGATGCCGTGCTGGTCCTCGACCACTGCGGTCGGGGCGTCCGACGTGCGGCTGGCCTCGAGTGGCAGATTCGGCAGCCAGATACAAAACCACAGGCGCTCTGCACGCGCGGCCGATGCCCCGGTGACAAGCGGTGTGCGTGGCGGTGCCGGTTCGGCAAGCGGCAACGCCTGTTGCACGGCACCGGCGGTCGGAACAGCGTCCCGCGGCATGGCAGGGGGTCTGCAGGCCCGCGACTTCATTACAGGAGTTTCGGTATAACGGCCGGGCGACCGCCGCGGCTCTTGAGAATATGTACCCGCATGCCCTGCGTATTCGACTGCAGCTCGAGACGTAATGCAGCGGCCGACGGTTGTCGACGTGCCGCCAGCGGGCGAAATGCGACAGCCCAGCTGCGGCCTTTTTCCGCAGCAAGCTGTAAACGACGACTGCCCTGATCATCGAGCGTATCCGGCCATAACAACACCGCGGCACAGGTACCCGACGACAAAGCCTGTTCCGCCGACCAGAGAATTTCGTCGGCTTCTTTCGGGCGAACGATCAGCATGCGGGAAAGATCGATACCGCATTGCTGCAATGCGGGTGGATACGGTTGGAATGGTGGTGCGACCCAGGCGATCCAGCCGGGTTCGGTAAAGTCCTGCCGCGGCGCCTCATTGCTAAGCTGCGCGAGTGCCGGCATCAGCAAACGCAGTTCGCCGATGCCATAGCGCGTGGTCAGGACTTCCGTCAGGGAATCAGGTGGCCAGCCACCTCCCGGCAGATGTTTGTCGAGCTCCGCGTAACCGGTCGCAATGCCGGCCTGGCGCCCGACCTGTTCGCGACCGCGCCAGACACGCGGGTTCTCGAGAAGTTTGTCGAGTGACGATGACAATGCTCAATGCAGCGGCATGCCGTCGCGAATGACGCCAACCACGACACCCTCGATAACGAGTGCCTGTTCGCGCAGATCGACTTCGATCGGCTCGAATTCTTCGTTCTCGGGCAGCAGCGACACCAGTGACCCGTTCTGGCGATAGCGCTTGACCGTGACCTCGTCATCGAGGCGCGCAACGACGATCTGCCGACTGCGGACTTCGGGGGTGCGATGCACGGCAACGAGATCGCCATCGAGGATGCCCGCGTCCCGCATACTCATGCCATACACACGCAGCAGGTAATGCGGCTTCGGACTGAACAACTGCGGGTCGAGCTTGTAATGCGTCTCGATGTGTTCCTGCGCAAGAATCGGACTACCCGCAGCCACGCGACCAACCAGCGGCAGGCCCATCTGGTCGCGCAAGGAGTCCTTGAGCTGGATGCCACGTGAAGCACCCGGCAACAGTTCGAGCACGCCTTTTTTCTGCAGTGCACGCAAATGCTCTTCAGCCGCGTTGGCCGACTTGAAGCCGAGCTGTCGGGCGATCTCGGCACGCGTCGGGGGCATACCGGTTTCGGCGATAAACTCTTGAATCATTTCGAGAATTTGCTTTTGCCTTGGGGTCAGTTCGCGCATTTCAGCAGTTCCTGTATGTATTCACAGTATCTGGGATTATATACAGTACCCGAGGCTTTGCAAATACTGCGTTTCTTCCGTTTACTGGGCCTCAAACCAATCGGAGAAACCCATGCCCCGCACCCTGCCCCTGCTGTGCCTTGCCCTGCTCGCCATCATGCTGCCGCTACCCGAAGCGCGTGCGCAGCAGTCCCTCGACGCCTGGCCCGAATGGGTCCGGGAAAGCATGCAGAACGAGGTTGGGAAGCTGACATTCAACAAGGTCGACATGCCTGACGATACGCTGATCTTGAAACTGCCCGGCAAAGTGGGCCCGCCAGAGACCATCGAGGGCGGCTGGTACCTGAGCGTCGACGTCGGCGCCGGCGTCCCGGTCGACTGCTACCTGATCCAGGGGGCGCGCGACCTCGCCACGCTCACCCACACCATGGCGCAACTGAGCAGCGACGCCGTCGCCGCGCAGCACGGTGAAATGATCGAGCGCCAGTTTCACTTCGTCGACAGCGGTGAAGTGGCCGGGCTGCCGTTTCTTGCGTTCGAATGGATGTACACGATCCGCAACGCCGATGGCCAGACACTCGTCGGCTTCACAAAGACCCGTGCAGCGTCCAAGGGACAAAAGACGTTCATGTGCGCGCACAACAACCTTGGTTATCGCGATACGTTTGCCAGGCTCTTTAACGGCTTCGTCGCCAACGCCGAAGTCCCCGACGCGACGCCAGCGCCGTACTACGAAGAAATCGTCAAGGTCGACCTGAATGGCATAGGCAGCGGCATCGGCTATGCCGCATTTTTTGCACCTGGGGCCTTTGACGAGGAAGACCTGATCGAGATCCACATCAGCGAGGCATCGCTCATGCCTGTCGATCGATCAACGATCATGACCAGTGATTCGACGTCGGTATATCGGGAGGATCCGACGGGCGCAGTGTCAAGCGCCTCGGAATTCACGGTCGAGAATGACGAATGGGCGCGGGAACTTCATCTTGTCCGGGACCCGGAAAAAGAGAACGACTGGGCCGTCAGCGGCATGTCGCAGGGTAAGGAGATTGCCATCACTATCGATGGGAGTCTCGAACCGGCGGGTGTCCTGCGGCAACTCGAAATGGCTCGCGACGTATTTGCGGAGGACACGACGTCCGTGGATGCCGTGGTCTGGATGCCGTCGATCGATCCCACGACATTCGTGCCGGCCTCGATGACGCGCGACGACGCCGAAACAGAGCGTCAGGCGCAGCTGCAAATGGGTCCGATCATTTACACGGGGCTCTTCGATGAGGACGGCAACATGTACAACGCCGACATAAGCATCGGTCCCGTGACAATCTCAATCGAACGTATCTGGTCGCGAGGATCACTGCGCGAATGAAACGGTCCCGCATTCTCCTGATACTGCTCGCTACAGTTGTCGGCCCCATTGCGCTTGCCGACGATGGCCTGCCGTATCTCGCGACCGTCACGATTGAACGCGGCCCGGGTGCACAGGATCTGCTCGGCGAACGCATTGTTTCGACGCTGCATGTCGATGCACCGGCAAAGGCGGCTGCCGCACTCGAGGACATAGATGGTCTCGATGTTATTGGCGTCGATGACACAAGCGTGCACATTGCATTTGTGGATCGACCGACGGTCGCTGGCGCGGCTGACACGCGTTTCCTCGAGAATTCCTGGGTCGTCGATTTCGAGGAGCAGGCGGTCAGGTCTCTGGCCGCGGACATCCGCACCGAACTCGAAGCAGTGCCAACCATCGACGAGCTCGAACGCTATGTCCACGACCACATCGTCGACAAGTCGTATTCGCGCGCTTTCGATCTGGCCTCGCAGGTTGCCGCGTCGAGTTCAGGCGACTGTACCGAGCATGCAGTGCTGCTCGCTGCGATGGCGCGCGCCCACGGTCACCATGCACGCGTCGTGATCGGTAACCTGATTCTCGAGTCGGATTCGGGACTCTATGCCTTCGGCCATGCCTGGACCGAAATCCACGATGGTCAACGCTGGACGATACGCGATGCGACGCTCCCGGAGTCAGGCACCAACGTGCAGCAACTGCGCTACTTGCCGATGGCGATTCTCAACGATGAGGGACCGGGTTATTTCATGTCCCTGCTCAATACGATGATGTCGATGCCGGTTCGTATCAGCGGTGTGGGCAATCCGCCCTGATTTGGGCTTTTTTGTCGCTATCCAACGACAAAATCGAGCAAAAACAGGCATTTTCATTGCAGCATGGACCGGTTTGTTAAATAATGCGCCTGCAGTTTTTCCCAACAAAGGAACCTTCCAAAATGAAAAAGACCGCACTCAGAGCAAGTGCACTTGCACTCTTCGTCGCAATGGCCGCTGGTTGCGCTACCACGGGTCTGGATGATGTAAAAGCTACGGCTGATCGTGCCGCTGCTGACGCCGCTGCTGCTGCTTCTGCTGCTGAAGCTGCTCGCGCTGCCGCTGATCGCGCCTCTCAGGCTGCTTCGGCTGCACAGAGCACCGCTGATCAGGCACTCGCTGCTGCTACCGAAGCGCAGGCATGCTGCGAAGCTAACCGCGAGAGCATGGAGCGTATGTTCCAGAAATCGATGTCCAAGTAATAGGACAGCATCGCATTATTCAAACGCCGCGCTTGTCGCGGCGTTTTTTATGCGCGATCCAACTGACTCGGGTATGCCATCCGAGCGACCAACAAGATCCTCAACCAGATCCCAGTCGAGTTTGCCGGCCTTCTCCGCCGTAACAACAATGAACTGCTCGGTGACGTAAGTCAGCGGATCCTTGCTGTTTGGATCCGGCGGCGGCAGATCTACGTCGGCATCCAGTTGCTCAAGTACCTCTGCCGACTCCTCGGCGAGTGACTGCGCCGATTCAAGCAACGGATGCACTTCTGCGACCAGTGCATCACCGTCCCAGCCGATCTTCACGGGCGCGTTGATAATGCGCACGGGCGTGCTGACACGAATACGATCGAACAGGAACTCGATATCCTCCGGGAACATGCGCACGCAGCCGTGCGACACGCGCATGCCGACGCCGGCCGGCCGGTTCGTGCCATGTATCAGGTAACCGGGCAGCCCAAGCCGCAGTGCGCGTGTACCGAGCGGGTTATCCGGACCGGGCGGAACGATGCGTGGCAGCGGATCACCCTCCGCCGCATGCTCGTCGCGCACTGACTGCGGCGGATACCAAGTCGGGTTCCTGGCCATCGCCGTAATCGTCGTACGACCAATAGGCGTTTCCCAGTCCATACGCCCGATACTCATCGGGTAGGTGTAAACGTAAGCGGGCTTGCCGTCGACCACCTCCGGAAAGTAGTACATGCGGTATTCGGCGAGATTCAGCACCAGCCCCTTGCGCGGCCCTGGCGGTAGCACAAAGCGGTTAGGCAGAATAATTTCGGTGCCCTCACCTGGCACCCAGACATTGACGTCAGGATTCGCGCGCACGATGTCGTAATAACCCAGACCGTGACGCCGCGCGATGTCGACGAGCGTATCTTCATAGCGTGCCGTGATCGTCGACACCGAGCCGACGACATCATAGCCCTCCGGCGGAAGCTCGAAGACCTCGGCATAAACCGGTGCGGTGACCGCGATCAGTGCGGCCAGGATGATCGGGTATTTACGCATTACTGGCCTGTTTCGTCCGCTTCGATGACTTCGACTTCGCACTCGGCCGCTGCGAGCCAATCCTGCATCGCCTCGCTCTCGAGCAAGCGGTGCGGATAGTAGCCCGCCGAGTCCGGCAGGTTGATGCCGTATGTCCGCAGCCGCAAAACGACCGGTGCGAACATGGCGTCGGCAACCGAGAACTCGCCGAACAGCCAGCCGCCGCGACCGCCGTATTTCCGATGACAGTCGGCCCAGATACTGATGACACGATCGATGTCATTACCAAGCTCGTCAGGAATATGAACCTTGCGGCCCATCGCCCGGCAATTCATCGGCATGCAGACCCGCAGATATTGAAAGCCCGAGTGCATTTCTGCGGAAATCGCGCGCGCGTGCGCGCGTTCGTCCGGATCAGCCGGCCACAATTGCTTGTCGGGCCAACGCTCAGCAACCGTTTCACAGATCGCCAGCGAGTCCCAGATCGCCAGGTCGCCGAGCACCAGAACCGGCACACGGCCTGCGTCGGAAAACTCCGCGATTTCCCGTTTCGTCGTCGGCGTATCGAGCACAATACGGTGTTCGTCGAAGTCGATTCCTGCCTCCTTCATCAGGAGCCACGGCCGCAGCGACCACGACGAGTAGTTCTTGTTGCCAATGATCAGTTTCGGTTTCATGATCCCGGACCACCTGAGCCCAGTGTCTATGGTAAACCATAGTGCGTTGACCACCATAGGGACTTGCCGTTAGCCTGCCCGTATGACCCTGAGAATTTCATTCGAACTGACTGATCGCGACCTCGCGTTCTTCCGCAAGGCCCTGCGCCAGTCGCGGACGGCCGTCAAGGATGCCGAAGAGAGCGAGATCATCGAGGCCATGCACGCAGTCCTCGACGAAATTCGCGGCAGCGAGCCGCTGCCGGACTTCGTCGGCAAGCGGATTCCGGAGCTGGAATCGCTGCTCAGCATGCTTGGCGACGAGGAATGGCAGTTGCCGGAATCGGATCGGGAGCGCCTGCTCGCGACATTCGTGTACTTCGCAGACCCGGAAGATATTCTGCCCGACGACATTCCTGTCATCGGCTTTCTCGACGACGTGATCATCATCGAACTCGTCGCGCGTGAGTTGCTGCATGTGCGGGAAGCGTATGACGACTTCTGTCGTTTTCGTGACGAATTCGAGAAGAGACACAGCCGCAAGATCGACCCGATCATTCGGCGCGATCGCCTCGACCGGCGTCGCCAGCAACTCCACCAGCGTATGCAGCGGCGCTCGGCGCGCCAGGCCAAAAGCAGTCTCTGGTAGTCGCTGCGACTACATGCGCATCAGCACGGAGCCCCAGGTGAAGCCGCCACCGAAGGCCTCCATGAGAATGAGCTGACCTTCTTTGACGCGTCCGTCGCGTCGACCGACATCGAGCGCCATCGGCACCGAGGCTGCCGACGTATTGCCGTGGTCCTGGACCGTCAGGATGACTTTTTCCATCGGCATGTTGAGGCGCTTGGCCATGGCCTGGATGATGCGAATATTTGCCTGGTGCGGCACGAGCCAGTCGAGTTCTTCCTTGGAGACGCCGGCTTTATCGAGCGCTTCTTCGGCGATCGCGCCGAGCGTCTTCACCGCAACTTTGAACACCTCGTTGCCCTTCATGATGATATTTGCATCTTCAGTGCCGGCCGCAGCGAGATTTTTGGATACACCGGCCGGGTAATGCAGTAATTCGCGATGCTGACCGTCGGCACCAAGCGCACAGGAAATGATCCCCGGCTCATCCGACGGCTTGACGATCGCGGCACCTGCGCCGTCGCCAAACAACACGCAGGTATTGCGGTCATCCCAGTCGATGAGCTTGGTGATGCATTCGGCGCCCATGACCAGCGCACATTCGGCCTCGCCCGCCTTGATGAACTTGTCGGCCGTCGTCAACGCATAGATGAATCCCGTGCACGCGGCTTCGAGACTGAACGCCGTGCATGCGGGAATGCCGAGCCGGTGCTGGATGATCGTCGAAACGTTCGGAAAAACCACGTCGGGTGACGTCGTGCCGGTGATCACGAGATCGATGTCTTCGGGCTTGACCCCCGCATCGTCCATCGCGATCTTTGCGGCCTCGCAGCACATGTCGGACGTGGTTTGCTCGGGTGACACAACGTGTCGCCGTTCAACTCCAGTGCGCGTACGAATCCACTCGTCCGTCGTATCGACCATCTTCTCCAGATCAAAGTTGGTCAGGACTTTTTCGGGGAGATACCTTCCGGTTCCGACGATGCGAGAATACGTCATGCGGCTTCCTTTTCGAGCAACGCGCCAATCTGTTGCGGCAACTGGTTGCGAACTTCGACAATCGCCGTCTCGATCGCATGCTGAAACGCATAGGCATCGGCGCTGCCGTGGCTCTTGATGACGATACCATTAAGGCCTACGAGTGTCGCACCATTGTAGTTGCGCGGATCCATCTCAACGCGAAGGCCGCGCAGCACCCACTGTGCCATCACGGCTTGCAGCTTCGCGAACCAGTTCTTCGTGAACTGTCGTCTGAAATAGTGCACGCAGAGACCGACCGTGCCTTCCATCGTCTTCAGCGCGACGTTGCCGGTGAAGCCGTCTGTCACGACCACGTCCGCCTTGCCGCGGAACAGGTCACTGCCCTCGATGAAGCCGACGTAGTTCAACGTGCTCGTGCCGAGCATCGCGGCCGCTTCCTTGACGGTATCGTTGCCTTTCGTATCTTCCGCGCCGATATTCAGGAGCGCCACGCGCGGCTTCTCAATGCCGAGAATATCGTTCGCCACGATCGCACCCATCACCGCGTATTGAAACAGGTGATCGGCAGTCGCCTGGGTATTGGCGCCGAGATCAAGCATGTGCAGAGAACCCCCGCGCGAGGGCAGCTCGGCGATGATTGCGGGACGGTCAATGCCCGGCAGCATCTTCAGCACGAATTTGGCGGTGGCCATCAATGCCCCGGTGTTTCCCGCGCTGACACAGGCGTGCGCTTCACCTTCCTTGACCAGGTTGATAGCGATCCGCATGGACGAGTCTTTTTTCTTGCGCAGCGCCTCAGCGGGCGGCTCGGACATGCCCACGACTTCACTGGCGTGACGAATCGACAACCGCGATTGCTCGCCCACAATCTCGCCGACGAGCCGGGTCAGCTCCTGCTCGTCTCCGACGAGAATCAATTTGAGGTTCTGGTGACGCTCGAGTGACGCATCAGCCGCGCGCACGACGGCCTCAGCGCCAAGGTCGCCGCTCATCGCATCAAGGGAAATGATCGAGTGATCGCTCACCAGTCGACGGGCCGGATAGAGCCGGCCAATCCGGGATGAGGTTACTCGTCGTCTTCGATCGACTCAGGCTGAGAAACAACCTGGTTGCCGCGGTAGAAACCATCCGGCGTCACGCGATGACGCAGGTGCGTCTCGCCAGACGTCGGATCGACCGACAACGTCGGCTTCTTGAGCTTGTCGTGCGAACGACGAGCACCGCGCGTTGCAGGGGTCCTGCGACTCTTCTGAACAGCCATAATTTACTCCAGTCGACCCGGCAGGCCGGGTCCTATTTATCCTGTGCCATTTGCTCGCGCAGCGCGGCAAACGGCGTTGTCGTGTCCTCATCACGCGCCTGCACCGTCGGTGCAAGCGCTTTGCAAGAGGCCGAGTCCACATGCATCGCCGAAAACGGCATTGCCATAACCAGCATCTCTTCGACGATATCGAGCGGCTGGAGCTGTTTTTCCTCGAGCTCCCACACCTCGTACTCGTCGTAGCCATCGGCCGACTGCTCGAGCTCGAGCAGCAGCAGTTCTGCCTCCGCTTCGAGCGGCAGGCGGAACGCCTCCAGGCATCTCTGGCACACCGCATCGACGGTCGTGGCGACAGTCAATGTCGCTGTTGGCAGCAGCTGCTGCGCATCGGCAAAACCGAATTCGATCCGCCCGTCGACGGCAGACGCGCGCCAGTCCGCGGGCATCTTAGCAGCATCGAGCGCCGCGAGGTCCGCACCGATAATTGCCGAGAGCCGCTCAAAATCGCCAATTTTCTCAGCAATTTCAATTACTTGAGCGCCCGCTGCCCATTCGGCCGCGGTGCGGCGTTCGCGCAGCGGATTACCCATGGCGCGCGCATGATAAGGACCCCGGGTTTCTAAGTCAAAGCATCACTGCAAGAAATATCGGCGCCTGGGGCCAAACCGGGTACACTCCGAGGAGCCTGTCTTAAGGTTTTGATTTATTTATGCAAAATCCGACCGCACCAACGATCGTCCTGGCATCCTCCTCGCCCTACCGGCGAGACCTTCTGGACCGCTTCCTCGACAGCTATGAAGCCGTCGATCCCGAGATCGATGAAACCAACGTTGACGGACTCTCCCCGAAGAAACTCTCGGTTCACCTGGCTCGCAAGAAAGCCGAAGCCGTAGCGATCAATTCGCGCGATGCCCTCATCATCGGTGCCGACCAGGTTGCCGTGCTGGAGGATAAGGTGCTCGGCAAGCCAGGCAGTCACGCACGCGCTGTCGAACAACTGCTCGCGGCATCGGGCAAGGCCGTAAAGTTTCTGACCTCGGTCTGCATCCTCGACCCGGTCGGCCGGGCCCGCTATGAACACACTGACAAAACTGTGGTGCGGTTTCGTAACTTCGACCGCCGGCTCGCAGACGCTTACCTTCGCCACGACGAGCCCTACGACTGCGCTGGCAGTTTCAAACTCGAGGGCGCCGGCTTCGTGCTCTTCGATTCCGTGCGTACGGATGACCCAACCGGTCTGATCGGCTTGCCGATGATCTGGGTTGCCGACCGCCTGTTGCACCTGGGATATCTGCTGCCTTAGGTATGCTCGCCGCCACGACGCAGGTTTTCGTCGGTTTCTCGATTCTCGCAGCTCCGGTGCTGCTGATCGCCTACCTGTTTTTCCTGCGCGATATGGAAAAGTCGCTGGTCGGCCGGATCGCGTCTGTTGGCCTGCTCGGCTCGATGTTCGGGCTACAGGTCTGTCACATGCTGTTCCTGGAAAACGGCGCTGAGCCTTTCGCATATCGCGCGTACATGCTGCTATTGCTTGCAACGCCGCCGGCGTTCTTCTTTTTCAGTCGCGAAGTGCTGGTACCACATAGCACGCGCTCAGTGCTCAACCTTCTGCACCTCGTGCCATTGGCGGCAGGCCCGTTTCTGCCACTTGCATGGATCCCGCCGATTTCGTTCGTGCTTGGCGCCGCCTACTCGATCTGGTTCGCGATGTATGTATTCGGTCTGCGACGTCATGTGCACCGGTACCTCTTTGAGCTGTTCTTTTTCTGTTACTTCGCCGTCCTGGCAATCGCGATGCTCGTACTCGCAACCAGTGCACGCGCGTTTGGCAACGAGGTCTTCTACCTGACTTACGCGCTGTTCACAGGGGCGTCTTTTGTTCTGGTCACCGCCGCAATGATCTGGTTTCCGCGGATTCTCGAAGACATGTCGGATGCTGCGCATCTTGCATACGCGTCATCGACGCTAGGTAGCATCGATGCCGACGAGAAACTCAAACAGCTAGACCATTCGATGTCGCAGGAAAAGATTTACGAGAACGAAGACCTGAGTCTGGCGATGCTTGCCAACGCCGTCGGTCTCTCTCCGCACCAGCTTTCCGAGCTCATTAATACACGTTTCGGCTATGGCTTCTCGCGCTACGTGCGTGAGCAGCGTATCGCTGCAGCTCGTACCCTGCTGCGAGACGACGCTTCAGCGTCTGTGCTTTCCATCGGTCTGGCCACCGGCTTTCGCTCCCAATCGAACTTCTACGCCGCGTTTCGCGAAATCACCGGCATGTCCCCGGGTGCCTGGCGCAAACGTTCGGGCAAGCACGGAAACGACTCCTGATTTATCAGTCAGGATAACTGCAAGCTACTGAAAGAAAATAATTTTTCTACTTTCTGTTCCGGTTCGTTCAAACAGGAAGTCGTTCGCCACACGGCCGCCTAGTGTCTCCCCGAAGTCAATCGAAAGGAGACAATCATGCTGACTACAGCGAATTACGTCATCTATCTCGTCCTGAGTGTCTTCACCGTGGCGTACATCTCGTCCACGCTGAATCGCGATGGCCGCACGTTCCTGACCGAGGGATTCGAGGGCGACAACAACCTCGCCTATGCCATCGCGCGCCTGCTGATGGCCGGCGTATATCTGGTGAGCCTCGGCTTCGTGTTGCTACGTATGCGCACTCGAGTGCAGGTCGATTCCTTCGAAGAGATGCTGGTTTACCAGGCTGAAGGGCTCGGCCTCGTGCTGCTTGTGCTCGGCGTCGGTCACTTCTTCAGCGTCAATGTCGTGCTGCGCATCGCACGCCGCGGACTCGGCATGTACACGCGAGCAGGATTGAAATGAACAGTACATTTGCCGTTCTCTTCGGGGTGCTGCCGGCCTTCCTGCTCGTGCCACTCACGATCTTCCCGCTGATCGCCGGCCTCGCAGAAATCGCCGAGACGCCGGGGTGGGGAGCGCTGTCTGTTGCCTGGGCGGTTGGCGGACTGCTCGGCGTTCGAACGCTCCTGCAGGTGTACGGTGGCACCTACACGGAGAACACGATTCCCGGCCTGCTGGCCGGGATCGCTGCCGCCGCCCCGATCGTATGGTTCACCGTGATGTATTTCGGCTGGCCTTACTCGCTGTTGCCGCTTTATTTCTCAGCGGGCCCGGTCATCGTTGCCGTGGGGTACATCGTGGAGATACTGTTCTTCGAGTCCGCAGACGACGCGCGGATCATCGAATACGAGGAGGTATGACCGGTGCGGCCGATCAGGACTTCTTTTTATGATGTTGCGCCTCGACGACCCCGACGGTCAGGAAGCGCTCCAGATCGTCGGCGAGCGGCGCCGTGAAATGCAGCTCGTTGCCACTGTCATCAGCAAACGCAATCGACTGAGCGTGCAGGAATAGCCGCTTGAGCCCAAATCGACGTGCCAGTTTGTTGTCGGCCTCCTCGCCGTAACGATCATCGCCAGCGATCGGATGGCCGGCATGCTGAAGGTGTACCCTTATCTGGTGGGTCCGCCCCGTGACGGGCGCGCACTGCAACAGGCTGTAAACGCCATAGGTTCGAGACAAGCTGACACGCGTTTGCGCTTCCTTGCCCTTTTTGCTGACGACGACGTGGCGTTC
The DNA here is from genome assembly GCA_030065985.1 of Woeseiaceae bacterium. Taxonomy (GTDB): domain Bacteria; phylum Pseudomonadota; class Gammaproteobacteria; order Steroidobacterales; family Woeseiaceae; genus UBA1847. The sequence goes on along the minus strand of JASJCM010000047.1, from coordinate 1,111 downwards.
GCCGCCCTTGCGATTCGTGATGAGCAACGGCGCATCGATCAGCTGCTCGCCGTACTGCCAGTCGCCAACGGCAAGCGCGAGGTAATTCTTCTCGACCTTGCCCTCGCGAAACCGCTCGTGCAGCTCTCGCAACGCGCTACGGCGCTTCGCCATAACCAGGCAGCCAGAGGTCTCCCGATCGATCCGATGCACGAGCCCGAGATCCTTGAGGTCCGGTCGAGCGTGCCGCAGCAATTCGACGACGCCGTGGCTGATGCCGCTGCCGCCGTGCACGGCCATGCCGGCCGGCTTGTTGATGACGAGCAGTCGCTTGTCCTCGTAAATCACGTGCTCGAGCATCTGGCTCGCCTGGCGGTCCGGCGGTGGTGGCCCGCCGGTCGTCACCCGGGCCGGCGGAATCCGCACTTCGTCACCTTCGCGGAGCTTGTACTCGGCCCGAATGCGCCCGCCATTGACTCTGACCTCGCCGCGACGCAGCAACCGGTAGACACGCCCCTTTGGGACACCCGGCAGTTCATTGCGCAGGAAGTTATCGATGCGCTGCCCGGCGCGTTCCTGATCGACCCGAACCTTGCGGACCCCGGTGACGCGGGATTTTGTATCGGGAGGCGAGTTTTCTTGCATGATCAGTTGCTTATGAGGTGTCGAGGTGTGCTATATTAGCGGCCCGAGGCGCGATGGCCTACTGGCCTGCACCTCGAGACTAACGGTTTTTTCTGGTCTCGCCTCTCTGCGAGACCTGATTTTCAGACGGCAGCGAGCACGGAATCCGGCACGCGCCGACGCGGCAAAGCCGCAGGGCAATCATGCTGACAGTTTTTTGGGTCCTGACCACTCTGGGTCGCACCCACACAGAATTAGTGAATCTTTTCCACGACGTAATTCGACGTCGTCATTATCCTGTGCGTGATATCCCCTGCGCCCGCCTGGCGCCCAGCCCCGTCCTGCTGCCCTCCAATAAACAAGTAGGACAACATGAAAAGAATGCTAATCAACGCAACTCAGCAAGAAGAGTTGCGCATGGCGATGGTCGACGGCCAACGCCTCTACGACCTCAATATCGAGGCACCGGCTAGCGAACGCAAGAAAGCCAATATCTATCTCGGCAAGA
>JASJCM010000046.1 GCA_030065985.1 Woeseiaceae bacterium | reverse complement strand
AGTTCTCGAACAGCGCGACCTCCTTCTCGACCGGCACGAAATACAGGGCCAGCTCGACCAGGAACACGAGGACGACAACAACGACGAGGAAGATCAGGCTGAGTCCAACGACGAGCGTCCCTGCCTCGACCAGCGGATGCGTATCGCTGACGTTGATGCCGTCCTCGGGTTTCTTTGCGATGTATTTCAAATGCGATCGCTGGAATCAAAACGTGATTTGAACTTCACGGCCGTGCCAAAAGCCAGCATCTCCACACCGGCCGTGCCTTTGCCATCGCCACTCGCATTTGCGAGCCGGGACGTCTCGAGTCGCACATTGAAAATGCCGTCGTAGCCGTCGTGTCGAGCGGCTTCGATCATGCGCAGCAATGCCTCGCGACGAGCGCGTTCGAGCAAGGGCTCGTAAGTCTTGATGCGGCCGCCGACAATGGCACGCAGCCCGGCGATGACGCGCTTAAAGTAATCAAGCGAGATCACGATGCTGCCGTTGACGAGCCGGGACGATGCCGCATCCCAGTCGGCCGGCATTCGATCGAACGTCACGACCGGAAAGCCAAAGTGCTCGTCCTCCCGCTTGCGAATCCTCGCAAAATGCCGACGTTCAAGAAGACTGCCAATGAAATAGGCGAGCAGTAGCGCCAGGAACGGCAAGCCGACATTCAGGAACAGATTGAGTTTTTCAACCGTGTCAGGTTCCACGCTACTCGACCCTTACGGCGGTGCCGTAAGCGAACAGCTCTGCGGCCCCCTGGGAGATGGAGCTCGTCGCAAAGCGCACATTGACGACCGCGTTCGCACCCATCGACTGCGCCTGCAGGATCATCCGCTCCGTCGCTTCCTCGCGCGAGTCCTGCAAAAGCTCGGTGTAACCCTTGAGTTCTCCACCGACCACGTTCTTCAGGCCAGCCATGATGTCGCGCCCGATGTGTTTCGCACGCACCGTGTTGCCGGTGACAACACCATAAAACTCGACGATGCGACGACCGGGAATGCTCTCGGTGTTGCTGATCGTAAATCCGGATACTGCTCCAAGCGCCATACCAGCTCCTTACACAAAACTCTGAATCAACTCGCGCATCCTGACGCGCGTCTTGTCATCGGGCAACCGGCCGATGCCGCCGCCCAGGTTGTCACGAAGATGTTTCGGATTAGCCGTTTCCGTAAGAACGGATGTCACCGCCGGATGCGACAACACGTACTTGATTGAAAACTGCGCCCACGACGTGCAATCGAAATCGACAGCCCACGCAGGAAGCGGTTGTCCCTTCACGACGCCAAAGTACCGACCGTTAACGAACGGCCTGTTGATCGTTACGGCGATGCCCAGATCCTGCGCCATCGGCAGGATACGCTTTTCGGCATCTGTCTCAAGCGGTGAGAGGTTGACCTGGACGAAGTCCACGGTCCCCGACTGCATGAGCTGCATCATCATGTCGTAGAACCGCACATTGTGCCTCGCAATGCCGATGTACCGGGTCAGACCTGCTTCTTTCCACTGTCGAAACGTATCCCAGTTCGGCACGCCGTCCTCCGGATACGTGTGCATAAGGTCCAGGGATGCCTTACCGACGGTTGCACGAAGCTGACGCGCAGCCTCTTCCGACGCTTCGGATTGCTCGCCGTTGAAATAGCTTCCCAGGAAGACATCGTCGGCGCGCCCCAGGGAACGTGCCGTGCTGGCGACGAGCAATGCGCCTTCGCCGCCACAGTCGACGTAGCGACCACCGCGGCCAAGGTAGATGTCCAGAATTTCGCGAGCCGTGTCGTAGTCACCCCGGCGAAACGCATTGGAATTGCCTAGTGATACGCTCGACAGAAACTCATCCGTGCCCGGGATTCGCCGCCTATCGAGCCTGCGGGCCTGCCCATGCGCCGGCAAAGCCGCACCGAGAGATGCTGCCATCGCAAGCTGCAGAAATGTCCTTCTGGTCGCCATGAGCGACACATGGTAGCACTAGTCGGCTAGCCCTTACCTGCTGACTCCAGGGCGAAGTGCGTTTCCGACGTCGCGAGGAAACGCTGCTCGAATTCGCTCGCCGGCACCGGCTTGCTGAACAGGTAGCCCTGTATCTGGTCACAATCCTGTGCCTGCAGGAACTCAGCTTGCGAAACCGTCTCCACGCCCTCGGCAATAACGGTGAGGTTCAGCTCGCGCGCCATAGCGATAATCGCCGCGCAAATGGTAGCGCTGTCGTTGCTGGCCTCGAGGTCCATTACGAACGAACGATCGATCTTGAGTGCGTCGATCGGGAATCGTTTCAGATAACTGAGCGACGAATAGCCCGTGCCGAAGTCATCGATCGCGAGCGTAATGCCCGTATTTTTGAGGTACTCGAGCATCGCAATCGTCTTGCCCACATCGCGCATAAGAATGCTCTCCGTGAGCTCGAGTTGCAGGAGGCTCGGTTTTGCACCGGCTTCGAACAGGGCCTTCATCACCGTTTGCTGCAGGTCACTCTGGTAGAACTGCTGGCTCGAAATATTGACAGCGATGCGCGGCGCGAAACTGTACTTCTGGTGCCACTGGTTCGCTTGTTGGCAGGCTTCGCGCAACACCCAGTCGCCAATTGGAATGATCAGGCCGGACTCCTCGGCCATCGGGATGAACGTGCCGGGCGGGATGTATTCGCCCTCGTCGTTTTGCCAACGGATGAGCGCCTCAGCACCAACCAGTCGTCCCGACCCGAGCTCGAGCTTTGGCTGGTAATGCAGCTCGAATGCATCGTCTTCGAGGGCCTTGCGCAGATCTCTTTCGAGCGCGAGACCGTGCAATGAGCGGATACTCATCGTTCCCGAGTAGAACCTCACGCTGTCGCGGCCTGCGTCCTTGGCCTGGTACATCGCAACATCGGCGTTCTTGAGCAAGTCTTCGACGCACTCACCGTCCTCGGGAAAGACCGAGATGCCAACGCTGGGCGTCACGACAAACTCGTGACCGTCATGCGTCACAGGCTTGCGGAGCTGGTCACCGATGCGCTCGGCGATAGAACGCAGTACGCCGTCGTCGTCGAAATCGTGAATAGCGAAAGCAAATTCGTCACCGCCGAGCCGAGCGACACCGGTCGGAATGTCGTCCTCATCCTGTTCCTCGGTCCTGCGGCGAATCGACTTGGACAACCGTTCGGCAATCGCCTTGATCACACCGTCGCCAATCGTGTGGCCCAGCGTATCGTTAATGCGCTTGAAATTGTCGAGATCGATGTACACAACTGCGACGCGCGAGTCGTCCTTTCGCGCTTCCGCCAGTAGTCCATCGACCTGGTGGCGGAACGCCTGTCGATTCGGCAGGCCCGTCAGGTTGTCATAAAACGCCAGCCTGCGAATGCGTTGCTCGGCGCGTTTACGCGCGGTGATCTCAGACACCATCGCCAGAATATGCCGGTCAACGTACGGCGCGAACCGCGTCTCGTAGTAGCTTCGACCACCCTGCAAGTCGTCGAAGGCGAACTCTATGCTCACCGGCTTGCCATTTTTCGCAACGCTCTTGCGCGCCTTGCACCACGCTTTGGCGATTTTCTCCGGGAACCAGTCGGTAACGGCGAAGATGCCCCCAGGATGCCGCGGCAGCGGGTTTTCAAACGTGCCCGGAATTAAGTCGGTCACATGGTCATCGGCATCAATCACGACGACGCAGTCCGGCATTGCATCGAGCAGAACGTTGTTCTTGGCCTCCGTGCGCCGCAACTGCTGATAGTCGTGGCTTGCGCGCAGAATGTACTGCACGCGGTGTCCGAAGATCGGCCAGTTAATCGGCTTCGCGATGAAATCCGTCGCGCCGGCCCGGTAGGCCTCGTCAACCGCCTCGATATCGTCGCGACCGGTGACCATTACGACAGGCACCGTCTCGCCACCTGGAGAACGCCTGATCTCGGCGCAGGCCTTGAAGCCGTCCATGACCGGCATCTCTACGTCGAGCAGGACGATGGCCGGCTGATGCCTGGCAAACGCGGCGCACGCCAGCTCCCCGTTGTCAACATCAACGACGCTAAAGCCGCCCTTCTCGAGCGCGGCTCGCATCACGGCGCGAATCGTTGGGTCGTCATCAGCGATGACAATAGTCTCGCGCTCGTCACCAGCATTGATCATGCTGCAATCTCCGTCTTGTAGTTCGCCAATTCCCTGGCGGCTAATTCGTGCGCTTCGGACGCAACGTCGACATTCGCGGCCATGGCAGAGATGTTGCCAGCGCGGCCATGCCGTTCCATATCGCTGCACAGTGCAGAGAATCGCACCGCGCCAACATTGGCAGCGGCTGACTTGAGCGAGTGCGCGGAGCGAACTGCTACTTCGAGATCGTCATTCGCCATGGCGGCTGCCAACGTCTCCATTAGCTCAGCCGCGTTCTCGATGTAGGAGTCGATAATGCTGTTCAACAGCTGACCGTTCTGCTCGGGATCCAGCTCTGCAATCTGATCCAGTGCATTCTTGTCAATCGCGGGCACGGCATCTTGCCGCGTATCCGCTGCAGGTGGTTTCGGTTCTGCTACGTCATCGTTTGCAGCGCCCGATTCGGGCGCTTTTCCACGCCGCTCGAGCACGTCGATCAGATCCTCTTTCCGGAAGGGCTTGCTGACAAAGTCATCCATGCCCGCATCGATGCACTTCTGCCGGTCCTCCGCGAGTGCGTTGGCTGTCAATGCGATAATCGGTATACGTGGCAGGTCGTTCTCGGCTTCGTATTTGCGGCGCTCGCGCGCTGCCGTGTAGCCATCCATGATAGGCATCTGGCAATCCATCAGCACAGCATCCGGGCTATGGATGCGAATTTGCTCAATTGCGGCTTCACCGTTCACAGCCTCGATCACCTCGCAGCCAAGTCCCTTGAGCATATGCCGTGCGACCTGCATGTTGATCGGGATATCTTCAACGAGAAGTACTTTGAGACCGAATGAAATCACGTCGCGGTCGATCGGTTGCAGGGCCGGATCGCGGCCGTTTTTGGCCTGGTGCTCACCCTGGAGCACACTGTCAATTGACTCGTGCAGTTTCTGTATACGTACCGGTTTCGAGACGTAGAAGTCTGCATTTCGCTGGCCGCTGCTAAAACCGCCCTCATCCGCATGCGCTTCGTCAAAAGCGATGATGGCGGGGTGAGACGAGGTCGAGTCGGAACGAACGGCTGCCACTAGCTCCGCTGTCGGCCCTGGCGGCAAGTTGACCAGCATCAGATCGAAGGGCTCATCGTTTTCGACGAGCGTCCTCATTACAGCGTCCTGGCTGTCCGCCGTATGGGTATCCATCTGCCATGCATTCAGGTAACCCGAGACGATGTCGCGGTACTCTTTCTTGGCATCCACGTACAGCACGCGCGTGCCCGGGAAGGCCTGTTGTTCTTGCCATTCGCCTGCAGCGTCGGAGCTTGCCGGATTCGCAGGCAGCGTGAACCAGAAAGTGGAGCCCTTGCCAGGCTCGCTATCAACACCAATCTTGCCGCCCATGAGCTCGACCAGCTGCTTCGCGATTGCGAGACCCAGGCCGGTTCCACCGTACTTGCGTGTCGTGGAGATATCGGCCTGCGCGAAGCTTTCAAAAAGCACTGCCGCATCGCTTCTGGAAACACCGATGCCCGTGTCTCTGACAGAAATACGGAATTCGTCGCCGCCCGCGACAGTTTCGATCTGCTCGAGAGCGACGACGACTCCACCCTCCGACGTGAATTTGATCGCATTTCCTACGAGATTCATCAGCACCTGTCGAACGCGCATGGCATCGCCGTTGATGATCTGCATTGCTTGCGGGTCAATCGAACCAACGAGGCTGATGCCCTTTTTGCGCGCGGGCGTGTAAAGGAGATCAATGACGCCCTCCACGATTTCAGCAAGGTTGTAGTCTGCTTCCTCGAGGACGAGCTTGCCCGACTCGACTTTGGAGAAATCGAGGATGTCGTTGATGACGGCCAACAGCGTTTCGCCGGACTGCTGAATCGTCTCGGCGAACTTCTTGTCATTGCCCGTAAGGTCGGAGGCAAGGAGCAGCTCGGTCATGCCCAGCACGCCGTTCATCGGAGTACGAATCTCATGACTCATGCGCGCCAGGAAATCACTTTTCGCTCGGCTCGCGGACTTTGCCGCCTCCATCGCCTGCAAGGTCTCTTCGACTGACACTTTCAATTGCGCGTTCGCCTCCTCGAGCTGGACATCGCGCATATTGATCTGGATGAGCATGTCATTGAATCCGCCCATCAGCTGGCCGATTTCGTCCTTGGACACCGGCACCGCGCGAATGGAGTAATCCTGGTCTCTCGATACGGTCTGCATGAGCTGTGAAAGCTCGAGAATTGGCCTCGAGACGGCCGACTGCAGTCGGAAGGACAGGAAATACGCGACGAGCGCGCCGAGCATCAGGACACCGGCGGCAACCAGCGCGATACGCTCGAGCGTTGCAACAAACTCGCCGAGTGACGCGCGGAGGTGCAAATAGCCAATCAGCTCGGTATCGAAAAAAATAGGTCTGACAGCATCCAGATGAGACAGTCCGTCAAACTTCTCGACTGGAATGCCCGACGCGATCACGGCAGCAACGAGCTTATCAACAGCCGGCGTGATTTCGTGGTTGCGCAAGCCCACGTCGCTCCCGCGGTGGTAGGCCGAAAAAAGCGCGCCCGAGGAATCGTAGATATGCGCCTGCGTGATCGCGTCGTCTGCTTTGAGCGATGCCAGCACCTGGTCGGCAAGCGCAGGATCCTCAAATGTGATCGCGGCCGTACTGTTCGTGCCGATCACGTCCGCGAGCGTCGCAATCTGCTCAACCGTATTCCGACGATAGTTGAACGCCTCCGACGCGCCAAACAGGATCGAGGCAAACAATACCGCGATAATCGTCGCGATATTAATGATTGCCACCAGCTTCCTGGTGATTGACAGGTCCATGAAGTACCGGGAAATCATGCACCGTGCCCCGGTGTAGCAACCTGCGCCGCCAACTGCAGCAACTGCGCGCTGATTCGCAGCTGCGAGCCCTTGTTGGCATCGAGATTGATTGAAAAACGGACTTTGTCGCGGCGCACCGTCATGCTGACGATGCTCCCGTCACCGCCGAAATGTCCTGCCTCGGCAAATGTAAGTACCGGGTGCCCCGCGACTGCGTCGAGCCAAACCTCGTCCGAATGGTGCTCGTCGCCAGCCAGGTAAAGCACGTCACAGGTCATCGCGACCTCCTCCGGCTCTGTCACAGTCCTGACGCTGAGTTGTCGACCGTGGATACGACGCTCACTGAGTACCTCGAACGCCTCCCGGATTCCATCGTCGCCCACAACGCAGAACCGAAGCCTGTCATCGGGCGCCGCGAAACGCTGCTCCGGCCAGTTCACAAACTTCACGATCTTGTGAACGATTGCCGCCATGACGTTCACTTCCGCCGCCGAATGGTCGGCACGTGCGTGTGAGCTCGTCAGCAGCAACGCCGCGAGAATCGCGTAGCTAAGTCGAGTTGTGAATGACTTGAGCAGCATATCGGATAGGAATCAGCAGTCTCTTCGACGCTTCTCTAGAACCCCCAACGCACTTCGACGAAGGCTTCAGGTTCGATCAGTACCGGCAGAAGGTCCGCCAGCTCCGATGTGAATTCCAGGTGATCGTCAGCGAAAAGATTTCGCCCAACCGCCGCGATACTCAGACCCGGCATCGGTGTCCATGCAGCCCTGACATCGACAGCGGAATACGCGTCAACACCCTGGGATTCGAGTTCATCGACCCAGCGGAACATGACGTCCAGCTCGAAGTTCTCGTTGATATCGGTCGATGACCGCAACGACACCTGGTGATCCGGGCTGTCCTCGGGGAATTCCAGCGCATCGGTCAGGTTGTAATTGACGTCCGCATAGCGGAAATACGTATAGTCGCCCTGCAATCGCCAGCGCTCTGACATTTGCCTGGATACGAATAGCTCGACGCCCATCGTGTCCTGCTCGCCATCGTTATTCAGGACCAGAGGGGCCTGGACATAGGTCGACGTGAACAGACACGTGGGATCCAGGATCGGGTTGCCGCCGCCTGGTTCACAACTCGGCGCGCCTGACCCGATATCGCGCAGATTCCTGTTCGTGACATAGAAAAGCGCTACGTCCAGGTGCAGATCCTGCGTGCGCATGCGATAGCCGGCTTCGTAGGACGTGAAGTCCTCCGGCGTCATTGTCGGAGAGCCGGTCAGGTAAACAGCGGTTGGCAGGGGCACCGGGAACAACGGATCGGCACCAGGCGGTATGACGGCGCTCAATACGCTACCACCGCGCTCGCCACGGGAAGGCACCCGCACAGCCTCGGCGACCGATGCCCAGACTGCCTGATTGTCCGAGATGTTGAACGAAAGCCGTACGCTGGGCTCGATTTCGAGATCGTCATCACTGAATTCGTTGTGTTCGAACTTACTGCCGATCGTCAGGCGCGCGCGCCCGTCGAACAGGCTGATCTCGTCCTGCACAAACGCACTGTATCGATACAGATTTTCGTTCGCGGGAAGAATCGAGATTTCAAAAGTGCTCGTGGTCTCGTCAGTGCTTGACCGATAGTTCAGCCCCCACATGAAATTGTGGATTTTGCCAATTGGAAAACTGTGCTGGATATCGACATCGAACGTCTCGATAGCTTCGGTATACGTATAGGTGTCACGCTCATGCGTGTCGAAATACGCGCGGATCTCAAACGCGCTGTCATCGCCGAGGTCTCTTGACCAGTGCGCCATCGCAAACGCACCGCTCACAGGGGTAAACGTATCGACGGCCGACTGATACGGCGGCGTCAAGGTGCGGGAAAGCCGGTATTCGCCCGACTCGCCATCGTACAGCTCGAATGTCATCGTGAACGCGGAGTCTTCGCTACCGTCCCAGTCATAGCGGCCCCCGAAGCGCGCCATTTCCGAGTAGTCATCAGTATCAAAACCGAGTTCGCTCGTGTTTCCGTCACGATCGAAGTACCTGGCAAACAGGCGAATGGAGGAATCGCCGTTCACAGTGCCGTAGCGGACCGTGGTTTCGTAACCCTGCATGCCGCCGGCAATGCCGAGATTGCCACCCTGTGTGTCGGCCGCGTGCTTGGTAATGATATTGACGACACCGTTCACCGCGTTGGATCCCCACATCGTGGAGCCGGGCCCACGAATCACCTCAATGCGCTCGATCGCGGAGATATCGGTGTCCTGGACGTCCCACTGCACACCAGTCAGCATCGGGTTGTAGAGCGTGCGACCGTCCATCAGGACAAGCAGCCTGGGCGCGAATCGACCGTTATTTCCTCGTGAGGTCACGGCCCACTTGTTGCCATCAAGCTGCGCGACCTGCATTCCCGGAACAAGACGCAGCAGCTCCGGAATCGACCGGGCGCCGGAACGCCGGATGTCAGACTGCGAGATAACGTGCACGGCGGCGGGCGCACTGACCAGGCTCTCGGCCTTTCTGGACAATGTCGTGATCTCGGTACTCAGCAACTCTTCAAGGCTGAAGTCCGCCAGATCGTCGCTCGCGGCCATATCGTCGCCGTACGCCGCTGGTGTCGCGGCAAACAGGATCAGCGCGATTGCGACAGGCAGGTGCTGCCTGAGTAAACGCAATATCGGGGGTATTACGGTAGCCATCGGGGTGCCCTCCAAGCGACCCGGTTGTGACGATCCGGCTCAGCGCCTGATAACCACGGTGAAAAGCTCTTAACGTGTCATGTTGCTGGCGAGTGATTGCACCCTTTCTTTCTGGCGATCGCTCAGCAAAGCAAATTCCTGTATCTCTTCAGCCGGCAGACCAAGCTCCGTCGCATGCGGCTCGAGGCTGGTCCAGTGCATCTCATCGATCTCGGCGTTTTCAACGGCGGTGATGCCCGCCGCGACTATCGGTCCGAGTCGCACATCGCAGTGCGCTTTCGGGAATGCCCGACACTGATACGCGGCAATCATCGTGGCCGGCAGAGACCAGGTACGCCCGAGCTCGACGGTCATGATGCGGTGGTTAGTGTCGAACTCGGCATCGAACATTTCCGCGAGCGTGTCCTGCTTACCTTGCAGTCGATTTGCCGTCAGCACTTTGTTTGTGCGCTGCGGCTCAACATGTGCCAGGGCCATCAGGCCGAGGTTGTGGCAGAGACCGGCCGAATACGCGAAGTCACGGTCGGCGTCTTCGGCCTTCTCATCGGCAAGCGCGATCTTCTTGCAACACTCCGCTGCCAGCAGGGATTGCATCCAGAAGCGCTCGACATCGAATTCCGGACAGTCTTTGCTGTTGAACGACTTCTGGATCGCCATTGCGAGTACCAGTGAGCGAACCGTGTCAACGCCAAGAACGCGAGAAATCGCTTCGCGAATATCGTTGACGGGTTCCACCAGACCGAAATAAGCCGAATTCGACAGGCCAAGCAATTTGGCGCAGATCCCAGGGTCGCCCTCGACGACCGCCGCTACCTTCTCTGCGTCGATGAACTCGTCACCGAAGCACGTCAGGATGCGTTGCGCTGTCGCCGGCAAGGGCGGTAGCGAGGCAATCGATTCGGCAAACTTCGCCGTGGTTTCGGTGATATCCGTTGCAGCAGTCATATCATTCCCTCAAACCGCTTGATCGTTAATCAGGGCCGAAGCAACGTTTGCGACGCCGCCACGGGTAAATCGAGGCGCGAGTACAAAGGCTCGGCCAATAGCGAAACCCTGGGCATACTCGGCACCAAGTTCGGTGACGGCATCCAGCGTCTCGGAGTTTTCTACGAATTCGGCGATCGTCTTGATGCCGAGTGTCTGCGCGATGTCGATAATTGACTTGACGAAGATGCGATCGGTCTCGTCATTCAGGAGGTCGCGTATGAACATGCCGTCAATCTTCAGAAAGTCGACGGGCAGCTTCTTGAGATAGCCAAACGATGAGAGACCACTGCCAAAATCGTCGAGTGCAAATCGACAGCCCATTTCGCGCAGTGCAGTCATCAACTCACCTGACTCAGCTACATTGCGAATCACAGCGGTTTCGGTGATCTCGAAATTGATCGTGCCCGGCGGCAATGGCGAACGTGCCATGAGATCCTTCAGGAACTCTGCGAAGCGCTTGTCACCAACGCTGCTGCCAGACAGGTTGACCCAGTACTGGCGTTTCTCAGCCTGGAACGCCTGGTGGATGTACAACGTGTCCATGAGGCTCTGCATCACCCATTTATCGAGCTCGACGCTGAGGCCGTAGCGCTCCACAGCAGGCAAGAATGCCCCCGGTGGTATCAGTTTGCGGTTCTCGGGATCCCGCAGGCGCAGCAGAATTTCAAGTTGCTCCGGCGCATCTGGCTGCGGGACGATCGGCTTGATCGGTTGCGCGTAGATCGCAAACCGGTTGTTGTCCATCGCATCACGAATACGCTGCACCCAGCGTACCTGCCCGCGGTGGGCACGCGCGGAGTCCTTGTCGCCGTCGACCATGTGCACACGATTGCGGCCCGCTTCCTTCGCCGCATAGCAGGCAGCATCGGCCAGCTGCTGCAGCTCGTTGATATCGCCGATGCCGGGATCGATGGGCACACCGCCGATACTGACGCCGATGCGATAGGTTTCTGTATCCCAGTGAAAGCGAAGATTCTCAATATCGGCTCGCAGGTTCTCTGCGATACGCTTGGCAAACTTCGTCGGGCACTCCCAGAGAATGACCGCGAATTCATCACCACCGAGCCGCCCGACAATATCGTTGGCGCGCACGCTGTTCTGCAGGATTTCGCTGACCTTGCGCAGCAGCTGGTCTCCGGCAGTATGCCCGGACGTGTCGTTGACGACCTTGAACTGATCAAGGTCCATGAACATCAGGAAGCTCGGGCCTTTGCCACGGTGACCGTTTTCCCAGGCGCGCTCCAGCTCTGCCTCGAATGCGCGGCGATTAAGAAGCCCCGTGAGTTCGTCGTAACTTGCCTGGTACTCGAGCTTGACCGTCAGCTGCATTGCCTCGGTCTCATCCTGTACCTGCAGTACGCTGTACAGGAATTCGCCACTGTCCGACCGGACTGGTGAGCAGTTGACGACGATATGCAGCTCCTCGCCACCAGCACCGTACACAACGTACTTCTCGTGCAGCGCGTCTTTTTGAGAGCGTGTCAGCTGCCGGTAGGACTCGACGAATCGGTCACAGTCGTCTTCGTCGATGGTGTCGGAGAAACGTCGATCCAGCAGTGCCGGCCAGAACATGTCCTCAAGTGCCGGGTTTGCATCGAACAGCACGCCGTCGCTGTCAAGCAAACCCATACCGATCGGCGCATTCTGGAACGCGCTCCTGAAGCGCGTCTCGAGCTCAGTGCGCGCATGCATCTCTTCGGAGAGACGGTCGTTGCTTTCCTGCAGGCTGCGCCGTGCCTCCTCGATTGAGCGTGTTCTCTCCTCGACCTGCGCCCGCAAGCGATCGTTCATCCATTCAATATTGCGGGTCCGATACAGCATGATCGCCCGCAGGGAAAGAAGACCCGCCACGACCGCAAGGAAGATGAACCAGGGTTGCTGCCAAAAGAACGGCGAGACCGTGAAGTTGTAACTCGCAACGTCGGTGCTCCAGGCTCCGCCCGGGTAGCGAGCTCGTACCTGGAATTCGTACTGTCCTGGCGGCACACGCGGATAGCTGACCGACCGATGGGTTGTTGGTGAACCCCATGCAGTATCTTCACCAACGAGCTTGTAGCTGTACTGCATCCCTTTGGGATTGAGCAGCGAGACCGCCGCGTACTCGATGTGCGCACCAAAGTCTTTTGGCGACAGCTCCTCAAAATCGCGAATCTGGCGGCCGTCCAGCTCGGTCTCCACCCGCACGATTGTCGGCCTGGGCTCAGCCGGCGACGGCATCGCAAGGTTTGTATCCATACGAGTTGCGCCATCTACTGTGCCGATCCAGAGAAATCCGCTGGAGTCGATAAAGGTCGCATGCACGTTGGTCTCAAGACCGATGAAGCCGACTTGCTGGTTGTAGTGGACGATTCGGTCGACGCCAGGCTGGAACTGGTACAGGCCCTGCTCACCGCCTACGACTACGGTGCCGTTCGCGAGCGGCTCGACGAGATAGACGGTTTGATCGGCCAACGGCATATTCTCGCCAAAATTGACGAACTGGCCGTGCGTGAAATGGAATAGCCCACCTTCTTCGGTGGCGAACCAGGCCTGATTGGGAGCCGTCAGCCGAATATGATTGAACAGGCGATTTTCCACGCCACCATCCACCGGCACGACGGTTAGCTCATAGCCGCCCTGTGCGTCGGGCAACAAGCGGACCAGACCGACCTCATCCGCAACGTACCAAACGCTGCCATCTTCCCAGCTGTCGATAGAGTAAGCAGAAGTCTGTTGCGGCGCCGCGAAGTTCTCCAGCGACTCTGAGACAGGATCGTAACGCCACACACCATCATCGATCGTCGAGTACCAGAGCGCGCCGTCACTTGCGATCTCGATATCGAGAATGTTGGCCTTGCCCGTGGCGGCAATGTGCGCCGCCTGCATTGTCTGCGGGTCAACTCGAAACAGACCCTCGGCCGTCATGCCCACCCACATCGTACCCGCGCCATCGGCAACGACGGCACGATAGATGCCGTTCGGTATTCCTGACTCCGGGCCAACAACAGTCAGCGTCTCATCGGCCTCGCGAACAAGTAGTTTGGACTGCGTACCGAACCACATGCGTCCTTGCAGGTCCTCGCTAATTGTCCACACTGTCTCCTGGTCGGTGTCAGCGCGCAGTCGATAGTGCCTGAAGCGGTCGCCGAGAAAGCGAACCAGGCTGGTGGAGCTTGAGATCCACAGCGAGTTCTCGTTGTCGACGAACAGCGAGCTTATTTCGTCAATGCCCGCGTAGCGCCGCACAGTCGTCCCTACGAAGCGATCCCGCGCAGCATCGCCATCGAAGCTGAAAAGATCGTTAAATGTGGCGACCCAGACGACTCCCTGCGCGTCTGTGACGATGCTGACGATATCCGTATCCGACTCTATGTGTGCCCTCGCGGAAATAGCGCCATCTTCCCAGACGCCGACCAGGCCGTCCTCGTTGGCGACCCAGAGCGAACCGCCGCGATCAACGTGAGCAGAACGAATCGACGCATCAACGAGTTCCAGCGAGACATCGTTTCCGACGACCAGCCGATACAGCCCGGTCGTGGCTTCGACCCAGAGTTCGTCGTCGACTACATCGATATCGCGGATACCGGTACCGGCATCGCCAGCAACGTGTGCCGAAGAAAACACCTGACCGCCATCGGAAATTTCGACGATGCCGAATTCCTCGACGACGATGAAGCGACGGTCGCCAACGATTTCGATATCGAGAACCGGCGAGTCGGCGCCCTCGAGCGGTGCGATCGTGTGCACGACCTGCGCGCCGCGAATGGCGGTAACGCTGCCTTTGGCATCGCCGACCCAGACCGAGTTAGTGTGGCTGACATGAAGCGCGGAAAGTGAGTTATTGGGGAGACCGTCGGCGATCGTGTAGTGGTCGAAATCGTCGCCATCAAAGCGGTTTAGGCCGCGCGCGGTGGTGAACCAGAGGTAGCCAGCGTGGTCCTGGTCGATATCGAGAACCCGGGACTGGGTGAGTCCATCGACGACAGTGTAGAAGCGATACGGAAGCTCGGCAGAACCGCTTGCGGCTGTTGCCGTGTTCACACACAGCAACAGCAGGCATATAGCCCCAAATTGTGACAGGCGTCGCAAACTCACCAAAGCAACTCACTGGAATCAATAGCTCACGACGTTTTAATCGGCCAAACCCGCGTGTTCTTTAGCTTGTGGCGTGACACGAGTCTCCTTTTCCGGGCGCAGGAACTAGACCAAGTCTCGATCGGGGCGCACTGGAATTGCGTCGTCCGTTGAGCAATGCCGCAGTAATTTCCCTTATGTCATAAGGTTTCGAGTGCAACTAAAGTGGTGCCATGAAAACCATCATCGAACCCTTTCGCATCAAGATGGTTGAGCCCATCAAGCTCACCACGCGCGAGCAGCGCGAAACGCTGATCCGTGACGCACACTACAACCCGTTCCTGTTACGCGCTGAAGACGTCATCATCGATCTGCTGACCGATTCAGGCACCAGTGCGATGTCATCGGAAGCATGGGCGGCACTGATGCGTGGCGATGAGTCGTATGCCGGTGCACGTAGCTGGTATCGCTTCCGCGACACGGTGAAGGACATCTTCGGCTTCGAGCAGGTGATACCGACACACCAGGGGCGTGCAGCGGAGCACATCCTGTTCGGTTGCATGGTCAGGGAAGGCTCGATCGTGCCCAACAACACGCACTTCGATACGACGCGCGGCAATATTGAGTTTGTCGGAGGCAATCCGGTCGACCTGCCCTGCGTCGAAGCCAACGACCTCGACTCGCGCTACCCGTTCAAGGGCAACATGGATACCGAGGCCCTCGAGAAGCTCGTTGCCGAGCACGGCCCGGAGAAGATCCCGGTAATCATGGTGACGATCACGAATAACTCCGGCGGTGGCCAGCCTGTCTCGATGGCGAACATCCGGGAGATCAGCCGAATCGCAAGAGCTGCCGGCATACCCTTCTATATCGATGCCTGCCGCTTCGCCGAGAACGCACACTTCATCAAACGTCGCGAGGACGGTTACGCAGACGTGGCCGAGATCGAAATCGCACGCGAGATGTTCAGCTACGCCGACGGCTGCACGATGTCCGCGAAGAAGGACTCATTCGGCAATATCGGCGGGTTTCTCTGCACAAACGATGCCGAACTGGCGAGTCGCGAACGCAATATCCTGATCATGACCGAGGGCTTCCCGACCTACGGCGGCCTCGCCGGTCGCGATCTCGAAGCCATCGCGGTGGGCCTGCGTGAGACCCTGGATGAGCACTATCTCGACTACCGGCTGTTGTCGACCCGCTACGTGGTCGAGCGTCTTGTGGATGCGGGGATACCGGTTATGGCGCCAGCCGGTGGGCACGCCGTTTACCTCGACGCCCGCCGTTTCCTGCCGCACATCGAGCCGCTGCAGTACCCGGGTCAGGCATTGTCTGTCGAACTCTATATCGAAGCGGGCGTGCGTGCGGTCGAGATCGGCACCGTGATGTTCGGACTCGATCCGCACACGGGTGAGGAGGACCCTGCACGTCTCGACCTGCTGCGTCTTGCGATTCCGCGCCGCGTCTACACGCAGAGTCACATGGACTACGTGCTGGAGGCCATTGGCCAGGTGTGGGATCGCCGCGATGAGATTCGGGGTATGAAGATCGTACGTGCGCCCCAGTTCCTGCGGCACTTCACGGCGCACTTTGACTGGCTAAGCTAGAACCCGGTAACCGCACCAGGGCGAGCGCGCAGCAGTTTGAAGCGGTGAAAGCCGAGTTCGATGTACGGCTCGAGCGGAAAGTCGACCATGCCGTGCATTTCCCGCTCTTTCAGCTCCTGGGAACAACGGAACTCTGCACCGCCGCCCTTGTTGGCTTCTGAGATCGACACGTAGCAGATCTTCGACGGGCAGGTCAGCGCACAGCCAGCATTCGCAAACAGTGTGATCTTGTCCTTATCCCGAATCTGTTCGAGAAAGTCGAGGTCCTCGTTCATGCTCATCGGCAGCACAACCGAGTCATAGAGCCCCATCGCCTCGTCGATCCTCTCGTTGGTCTTGATGTTCTTTATGACGCTCGCATCGAGCCGAAAATCCGGGAAATCCCTGCGAATCCAGCGTGCAAGATCGTCGTTGGTGCAGATGACCGAGTTGCCCTCGCGATGATACTTGTCGAAGAGCGGCATATTCTCTTCGTACTCGCGTTCGTCGACATAATGATTCGACATCGGCAGTCGAATGCCGATGCCGGCGTTGTTCAGCTGCATGACGTCGCGATCCGATAGCTCCCGCCGCGCGAACGCGCGGCCGCCGTACAGGGTGCTCGGCTCAACGAAGCCGAACAAACTGTCGATTTCGCGCAACGGCACATTGCCGTATTGATTCCGCAGAAAACGGAACACCGGAACGTTTGGCGCCTTGCCACGTGCTGACACAGTGTACGTCGCGAGTGGGGGATCGAGCGGCTTAGCCTGCGTGAAGACGCGATCGTCGCCAACGGCCGTTATTTCGACGTCGCGCCCGCCTCTTCCCATGCCTACTCGTCGGGCGGGATCTTGGTTGCCTGCCAGGCGACAACTTGCCAGGCTCCGTCGCGCTTCACGAAAGTGCCCGTGTTGTAATAGTAGAGTACCTTGGAACCGTCTGACGGTGTGCCGACAAGCTTGAAAGCGACGACAGCCATATCGTCGTAAAGACGCACGTCGACTTCCTCGCCGGAATAGACCACGGCCGGCGGTTCGCTGGCCGGCTCATCATCGCTGCCCGCAAAGCCCTGCAAGATGTCCGCTTTGCCAAATCTTGCACCCGCCGACGAGCTGTAGACGAGATCGTCGGCCCAGAATTTCTCGTGGGCCTCGGCCGTCGAGGAATTTGCCAGGAAGTCATGCAGCATGGCCGTCAGGATCTCTTCGTCCTCGGCGAGAGCGAGCGGCGCAGTCAGCAGCGCCATGACGAGCAGGCTGGCTCGGACGTAATTCTTCATGAATCCCTTGTCCCAGATCAATACAGGAGTTCGACCCACCTGCCGGCTTCCTTGAGCTCGGCTTTCTTCTTCGTCCATGAATCGGCAGACCCGAGCATGTTAGCAAATACCTTGTCGAGTGCATCGCGAATCTTGACGAGGCCGGCGACGTACACATACGTGTGCTCGTCGTCGAGCATGCCGAGAATTTCTTCGCTGCGCTCTTCGATCGCATAATCCCAGGCAATCGGATCAGCCCAGTTTGGCCGCGGGCTCAACGCCTGGAACGCTTCAAAGGTTTCTTCGTCGTAGTAGCGCGCGAAGTCATCACGCTTGTCATTCATGTAAATCAGCTCGAGGCCGGAGCGCGCGCCATGCAGCAGCCGCACCTTGCCCTCCCAGTCTCCGACGTCCTGGTAGATGTGCTTCACAAAGGCACGGAACGGCGCGATACCGGTACCAAGGCCGATTAGCAGAAGATTCGCTTTCTTGTCTTGGGGCACTTTGAACGGCAGACCGAAAGGACCCGTAATTGACAGCGTATCGCCGGGTTTGCGGTCGCAGATGTAGTTCGAATTCACGCCGGGATATTGCTCACCGCTATAGTCGTCGATGTAGTCGCAGCGTCGGACGACCAGCCTGATTTGCGGCTTGGCGTCACCCTTGGCGCTCGGCGTGTCTGCAACCGTGTACAGCCGCTGACGCAAGTTGCCGCCAAACTCCTGCGGGCCTTCGACCAGCACGCCAATGCTTTGCCCTATCTCGAAGTTGAATTCGTCTCTGTCCACTTCGAGGACCAGTTCCCGGACTTCGGCATCTGCGCCCTCGCCCGTGATGAGTTCTGTGCTTAAGACGGTCGCATCGTAGCGAGGTTCTGTTGGATAGTCTTCAAGACGCATGAGGGGCACTCCTTCTTTCGCTGTCAGGGGTGGGTCCGGATTTGGCTTTTGGTGCAAAAGAGCTGCAGCCGCCAAAGCAGTCTGCTGAATCGCAATCGTCGGCTCGGTCGTGCTTGAACCGCGCTTTCAACGCACTTTCAAACGAGATCATTCGTATCGCGATCATTGCCGAGATCACAACGGTTGCGACAATTACGCTGATCAGGAGATTCATCTACCCAACCCCGCAAAGCCCATAAAGCCCATAGATAATATACCGGCGACGACCAGGGCGGCCGCGGTTCCTTTAAAGATGCTGGGCACGTCGGCGAGGTCGAGCTTTTCACGTACGCCGGCCATCAATACCAGCGCCAATGCAAAACCGGCGGCTGCGCCCAGCGCATATACGATAGCCTGCGTGAATCCATAACCTTTGTTCGTCTGGAAGAGCGCGAGACCGAAGATCGCGCAGTTCGTCGTGATCAACGGCAGGAAAATACCCAGCGCCTTGAACGTCGGTGGACTCAGCTTGCGCAGCAGCATCTCGACAAGCTGAACCGCAGAGGAGATAACGAGGATGTAGGAGATGATCCTCAGGTAAGGCGCGTTGATCGCTTCAAGGATCAGGTTGATACCGAACGCGCACGTCGAGGCGACCAACATGACAAACGTCACGGCTCCGCTCATCCGAACCGCCGTTTCGAGTTTCGCCGACACGCCGAAGAACGGACAGATACCCAGGAAGTACGCGAGGACGAAGTTGTTAACCAGCGCCGCGTTGAGGAAGATAGACCAGTAACCAGGCTCGTTCATGATGCCGCCTCCCCGGTCTGCTCACTGGTCTGCTTGTCGGCTTTCTCCTGGCGCTGGCGAATCCAGTTCACGACCAGGAGCCATATCGCCATCGCGAAGAAACCGCCGCTGGGCAGCACCATCACCGTCCAGGTCTGGAAACCGTCAGCGAAGAGATCCACGCCAAACAGCGTGCCACTGCCGAGCACTTCTCGCACGACGCCGATGAACAACAGCGCGACGGTGAAGCCCACGCCCATGCCCAGACCATCCATGACTGCGATGTGCGGCTTGTTCTTGGACGCAAAGGCTTCGGAACGGCCCAGGATCAGGCAGTTAACGACGATCAGGGCGATAAAGGCGCCGAGTGCGCGGTGCAGCTCAATGCTGATCGCCATAATTGCGTAGTCGACGCAGGTAACGAAGGTCGCGATGATGCAGATGTAGCTGACGATACGCGCCTCGCGAGGTATGAAATTCTTCAGCAACGACACGGACAGGCCAGCCATGACCAGCACGAACGTCGTTGCAGCGCCCATGGCGAGCGCATTGATCGCTGTATTCGAGACGGCCAGCGCCGGGCACAGACCGAGCATCTGGATAAACACCGGGTTATCGCGCCACAGCCCTTTGATGAATTCGTCTGTCGGGTTGACTTGCTTCTTCGCCACTGCTTACTCCTCAATCGACTGTGGCGGTTGAAAATCGCGTGCATCACGTTCGAGCGCGGGCAACCAGTAACTCGAAGCCTGATTCAGGATTGAGCCAATGGCATCCGAGGTTATTGTGGCCCCGGTAATGCCATCGAGCTGCCAGGCTTCGGTCTTTTCGCCCTCCTTTACTGTCACGATCGCATTCGCCAGTGCCGTACCGTCCTCATTGAGACGTGCATCGAGCGCCTCGAAATTCGCCAGGAAGTGCGGTTCCAGCTCGACCTTGTCACCGAGGCCCGGCGTTTCCTTACTCTCGAGCACTTTGTGGCCGACGATGGCCTGCAGCTCGAAAGAATAGGAATACAGGACAGTAATGTTGTCGGCGTAGCCCATGCCTCGCGCGGTAATCACAGCCCCCACCAGGTCGCCGTTCTCGTCATAGCCCAGGTAGGCGGGCAGGTCCGCGGCCTCAGCCGCCGCAACCAACGAACCACTCTCATCCAGGCTGACTTCGACCGTTGATCGCACGGCCGGTAGTACTTCCTCGATTGCACTACTCAGGAACCGCGCCCGGTTGTCCGCAATACGCGCGGACGTCCCCTGGTAAACCGACACGATCAGCAAGGCGCAAAAGGCGCCGATTCCAACAATCGAGCGATACATCTGCCACACGGTCGTCGGTTTCTGTTGGGGAGGAGCAGGCGTGTTCATGCTGCCCCCCTGCCGGTGCCGAACACCCTCGGCTGGATCAGGTTGTCAATGTGAGGCGACACCGCGTTCGCCAACAGGATCGCGTACATCACGCCCTCGGGCATGCCGCCCCAGAATCGAATGACAACGACGAGCACCCCGATCAAAGCCCCATACAGCCAGCAACCGAGATTCGTTATCGGCGAAGCCACCATGTCCGTGGCCATAAAGACGGCGCCGAGCATCAGGCCACCCGAGAACAGCATGAATACGGGCCCCGGATAGGTCGTCGGGTCGTAAAGCTGGTAGACCCAGCTAATCACGGCAACGGTCGCGAATATGGATGCCGGTATGCGCCAGTTCATCATGTTGCGCGCGACGAGATAGAGACCGCCAAGCAGGATCAGTGCGCCACAGGTCTCACCGACCGAGCCCGAGGTCAGGCCGGCCGCCAGCTCGCGTCCTCCGGCGAACTCGGATTCGAATTTCATCAGCGCAAGAGGCGTCGCGGTGGTGACGGCGTCGTAGGTTGGCTCCCAGAACGGCATCGCCATAACCGACGAGGGAATGCTCTCGAAGCGACCCTCGGCGAACGGCACCTGCCAGTGTGTCATGGCTTGCGGGAATGCCGCTTGCAGGAATGCGCGGCCGACCAATGCCGGGTTGAAGGCATTCATACCCAGCCCACCGAACAGGTATTTGCCGATGCCCACGCCGAACACACCACCGATGAACACCATCCAAAGTGGCAGGTCCGGGGGCAGCGTCAGGCCGTAAAGCAGGCCGGTAATCGCGATGGACCAGTCTCCTACGGTCGACGGATTGCCCGTCCAGCGGCACAGCCAGTGCTCCGTTAATACGCAGCTTGCCGTCGCCACGATAATTACCAGTGCGGCGCCGGTGCCGAAAGCGTAGACCGCGAACACGGTCACAGGCAGCAGCGCGAAGAACACATTGCGCATGATGACGTCAGTACTGGCACCGTCCGTGACGTGCGGCGACGAACCGATTTCGAGATGTTTACTCAGCTTTGCCATCAGGCGGCACTCAACTTGCGGACCATTTTCTTGGACATGCGGAAATACTGGACCAGCGGGATATGTGAAGGGCACACGTAGGTGCAGGCGCCGCACTCAAAGCAATCCATCAGGTGCCAGGACTCGGCCATCTGCTCGTACTCTTCGTTCCTGGCAAGAATGCCGAGCTGCGACGGGTTCAGGAACATCGGACAGGCTTCCACGCAACGCGCACAGCCAATGCAGGGGTACACCTTTTTCTTGCCCGTCGATCCGCCGGTTTCGCCCGTCGTGAATGCCGTGATGCCCGAGGTCCCCTTGGTGATCGGAATGTCGAGATTGGACACGGTCGGTCCCATCATCGGACCGCCCATGAACACGCGCGAGATATCGTCGACTGGATCGCACTGTTCCAGCGCGTATCGCACGGGCGTGCCGATCGGGATGCGGTAGTTTCCTTTCTTGCGGACGCCGGGGCCTCCGATCGTAATCACACGCTCCTGGATCCCGCGGCCGCGTGGCAGGAGGCGCCCGATCTCGGCGGTCGTAGCAACATTGCAGCAAATCGCCCCGATGTCTGCCGGCAGGCCGCCGGACGGCACTTCACGGCCCATCAGCGCGCTGAAGATCATCTTCTCGGCGCCTTGCGGGTACTTGACCGGCGACACCCGCACGCTCACGGGCAGATCGTCGGGGCACATCGTCCTGAAGCGTTCTGCAGCATCCAGCTTGTTCGCCTCGATTGCGATGACGACTTCCTTGGTCCCCGTGGCCCGCAGCAGGTAGCGGATCCCCGTGAACACATCCTCGGTCTGCTCGAGCATCACCCGGTAATCGGTGGTCAGATACGGCTCGCACTCCACGCCGTTGATAAATAACGTGTCGAGTTTCTTGCCTTCCGGCGGTTTCAGCTTGACGTGGGTTGGAAACGCCGCGCCACCGAGACCCACAATGCCGGCATTCTGGATCGCCGTGATGATCTCGTCAGGCGATGCGTCGAGACCGCAGGGCTCACCGTCGTCGATTTCCTGCGTCGAGGCCGGATAGGGCTCGATGTAAATGCTCTCGACCTTGGTCCCCATGATCCCGGGTGCAAGCATGATGCGCCGTACAATCCCTGAGGCCGGCGCGTGCATGGCCACGGACATGAAGCCGTCCGGCTCGGCTATCGTTTGCCCGCGAACTACCTCCTGACCCTCGCGTACAACGGGCTTGGCCGGCGCTCCAAGATGCTGGCTGAGCGGCACGATCAGTACGGGCGCGAACGGGAACTGGCGAATCGCCAGTTCAGCCGTGTCGTCCTTCATCTCGGGCGGGTGCACCCCGTGCCTGAAGGTGTCTTTCCGGAACAGGTCCAGCATATTAATTCGCCGTCATCCCAAGCTCACCTAGTTGAACTTCTCGCCACGTTTGATCCACTTGTCGATGTCTTTCTCGCTGCGATCGCGAGGCAAACCCGGGTGGATGACTTCGGCCGTGCATTTCTCAGCCGCCTTGACGAGATCCCGGTACGGGCCGCCGTCCGGGTTCTTGATGATCGCCTTCTTGTCCGCGTTGTACTCGAAGATGTTCGAATTGATCATGATGCACTCATCGCACTCGGTGCAGTCTTCGGTATCGATCCACGGGGCCATGTATTCGCCATCGGCGGCTGGTGCCGGCGCTGGCGTTTCGACCGCCTTCAGCTGCGGCGGCTGCACTGGCTCTGAAGCCACGGCGTCGACCATGGCGCCCATATCGAGCGCCTGGTTCCCGCTGACCAGCCCCATCAGACCGGAGGCGATCTGCTGCATGACCTCCTGGCGTACTCGGGACTCGATCTGCGCTTCATCTGCCTCTGCCGGCGCTTCCTCGATATCGGCGAGGTCACGCAGCATGACCCAGAACGAACGCCGTTCTTCGGCCGACTCAATCATCGGCGGCGCAACGAGCAGGCGGCTCAGCTGCCGCTTGGCGTCGAGTGCCCAAACGTACGGCACCTTGCCTTCGCGCTCGTCCTCGTCGAGGTCGAGGTACTCGGCGACCTGCACCATGTCGTCGTTCCAGGAATCACGCGGGATCTTGCGGAAGTGCTTGCGGAAGCGTGCCTCGGTGACGGCAAAGTCGACAAAGGTCGTTGGCAACTCCATCGTCTGTTCACGGCCCCGCTCGTCAACAAAGTCGATCTTCGCAACGGGCCAATCCAGATCCTGGTTCGGGTTGCCGTCGATGTCGAGGCATTCGCCGACTGTCGTGCCGCGTTCCGGATCGTATTTGAATATCGGATAGGCGCGTGATTCGACCGCGAGTTTGGCCTGGTGATGCGACATGTCGTCGCCTATGCCGTGTTCCGGCTGGCACGACGAGTACAGGTTGAACAGTGCCGGCTGCCGTGACATCAGGCCTTCCACGAAGCCTTCGATCATGTGATTCGCATGGGCGATCGTCGACTGCAGGAAGTAGGTGGTGCGATGCGCCATCGCGATCAGACCCATCTCCTTACGGGTCTCTTCCTTGCCCTTGATCGCCTTGCCGAACTGCGCCATGTCCGAAACCTGGCCGAAGAAGCCTGACGTGCAGGCTTGCCCGCCGGTGTTCGAGTACACCTGCGTATCGACCACGAGCACCTTGATCGGCTTGCCCGACATCAGTGCGCGCGACAGGTTCTGGAATCCAATGTCATACATGGCACCATCGCCGCCTACCGCAACAACCGGTGGAGACAGGTGGTACTCCTCATCAGTGAAGTCCTGCCAGTTGAAGTAGCGGTAACGTTCTACTTGCTCGTCAGGATTGTTTTCGCCTTTCAGCACCTCCTCGGCCATCCGTACCGCCTTGAAGCCCTCGGCCATCTTGACCATGTGGCCCTCGAACACGCCCATCGCCATGGATGCAGGATCCTGGAACAGGTGGTTCGCCCACGGGAACGGGTACGGGTTGAAGGGATAGGTGCTACCCCAGACAGAGGTGCAGCCCGTGGCATTCAGGAAGCCCATATTCGAGCGACCCTTACCGGTCGTACCGTTCTCATAGCGCCAGCGCAGGTCTAGCAGCCTGGCAACGAGGTCGGTGACGTGTTTCAGCCACTCGCGGTCGATAGGTTCGGCTTCATGGGTTTTCTCCACCGTGTCCGCGATCTTCGCGAGCGTCAGCTCACCATCCCCTGCACCGTCCAATACGGCCGCCATCTCGGCGCTGTCACCAACGTCGATCTCGCCAACCAGCTTGAGCTTGATGTTTTCCTTGAGCTTGGCGATCAGGTCATCGAGCTTGGCTACGTGTGCCTTGACGCGTGGCTGCATCAGCGACTCGACGGTCGCGACGAACAGGTGGACTACTGTCTTCTCGGAGCAGCCCAGGCAGGAACCGTCGCCACTGGCAAACGGCAAGTAGGCGTCCTTGTTGAGGAGGATGGTCTCCAGCGCGCCGATGCCTTCCTCGAGATTGTCAACGCGGCTGTATTTTTCCGGCGTATTTGGCAGATCAAGCCAGAAATCCCAGTTCTTGCGCAGATCGGCAATCGAGTCGCGTGTCTGAGTAACCGGCACAAGTGCCTCGTCGTTGCAGACCTCGATGCACTCCATGCAGCCTTTGCAGGTGTATGGATCGATCGTGACACTGAACAATCCGCCACTGCCAGGCTGTTTCTTTTCCTTCGTCGTGAAGTAAGGCCGCGTCAGTGCGAACTGGAACGTACCAAGCTCCTGACGGAAATCGACGAACTCGGCCTTGAGCTGTTTCTGCTCATCACCGCTGGCCGCGTCAATCGTGACGTCAATCGCCTCATTGAGGAGCTCGGATACGGACGCTTCCTCACCGGCTTCGACAGCCAGTTTGCGTAGCGTCGATTCCATCTTGCGTACCGCGCGCGGCAGATGCTCGGTCGGCTTGCCGTTTTTCTTGAGCCGCTTGACGACCGTATCCAGCACCTGGCCAATGTCGTTGACGAGACCCGGTATCGCCGTATCGGGGCAGACCGTGTAGCAGTCGCCACAGGCCGTGCATTTCTCGGGAATGAATTCCGGATGCTCGAATCGAATGCCCGTCATGTCGCGGAAGTGCGAGGAAACCGCAGGCATCAGGGCCATGCTCATGAACGGATCGGCAGGCACCTGCTCACCTTGTCCAGAGCCATACATGCTACCGGTCTGCGCCCAGAAGCGATGGATGTCAGACGACGGTGATGACGATTCCGGCTGGCGCTTGACCATCACCGGTACCGGAAGCGTATTGCCATTGGCCTTCGCGTCGGGACGTTCCTCGAGGTGTTTGTCCGTGACTTCGGTGATTTCCTCGAAGCCCCGCTTTACGACGCGCATGTTGTCTTCTACAACGCGAGCACCCTTCGAGCCGAACTTGTGCTGCAGCTGATCGCGAATCGCGGCAAGGAGCTTGTCTTCGCTCAGGCCATGCTTCTCGAGCAATGGCGAGGTTGCGAAAAAGGCTCCCTGGAACGCGATGCCCTGCATGCGCAGTTGCAGCTCGGGGTCGGTCGCCTCGTCCTTGGCGATCCGGAAAGCGTCCAGGTAGAACACGCGAACATCATTCTCGACGATCTGTTTGCGATAGCGCATCGGGATCGCGTGCCAGAACTCGTCGGGTGATGCGGCATCGCTCTGCATGACCAGCACGCCGCCCTCTTTGAGGCCCGCCAACGCGTTCGTGTGTCCGAAGACGTTCGGGTCCGGCGACAGCACGACGTCGACGTAGAAGTACTCGCAGTTGATGCGGATGGGTTCCGGCGCCGCCGACAGGTAGTAAGAGGTCGGCTGGCCCTTCTTTTCCGAGCCGTATTTCGGGTTTGCCTTGATGTGATAGCCGAGCAGATCGTACAGCGTCATCGCCAGGTTCTTGCCCGTCGTGATCGCACCCCAGCCACCAACCGAGTGCATACGCACCGTAATCGAGTCCTTCGGCATCAGGTTGGGATTTTCACTGCCGCGTATCGCCAGGTCCTCGACGTGCGGATAGGCATCCAGCACCTGCTGGTTATAGACCTCCTGCATCGGCGTCATCATCGATTTTCGGACGAAGTCGATGGACAGGTAGAACATGCGCTTGTGTTTGCCTTCCGGCAGCATGTTCTCGATCGCGGCGAGGACACCCTCGGGTTGGAGGTCACGGCTGCCCATGCCGAAGGAACCGGAGTACAGCTCCGGCATGTCATTCAGCTTCTTGTAGCTGTTGAGGTCGGGATACGGCAGACCGTTCTT
>JASJCM010000045.1 GCA_030065985.1 Woeseiaceae bacterium | reverse complement strand
CCTTGCCGCCCCCGTCCAGACTTGCTGCGTCTTTGAATCCCTCGCGCTCCAACACCCCCACGGCCATGCTCGAGCGAAAGGTCGGACATCGAGGTCATCCGCGGACCACAAGGCACCCTGTTCGGCCGCAATACGACGGCCGGCATTATCAAGATTGACTCGCGCCGTCCGACCGACGAAACGGAAGGCTACATCAAGGGCGCGGCAGGCAACCTTGGCACGTTCAATGTCGAGGGCGCTATTGGCGGCACGCTGATCGAGAACACGCTGATGGCGCGAGTCTCGGTCCTTTCACAAAATCGGTCCGACTGGATCGACAATGGATTCACCGGTGAAAAAGAGTTCACGGGCGGACACAACATCCACGCGGGTCGCCTGCAGTTGTTGTGGACACCGACGGACAACTTCTCTGCCCTGTTGTTGCACCAGATGCAGAATTCGGACGGCTCGTCCAGCGCGTTTCGCGCCAACGTACTGAGTCAGGGCAGCAACGAGCTGAACTCGAACTACGATCGTGACACGGTCTACTGGGACGGCGGCGCCGGCAACCCGGCAAAAATGCAATCAACCGGCACGAACCTGCAGCTGGACTGGGATTTCGGGGATCATTCATTTACCTCGATCACGTCCTATCAGGACGTCTACGATCGCTTCGCGCGCAGTGATATTGACGGTGGCTTCGGCTGCGTGTTCACCTGCAGCGGGCCGGCAGGACCACCAAGCGATCCGTTTAGTCCGTTCAATTCGCCATTTGTCGTCAATGTCGATACCGGCAGTGAAATACTCCTGACACAGCTCACCCAGGAGTTCCGACTTGCCAGCAATTTAGAAGGCGGCTTCAACTATCAGATTGGCGCCTTCTACTTTGAAGACGATTTCAAAGGTGATTCGAAAGCTCAGAGTGCTGGCGCGACATCGTTCACGACAGGCTCGACGTCTCAAATTGAGAACAAGACCTGGGCAATCTTCGGACAGGGCAGTTATGACGTCAGCGATCAGCTGACGCTAACCGCCGGCGTCCGCTACACGGATGACGAGAAAGACGCCCTGAACTTCGATTTCGTCCCACCTATCGTTCCCACGGAGCCGATCAACTTGCAGGATGACAATCTGAGTTGGGACCTGGCGCTGTCTTACGGTGTGGGTGACAACGGCCAGGTTTACGGCCGGGCTGCCTCCGGTTTCAGGGCGCCGACCATCCAGGACCGTATTGAGGACGACGTCGAAGTGACGACGGCCGACTCGGAAACGATCCAGTCTTATGAAATCGGCTACAAAGCATCGTATGACCGGTTCCGGTTCAACATAGCGGCCTTCTACTATGTCATCGACGACATGCAGCTGGTCGCCGTCGGCGGTCAGTCCAACAGCACGTCGCTGCTGAATGCGGATGAGGGTATCGGACGCGGCATCGAGTTCGAGTTTGATTACGCGATTTCGGAAGGCCTGATCGTGTCGGCTGGTGCCGGTTGGAACGATACCGAGATCAGCGACTCGACCCTGTCCATCCCTGGTGGCGCGTTGGTGACCTTGCTCGACCCGCTGGACCAGAATGGCTTTGCTCTGATCGACGGCAACCCGTTCCAGCATGCGCCGAAATGGACGGCGAATATCGAGCTGGACTACACGCGTCAGTTATCCGGCGCTGGCGAGATTTACTTCTACACTGACTGGAAGTTCAAAGGCGAGACTCAGGACTTTCTCTACGAGAGCATTGAGTGGACCACTGATACCCAGCATGAAGGCGGATTGCGCTTCGGTTATCGAAACGTAGATAGCAATTACGAGATCGGTCTTTTTGGCCGCAACATCACGGATGAAGACAACCTCATCGGTGGCATCGACTTCGCGAACCTCGTCGGCTATGTGAATGAGCCGAGGATCTGGGGCGTGGAGGCTTCTTATAGCTTCTAGGTTTGATTCGAGAGCAAACAAGAAGGCCCACGTCATGTGGGCCTTCTTCGTTGCGCTGTTGGCTGGCCTCGCAGCGTGTGGCCAGGACGCCATCACCGGCGACGACAGGCCAAACATCATTTTCCTGCTGGCTGACGATCAGCGCGCCGATACCCTGTCGGTCGAGGGGCACCCCTTCTCGAAGACGCCGAACCTTGATCAACTCGCGCGAGACGGCGTGCGCTACACCAATGCGTTCACCGTCCAGCCCATCTGCGCACCCAGCCGCTTCGCATTCCTGTCGGGTCAGTACGAACGTACCAGCGGCCTTGGCTTCAATTCGCCGTACGAAGTATCGGAATCGCAGTGGCAACAGACCTATCCGGCACTGCTCCGCGAGGCCGGCTACTACACCGGCTTCATCGGCAAGTTCGGCGTTCAGTTCTATTCCTTCTTCGGCGACGCTTCAGAAAAGTTCGACTTCTGGCGCGCGCATGACGGCTGGATTCCGTTCTTCCCCAAGGACGATCCGGATAACCCGAGCTTCGCTGCGTACCGCAACGCGGAACACGACATAGCAACGGAGATCATGGGCGAGTACATCGAGGAGTTTCTCGAGACACGCTCAGACAACGCACCTTTCAACCTGTCGGTCAGCTTTTCGGCGCCGCACAACTCGGTTGTTTCGACCATGTATCCGGAGGGGGCCGATCCTGCTTGCGAATCCTATGGCTGCAAGGTCATGGGCTACCCTGCAAACGACAACCCGCGCCTCAAGGGCCACCCGGTTTACGATGACCTGTACCGGGACCAGGCGGTAGAGATCTCGGAGGATACCGGTCGCGATCCCTCCCGCTTCATCGCCGAAGGCGTTATCGATCACCAGGCTCGGCGCACCTGGTACGACTACAACTATGAGCGCGAACTCGAACCCGAGCACCTGGTTCGCTACCACCAGAACGTTGCCGGTATCGACCGCGTCGTCGGCAAGCTTGTCCGGCGACTCGAAGAACTGGGTGTCGCCGACAACACCATCATCATCTACTCCAGCGACCATGGCCTGCTGAATGGCGAATACGGCACCGGCGGCAAGGCGCTGCTCTACGATCTCGTCACCAGGGTGCCGCTGATCGTCTACGACCCTCGGCCGGTCGCCTCAGCCCGCGGCACGCAAAACGACGAGCTGTGGCTCAACATCGACGTGCCGGCGACCATCCTTAGCTACGCCGGCGTTTCGCCCCCCGATATCATGGAAGGTCGTGACCTGAATGACGGCGATGAACCGCGAGACGAGATCTTTCTCGAAAGCCTGACTGTTGCCGAGGGCAATCCCTTTATCGAGGCCATCAGGACCCACAACTGGAAATATATTCGCTATCTCGCGGCATCGGGGTGTCCGTATACCGAGGAGCAGCTGGATTTCTCCGGGCAACAGCCAGTCTTCGAACAGCTGTTCCACCTGGGAAGCGACCCTGGAGAGCGCGTCAATCTCGTTGACAGCGAGGAGCACGCCGATCGACTGGAGGCCTTTCGGCAGCAGACGCGCAGACTGTCGTCAGAGATGACGGCCAACGGCCGCCGCTACAAGACGGACCATGCGGTTCCCGAGCGACCCGCCGATGGCGTCTATTGCTGGTAATAAACCCACGTAACCTGACCGTTAACATGCATCGTTCAATTGTCCTGCTGTTCCTGCTCATAGGTTGTACCGACGCAACGACTGAGAGCGCAGCCCCTGCCACTCTGACCATGGAGGTAGCGGGCAACCTCGAAAACCCGAAGATCCTCGAGGCCAGCGGCCTCGCCCGCTCCCAGCGCGAACCTGGCGTCCTTTGGACGATGAACGACAGCGGCAAACCGGTGCTGCACGCGCTCGACCTGCGCGGTGCCCGACTCGGCGACGTCGAGCTGAAAAGATCGGACAACAAGGACTGGGAGGATCTCGCGTCTTTCACCCTCGACGGTGAGCCCTACCTGATGATCGCCGACATTGGCGACAACATGGCGCGCTACAAGAAACGCACGCTCTATTTTGCAAAAGAGCCGCGTACCGAAGAGAACAAGACCAGGGTCGACTGGGAGGTCAACTTCCGCTATCCGAATGGCGCGCGCGATGCTGAGTCAGCCGCCGTCGACATTGCCAACGAGCGCGTGCTCGTGCTGTCGAAGCGCGACATTCCGCCGTCACTTTACGAAGTGCCGCTGCGCGCGGAAGACACGGTGACCGCAAAGTGGCTTGGCACGATCGAGAGCCTGCCGCGACCCCTGCGCCGCGATGTCGAGATGGCGCCCAAGACCAAGGACTGGCACTGGCAGCCAACCGGCATGGATATCTCGGCTGACAATCGAGCGGCCGTCATCATGACCTACCGCGCCGTCTACTATTACCTGCGCCGCGACGGACAGACCTGGTTCGACGCGCTGAACACCGAGCCGATACGCATCAGTCTCGGGAATTTTCAGAACGCCGAGGCCGTCGGATTCGGAGACGACCGACGCACCGTCTATGTGACCGGCGAGAACCGTAACTCGCTGCTGCTCAAGGTCGACCTCGGCCTGCCCGAGACAAGTAAGACTGCCGCGGCCGACGTCACGGTCATGTCATTCAACGTACAGAATCTCTTCGACAACACCGACGACCCCGGTAAGGATGACAAGGCCTACCTGCCGCTTGCTGCGAAGCAGAACGACGAACACATCGCGGCCTGCGATGAGATCGAGGTCGACAGCTGGCGTGACGAGTGCCTGTACCTCGACTGGAGCGACGAGGCGCTCGATCTCAAACTCGAGCTTCTCGCCAACACGATCCGCCAGGTGAACGATGGCGCAGGCGCCGACGTCATTGCATTGCAGGAAGTCGAGAACGTCAATGTGCTCGAGCGGCTGCGCAAAGAGCACCTCGCCGACCTCGGTTATCTTGCGCCGGTTCTCGTCGAAGGAACCGACACCCGCGGTATCGATGTCGCCTTCCTGTCAAAGTTGCCGCTTGCCAATGAACCCGTGTTGCACCCGCTGCTCGTTCCCGACTTTCCTGATCGGCAAGGCGACACGCGCGGCGTACTGCAGGCCGACTTCCGATTATCGTGCGGTGCCGTGCTGACCGGTTTCAGCGTGCACTTTCCTGCCCCGTTCCACCCGACCGGTATGCGGGTATCCGCGTATCGCCACCTCAACGAGTTGCTCGCAGCGCTGCCCGCAGAGCATCACGCATTCGCTGCAGGCGATTTCAACACGACGAGCACCGAAGACGCTCGCGAGCGATTGCTCGACGAATACGCGCGCCCGCAGTGGACCGTGGCTCACGATATTGGCTGCGCGGACTGCAAGGGGACCTATTTCTACGGCCGCGATGCCACCTGGTCCTACCTCGATATGATCCTTTTCGCCCCGGCGCGTGGCGGAAATACAACAGCGGGTATTCGCGCTGATTCGGTCGCGATTGCCAATGATTTCGCGCCCCAGGTAACGCCTGACGGCACGCCGCGGCGTCACCGCAGTGACGAGGGACTTGGCGTTTCCGATCACTGGCCGATGATTGCGACGATCGAAGTTACACAAAAACAATAGCTTGTAACCGCTTCGTAATCTTGATTCTTTGACGCATTCCGCGGACCCGGCCACAGCCTCGGAAACGCCCCCAAAAGCGCGCCCAAACCCTTATTGCGCAAGCATTTTCCCTGCGCTAGATTTAGGCTCACCACACGTAAGAAACCGTTCAAATTTCCCGTCTTCAACGGGCAAATGCGAACAGAAAAAAGAAATCGGGCGAAATCTTAGTGTCACATTACGGCTTTAAGCTTTCGCGTTTTCCATAGCGGGGACCCATAATGAAAGATAAATCTCGATTGTTCGGATCGACCCTCGCCACGTTCCGCCAGTTGTCGGTTGCAGCACTCGCTGCGCTCGTCATGCTGGCGCCTGTTGCGTCAAACGCACAGGACACGACGTCGGCAATTCGAGGCAAGGTTCTGGATCCTGCCGGCTCAGCAGTAGCCGGCGCCACGGTAGTGGTTGAAGACACCCGTAGCGGTGTCGAACGCACCTACCAGACCAACGCTAGCGGTACCTTCCTGGCAACGCGCTTGCTGCCGGGTGGTCCGTACTCGATCACGGTCGACGGCACCAAGACGGTCAACATCGCATCGATCGGCCTTGGTGACACGTACGGCCTGACCATCAGCATGCAGCAGGAAGCGGCGATCGAAGAGATCATCGCCATTGGCCAGGCAGCGAACTTCGTTGAAGTAGCTTCCGGTCCTGCGGCTACGTTCAACATCGATGACATCGACAGCTCGGTTGCGTTCAGCCGCGACATTGCCGACGTCTACGAGATCGATCCTCGCCTGATGGTCGATAACGATGAAGACGGATTCGGCCTGAACTGTGCTGGCAAGCACCCCCGTTTCAACAACGTCACGCTTGACGGTGTCAGCCAGACTGACCGTTTCGGCCTCAATGAGAACGGTTACGCGACGGCTGTCGGCATGCCGTTCCCGTTCGACGCGGTCGAGACGATCGCTGTTGAGCTCGCGCCGTTCGACGTCAACTATGGCGGTTTCTCGGCCTGCAACATCAACGCGGTTACGAAATCGGGTACGAACGAGTTCGACGCGAAGGTCTTCTACGAGTTCTCGAACCAGGACCTGCGCGGCGACAGAGTTGCCGACGATTCGCGGGACTACGGTCGTGACTCGTACGACAAGACCTACATCGGCTTCAACGTCGGCGGCCCGATCATCCGGGACAAGCTGTTCTTCTTCGCGGCCTACTCCGAATCTGAAACCCCGCGCTTCCTGGCGCGTGGCTACGCAGGTTCCGGAAACGGCGAAGAGCGCGACTGGCTGAGCCAGGCGGACTACGACCGCATCGTGGATATCGCGCGCAACACCTACAATTATGACCCGGGCGATCAGCCGGGTGATGGCCTGCAGGAAGACGAAAAATACCTGGTTCGTCTGGACTACAACATCAACGACGACCACAACGCTGCGTTCATCTACAACTATTACGATGGCTACCAGCTGCGTGACTCGGATGGTGATGACGACGAGTTCGAGTTCTCGAACCACTTCTACACGAAGGGCGCCGAGAACGAGCAGTTCACGTTTAAGTTGACCTCGCAATGGACGGATTCCTTCTCGACCGAGATTTTCTACAACACCTCGGAAATGAAGGACTCGCAGGTTACGGTCGGCCCGAAAGACTTCGCTGACATGCAGATCAGTATCGGCGGTCGTGACGGCACGGTTTACCTCGGCGCCGACGACTCGCGCCAGGCCAACCGCCTGAGCACCGAGGCAACCTACCTGAAGCTGTCTGCCCAGTTCCTGATGGGCGACCATGTCCTTTCAGCTGGCTACGATCGCGAAGAACTCGATATCTTCAACATCTTCGTGCAGCACTCGAACGGCGGTGAGTACGACTATTTCGACGACTCTGTCGGCAACCCGGCTGCCTGTGACGCGCTTACCGCGCAGCAGCGCTACGACGACTCGATCCTGCCAGACGAGATCTCCCCGGGCGTTCCTAACCCGGCGAAGATCGGCTGTGAAATGTCCGGTATCGACCGCTTCGAGCTTGGCCGTCCGAGCCGTATTTACTACGGTTCCGGTGGTGGCACGAACGTCCCGGAGGATGCTGCAGCAGTATTCGGCAACACGCTGAACTCGCTTTACATCCAGGACGAGATCTTCATCGACAACCTCGATCTGACGCTGACCGCCGGTCTGCGTTACGAGTGGTTCACGAGTTCCGACCGTCCAAATTACAACGATACGTTTACCCAGGCGGTGGGTATACGCAACGACTCCAATATCGACGGCCTCGATCTCCTGATGCCGCGCTTCGGCTTCACCTGGGGCGCTCGTGAGGATCTCGAGATTCGCGGCGGTATCGGCCTGTACTCGGGCGGTAACCCGAACGTCTGGATCTCCAATGCCTGGAGTAACGACGGTCTGACCAACGCCCAGCAACGCCTCAACAACTTTGGCGGCGGGATCACCGTACTGCCGGGTTCGCCGGACTCCGTTGCTCTCTCGGGTCAGGGACGTCCGGGCTACGACGTACCGCAGTCGCTGGTCGACGACGTCCTGGCGGTTACGGCAGCTGATGCCAACGACTCGTTCCTCGCACTGATCGACCCGAACTACAAGCAGCCGCGTGAGTGGAAGCTTGCTCTGGGCGGTACGTGGGACATGCCTATTGGCGACCTGGAACTGCAGTTCGACTATCTGCACACGCAGACGAAGAACGCAGCGTACTACGTTGACGTCTCGCAACAGCAGATCGGCACGACGACTGCCGGCTCGCCGATTTATGACTACATACCGGGACTCAGCGATAACTACATGTTGACGAATTCGTCACGCGAAGCTAACTCGAACGTCGTTTCCTTCGTATTGAAGAAGGAATTCGACATGGGTCTCGACCTGCTGTTTGGCTACGCTTACACGGATGCCGAAGACATTTCACCGATGACCTCATCGACGGCTGGTTCAAACTTCGACAACGTCGCGTTGCTCGACATCCAGGATCCGACACCTGCGACGTCGAACTATGTCGTGCCGCAACGCTTCACGATGGTTGCGGACTACCGCGCCAACTGGTTTGCCGATACCGAGACGCGTATTACCATTCGCGGCTACGTAAACGAAGGCCAGCCGCAGAGCTACGCGATGAACAGCGGCGACCTCGAAGGCGACGGCTTCTTCGGCCGCCACCTGCTGTACGTACCGACGGGCCCGAATGACCCGAACGTCGTGTTCACGCCGTACGATCCGGTCGAAGACACCGGCTTCGACCAGGCTGCGTTCTTCCAGTGGGTTTCGGACAACGGCCTGTCGCCGGGCTTCCAGGATCGCAATGCTCAGCATGCAGACTGGAGCTCGCGCTTTGATCTCAGGATCAGCCAGGAAATCCCGATGCCGGGTGACTTCCTCGGCCGCCTGTACTTCAAGGTCTACAACTTCGGTAATCTGCTGAATGACGACTGGGGCAAGATCACGGACGCAGTGTTCTTCACCCCGCAGGTCGTAGACGCAGACGTGGACAGTCAGGGTCGTTTCGAGTTCGTGAGCTTTAGCGACCGTTCGATCGAAAGAACGATCATCAACCGCAGCCTTTGGGAAGCTCGCGTCGGTATCGACATCAAGTTCGGTCAGTAAGCGAGTACTTCAAAGAAGCAAGCAAGGGGCGGCCTTTGGCCGCCCCTTTTTTTTGTACACGGATGTACTTATGCCGCAGCGCACATGGATGTGCGAGAGCGGCGATTTTCAATCAATGAAACAACGCTCCTTCGGCTCGAGCAGCCGATGGAAGCGGCGATTCTCTTTCGTTACGGCCACACCGACCTGCTCGCCCAGGCCCTGGGCGCGAAGAATGGCATCCAGCACGAGGTACTTGAGCTCCGAAGCCGGCCGGGATGCGAAACGATCCTTCGGGATCTCGTAACCGTCGCCGCCACCGAAAAGGTAGTCAGGCACGACCAGCGTGTACTCGCGATCAGCTTCGATCTCCTGCCAGCCGCCGTCGACCGGAACCTGCAGACTCACGATCCGCGCGAATTCCGCGCGGCTCGGATCTACGCAAACACGGAAACCGGAAATCTGCGGGAAATAACCCTGGCTCTCCGGGCCACCGCGATACCCGGCTTCCATGACGCGCTTGAACTCCGCTCCTGTCAGTGTCGTGTGCCGGAGAAACGAGGTAAAGCCGAACGTCCGCGCGATGTCCTCGAACGCGATGTCATCCTCGATCACATCGTCGATGCGCAGGGTACCGCTGTTGATGAACGCGAAATCCGTGGCCGGGTCGCCGAATGCAGTTCGCATCTGGTCGACAATGAAGTTGCCCCAACTCGTTTCGGTCGTGCGGATAATTTCTTCGAGTGCGCTCATCGGTACCGCGGCTACTCCGACGCGCGCCTCCAGGAACGGAAAGCGGTCAAGCAGGCGCTCACGCCACTTTGCCGCGAGTACCTCGTACTCCGGATCGAGTTCGATCGACTCGTCGATCGGAATCCGCTGCTCGTTGATCGTCGGCATACCCGCGTCGTCAAAGTCCACGTCGATCCGCCAGATCAGGCGCGCATTCGAGGCACCTTTCATGACGGCCGCGTTGCTCGCAGAACCCGAGTAATACTGCGGCTCATGCTCGTGCCCGCCGACGATGAACCGGAATTTCGGATGCTCGGCCTTGAGCGTGGCAAGTTCCATATCCGTCCGCAGGTGCAGGTGCGTTATGCCGATGATCAAATCGACGCCTGCCCCTTCAAGCTGCCCGATCGTGCGCCTGGCAACGTCCATGTAAGCAGGATCGGTCGGCACGAAGTCACGTTCGGCACCACCGTCATTGGGGTGTAGCAGCAGCGAGAAGACGCCGATCCGGCGCTCCCCGTGTGAAAAGATGAACGCCTTCTGCAGCGCGCCGTCAGCCGCCGCATCGCCGGTCGTGAAGCTATAGTTGTCGCCGACCCAGACGAACTCGGATGCATTCACCGCAGCCGCAAGTCCCGACGCGCCACCGCGATCGAACTCGTGATTACCGGCCACGGCGTACAGCGGTGCGACCTCGTTCAGGAAATTGAACGCGTCGACCATCTGCAAGCCGTTCCAGAGCGCGCTTTCGAGAGACGGGTACAGGAAATCCCCGCCGTGCAAAAAGCGCACCTCCCGACCTTCGGCTTTCGCATCTCGCGCAAGTGTCACGACGCGACTGAAGCCGCCGGCCTTGCCATCTTCGACGGCGCCGACGCGGTAGGTGTCGTTGAGGTGAAAAAACGTAAGTCCCGATGAAGGTGCAACCGGCGTCGCAGTGCACGAAGTCAGTAGCAGGACAATAAAGGTGATCGCGATGCTCTTTTTCATGCGGTCATGCTAACCTGATTTGATGAAGACACACTACGTATTGATCGCCGCGCTGGCCCTTACGGCGTGCGCGATGCCGCCGGTGCCGCCGGCTCCCGAAGCGTCCGTCGATGAAGAACCCATCGATATCGGCATCCTCTGGGTCGAGTATTCGGCTGAATACCAGGCCATCACGGCGCAGGTCTATGCCGATGCTCTTGAGGACCTGCCGCGCCTGCTGGCTGACACGAGCTTCAGCGCTCTGCCCGGCCAGACCGATGCCGCAGACAAGCCTGCGGCGATCATTCTCGACGTTGACGAGACCGTGGTGAGCAACGCGGAGTACCAGGAAACCCTTCGCTATGCGCCTTACACGCGCTTTGGCCACTTCGA
The DNA here is from genome assembly GCA_030065985.1 of Woeseiaceae bacterium. Taxonomy (GTDB): domain Bacteria; phylum Pseudomonadota; class Gammaproteobacteria; order Steroidobacterales; family Woeseiaceae; genus UBA1847. The sequence continues at coordinate 15,308 of JASJCM010000045.1, read as the reverse complement.
CTGGATGCGCAACAACCGGGCTGTGCCGATACGCGGCGCGAACGCCTTGATCGAGGCGGCGAAGGCGGCCGGCGTCGAGGTCTTCTTCCTGACGAACCGGGCCTGCGAACGGTTCGAGGGCATCGACGGAGACTGCCCTTACGAGCAAGTCACGATCGACGACCTGCGCGAGGTCGGCATAGAAACCGATGCCGATCGGTTGCTGATGGCCTGGGAGCAGCCCGGCTGGAGCAAGGAGAAACGGCATAGGCGTGATTACATCGGGCAGACGCACCGCGTGATCGGGCTGTACGGCGACGATTACGGCGATTTCGTGCACTGCACGCGCGCCAAACCGCTGGATCCTTGTACCGAACCGGCCACGCGCGCATCGCGACATGCTGCTCTCGACACTTACGCCGATTACTGGGGCAACGGCTGGTACATCCTGCCGAACCCGATGCATGGATCATGGACATCGGTACGATAAATCGCCCTTTTTCGCTGGTATCATAGGGAGATAACAGCACCTACAAGAAATAACTTTAAGCAAGGGGGCGCTATGTCGAAGGTTAAGTGTGGCCTGATCCAGATGGCACTCAAGGGCGATGGCAACATGCAGCCCGACGAAATCCGGGAGCGCATGATCGAGGCGCACATCCCGTATATCGAGGATGCCGGCAAACAGGGCGTACAGATCCTGTGTTTCCAGGAAGTCTTTACCCAGCCCTACTTCTGCCCCAGCCAGGACCGCAAGTGGTACGCAGCGGCGGAGAAAATCCCCGACGGGCCGACGACCGAGCTCATGACCGAGTACGCGAAGAAGTACAGCATGGTCATCGTGGTGCCGATCTACGAAGAGCACATGACGGGCGTCTACTACAACACGGCCGCTGTGATCGATGCGGACGGCAGGTTCCTCGGCAAGTACCGCAAGACCCATATCCCGCAGGTCGATCCGGGATTCTACGAGAAGTTCTTCTTCAAGCCAGGCGATCTCGGTTACCCGGTCTTCGAAACGGCCTATCTCAAGCTCGGCGTTTACATCTGCTATGACCGCCACTTCCCCGAAGGCTGGCGCGCGCTCGCGCTGAATGGCGCCGACTACATCGTCAATCCATCCGCGACTGTCGCGGGGTTGTCGAAGTACCTGTGGGAACTCGAACAACCAGCCTCGGCCGCGGCGAACGGCGTCTTCATCGGCGCAATCAATCGTGTCGGCAGCGAAGAGCCCTGGGCCTCATCGCACGCGATGGGCGAGTTTTACGGCTCGAGCTACATCGTCAATCCTCGAGGCACGATTGAGGCGCAGGCAAGTTACGGCGACGATGAGCTACTCGTTCACGAGATCGATCTCGACATGATCCGCGAGGTCCGCGATACATGGCAGTTCTTCCGTGACCGCCGACCGGAGACCTACGGGCGGCTAACTGATGTCTGAGCTGCAGACTCTCAGCACCCTCAAGACGGTTGGCGAGCACATCGAGCTAGATGTAGGTACCGACCTGCTCGAAAGTCCGCGCTACAACGACGACATTGCGCCAACACGCGCGGCACAGCGAACCTGGTCGCGATGGAATGTAGCCTCGTTGTGGGTGGGTATGGCGATTTGCGTGCCAACCTACACGCTGGGCGGGGTTCTGACCGCCTATTTCGGCCTGTCGGTATCGGAAGCGCTCTGGACGATCCTGATCGCCAACATCGTCGTGCTGATTCCGCTGACGTTGAACGCCTTTCCGGGGACACGCTACGGCATCCCGTGCCCGGTTGTGCTGCGCGCCTCGTTCGGCATCATTGGCTCGAACGTACCATCGCTGATACGAGCGATCGTGGCGTGCGGATGGTTCGGCATCCAGACACTGTTCGGTGGCATTGCGATTCACCTGATGCTGTCCGCCCTGTTCCCGGCCTGGGAGGCGCTCGGCGGCACTGGGGAAGTACTCGGGTTCTTCATCTTCTGGGTCGCGAACCTGGCCGTCGTGATCCGCGGTTCCGAGTCGATCAAGCACCTCGAAGCGCTTGCGGCACCGTTGTTGCTTATCGTCGCGATCGGCCTGCTCCTCTGGGCGCTGCCGAAGATCTCGCTCGGCGAAGTGCTCGCGACGCCTGCGACGCGCCCCGAGGGCGAGCCCGTAACGAAGTACTTCCTGTCCGGGCTGACGGCAATGGTTGGCTTCTGGGCGACGTTATCCCTGAACATTCCTGACTTCAGCCGCTACGCGCGCCACCAGCGCAGCCAGGTCATCGGCCAGATCATCGGCCTGCCACTGACTATGCTGCTGTTCGCAGGTCTCGGCGTCGTGCTGACGGCTGCGTCGGTCGAGCTGACCGGCGAGACCATCTCCGACCCGATCAACCTGATTGGTCGCATCGACAGCAGCGTCGGTGTCGTGATCGCGATGATCATCATTATCCTCGCGACGATCTCGACCAACACGGCCGCGAACATCGTGTCACCGACCAACGTTTTTCAGAACGTCGCACCCAAGCTCATCAACGAAGATCGCGGCGTCATCATCACCGGTCTCATTGGCGTTGCACTGATGAGCTGGGAGCTGCTCAAGAAACTCGGCTGGCTGGAGACGGACGTCAGCGTCGAGAGCCTCTACTCGAACTGGCTGCTGGGCTACTCAAGCCTGCTCGGACCCATCGCAGGCATCATGGTCGTCGACTATTTCCTGGTAAAGAATCAGGAATACGACCTGATCGCCCTCTACAAGGACAATGCAGGTTACCCGGCCTGGAACAGGGCCGGCTTCATTGCCTTCCTGATCCCGGTTGCGCTCACCATCATCGCGCTCACCACGGGCACGATGATGTGGTTCTATAATTACGGGTGGTTCACGGGGTCGATCCTCGGCGGACTCATCTACTACTTCGTCGCCAGAGGCGAACACGGAGTTTCAACATGACAGTACTTATCAAGGGCGGAACGGTCGTCAACGCCGACCAGACCTATGCTGCTGACGTCTTGTGCAGTAACGGCACGATTGTCGAGATTGGCGAGAATCTGGACGCGCCGTCGGGCGCTACGACCGTCGATGCGGGCGGCCAATACGTGATGCCTGGCGGCATCGATCCCCATACGCATATGGAGCTGCCTTTCATGGGAACGGTGGCAAGCGAGGATTTTGAGTCGGGCACCGCGGCTGCAGCCGCAGGCGGCACGACGATGATCATCGACTTCGCCATCCCGAATCCGCAACAGAGCCTCCTGGAGGCGTACCACACATGGCGGGGCTGGGCCGAGAAGGCTGTGGCGGACTACACCTTCCACGTCGCCGTTACCTGGTGGGATGACAGCGTCCACGAGGAAATGGGTACGCTGGTGCGCGAGCATGGCGTCAACAGCTTCAAGCACTTCATGGCGTACAAGGGCGCGATCATGGCGGACGATGAGGTGCTCGTGAACAGCTTCTCCCGCGCCATCGAGCTCGGTGCAGTCGTCACCGTGCATGCCGAGAACGGGGAACTCGTCTATCGGCTGCAGCAGGCGCTTTTCGATAGCGGCATGACGGGTCCAGAGGCGCACCCGCTGTCTCGGCCGCCAGAGGTCGAAGGTGAAGCGGCGAACCGCGCTATTCGTATCGCCGAGGTGCTCAAGGTACCGCTGTATATCGTGCACAACTCCTGCCGACAGTCGCTCGAGGCCATTACGCGGGCGCGCAACGAAGGGCAGCGCGTGTTCGGTGAGGTGCTTGCGGGTCACCTGCTCATCGACGACTCGGTCTATCGCCATCCCGACTTCGAAGTTGCCGCGGCGCACGTCATGAGCCCGCCGTTCCGCTCAAAGGAACACCAGGACGCGCTCTGGCGCGGACTGCAGTCGGGCAACCTGCAGACGACAGCGACCGATCACTGCTGCTTCTGCGCCGACCAGAAAGCCGCCGGCAAGGACGACTTCCGCCTCATTCCGAATGGCACGGGTGGCGTCGAGAACCGCATGGAGGTGCTCTGGCATCACGGCGTAGGCACGGGCCGTTTGACGATGAACGAATTTGTCGCGGTTACCTCGACCAACGCAGCGAAGATCTTCAACGTCTATCCTCGCAAGGGCAGCGTGTCGGTGGGCGCTGACGCGGATATCGTCGTCTGGGATCCGGAAGCGACCAAAACGATTTCGACCAAAACGGATCACCAGAAAGTCGACTACAACATCTTCGAAGGCATGGAGATAAAAGGCTGCGCCTCGCACACGATCAGCCGCGGCAAAGTCATCTGGGCGGATGGCAAGCTCAACGTTGAGCGCGGCGCGGGACGCTATGTCGACCGACCGCCGTTTGCCGACTATTACGGCGCCCTGAAGATCCAGGCCGAGCGTGCCAAGCCTGTGCCGGTGGATCGCGGGTGAGCGACAGCCCAGACATTCGCAGCGGACGCCTCGGCAGCGACGAGCTCGCCGCCAATTTTGGTGACCTGCACCCGCCGCTATCGCGTTCGGAGGCGCTGATCGAGGCAGATCGCTGTTACTTCTGTTTCGATGCGCCCTGTACCGCGGCCTGCCCGACCGGCATCGACATCCCGGCCTTCATCCAGAAAATCCGCAGTGACAACATACGCGGCTCAGCACGCTCGATTCTCGGCGAAAACATCATGGGCGGCATGTGCGCTCGCGTTTGCCCGACCGAGGTGCTGTGCGAGGAAGCCTGCGTGCGCAATACGCACGAGGAGAAGCCGGTCGAGATCGGTTTGCTGCAGCGTTACGCAACGGACCCGATCATCAAGGACCACATTCAGCTATTTCCGCGGGCAGCAGCGAGCGGCAAGACTGTCGCAGTGGTTGGCGGCGGTCCGGCCGGGCTGTCATGCGCGCATCGTCTCGCGATGCTCGGCCACGACGTCGTGGTCTTCAATCGTGATGACAAGATCGGCGGTCTCAACGAATACGGCATCGCGGCGTACAAGACCGTCGATGACTTCGCGCAGACCGAGATCGATTACATACTCAGCATCGGCGGTATCGAGGTGCGCAAGAACTGCGCCCTGGGCACCGACGTCATGCTGGACGAGCTCTGCGAGCAGTTCGACGCCGTGTTCCTCGGCATCGGCCTCGGGCAATCGAATGATCTCGGCATCGAGGGCGAAGACAAGCAAGGTGTCGTCAATGCCATCGACTACATCGCCGAGCTGCGGCAGGCTGATGACCTCACAAAATTGCCTGTCGGGAGCACGGTCGTTGTCATTGGCGGCGGCATGACTGCGATCGACATCGCGGTGCAAAGCCGGCATCTCGGCGCCGAGCAGGTCCACATGGTGTACCGCAGAGGCCCCGATGACATGAGCGCAAGCGCGTTCGAACAGGCGCTGGCGCAGACAAGCGGTGTCACGATCCACCATCGTGCGCCACCAAAACGAATTCTCGGCAATGGCCACGTTACCGGCGTCGAGTTCGAAACAGACGCCGGCAAGCTCGTGCTCTTTGCCGACATGGTCTTCAAGGCTATCGGCCAGAGGCTGTCGGCCATTGAAGGACCGGTAACGAAAAATGGTCGCATCGTGATCGACGGCTGGCACCGCACGTCGATGGACAAGGTCTGGGCCGGCGGGGACTGCGTCGCCGAGGGCGACGACCTGACGGTTACGGCCGTGCAACATGGCAAAGTCGCCGCTGTCGACATCGACCGCTACCTGAGAGGACAGGACGATGGCTGATCTCACCTCGGAATTCCTGGGTATCACGTCGCCCAATCCGTTCTGGCTTGCATCCGCGCCGCCGACCGACAAGGCCTACAACGTCAATCGAGCCTTTGAGGCCGGCTGGGGCGGCGCGGTCTGGAAGACGCTCGGCGAAGAGGGTCCACCAATCGTCAATGTCAGCGGCCCGCGGTATGGCGCGCTGCACAGCAATGAGCGACGTGTCATCGGCTTCAACAACATCGAGCTGATCACGGACCGTCCGCTGCAGACCAACCTCGACGAGATTCGCCAGATCAAGAGAGACTGGCCCGATCGCGCGCTTGTCGCATCCGTCATGCTGCCGATGACCGAGAAAGCCTGGAAAGAAAACCTGCCAAGGATCGAAGACACCGGCTGCGATGCGTTCGAACTGAACTTCGGCTGCCCGCACGGCATGTCGGAGCGCGGCATGGGATCCGCCGTTGGCCAGGTACCCGAGTACATCCAGATGGCGACCGAGTGGGCAAAGTCGGCCGCGTCGATTCCGGTCATCGTCAAACTGACGCCGAATGTCACCAACATCGTGCCGCCGGCCAAGGCTGCGCTTGACGGTGGCGCGGACGCGGTGTCTCTGATCAACACGATTAACTCGATCATGCGCGTCGACTACGACACGCTGACGATGTATCCGACGACGGACGGCATGGGCACGCACGGCGGTTACTGCGGCGAGGCCGTCAAACCGATCGCGCTCAACATGGTTGCGGAGATCGCCCGCACCCGGGAAACCGGCGCACTGCCGATTTCCGGAATCGGCGGCGTTACCGACTGGCGAGATGCCGTCGACTTCCTGGCGCTAGGTGCCAGCAACGTTCAGGTCTGCACGGCAGCAATGGTTTACGGCTTCAAGATTATTGAGGACCTCGTCGACGGCCTGTCGACGTTCCTCGATGACAAGGGAATCGCGTTGCAGGACCTGATCGGGAAGGCCGTGCCGAGCGTGACGGACTGGCAGTACCTGAACCTGAACTACGTCGAGAAAGCCGTTATCGACCAGGACCTCTGTATAAAATGCGGCCGCTGCCACGTTGTCTGCGAGGACACGTCGCACCAGGCAATTACACATACCGTCAACGGCGAGCGGCACTTCGAAGTCATTGACGACGAATGCGTGGGCTGTAATCTCTGCGTTAGCGTCTGCCCTGTCGATCGCTGCATAACGATGAAGCAGACCAGCGATCCGGACGGTGACAAGCTCAACTGGACGGCACACCCGAACAACCCGATGCGCACCTCATGACGATAGCCAATGACGATCTGATCAACGCGGCAAAGGAAGCCCGCCGCAACGCCTACAAACGCTATTCAAACTTTGCAGTCGGCGCTGCACTGATCGACGATCGGGGCCACCTGCACGTAGGCTGCAACGTCGAGAACGCGGCCTACCCGCTGGGTAACTGTGCCGAGGCAGGCGCAATCGCTGCCATGGTGATGCAAGGCGGTCGCAGAATCGCGAAGATTGCCGTCGTGGGCGGTTCGGGAGAAATCGGGCCATGCACGCCATGCGGCGGCTGCCGCCAGCGCATTCACGAGTTTGCTGACGAAGACACCGTCATTCTGGCGATCGACGACAGCGGCGAGTGGCAGGAGTACACGATCGATGCACTCCTGCCCGCCTCTTTCCATATGCCTGGGCTAACCTAGCCTATTCCTGCAGACCCCTTCCCGGTGTCCAGGGTACGCGGGCCGTATCCATCGCTTCCTTGAGGCCGTCGTACTCAACATCGACGAGTTGTTTGAGCTCGGCAACCGTCTCATCGTAGAGCTTGCGTGCGAGACGCAGCGACTCCTGCTGCGTCGATGTCGGGCCATGTGCGCTCGAAGACGGATCGAAGCGCGCGTGCCACAGGCGTGCCGATACCGTCATCGCCGGCAGGTCGTTGTACATGTCACGCGCCTGGTTGTCGACGATATGGTCACGCTGCTCGCGAATGCGTTGCTGCAGCGAATGTGCGACTTCGTAGAGCGCCCCATCGGTCCGCGAGCGATTCAGCGTCGCCTTGATCGCGTCGAGTTCGGTGATCACATCGTCAATCGCCATGACGGTACCCGTCGCGGCACGAATCAGTTCATCCACCTGCGACTCGTAGACGACACGCTGTTCCTGCGTGCTGCCCGCGAGTACCGGCTCGGGCCTGATCGAGACGACGTCGAACGACTGGCGTTGGCCGAGATCCATGAGTTCGCCATTGACGCGCTTCTGCATCGTCACCGAATAGCGACCAGGCACAACCAGCACGCCCGCATAGTCATTGGCATCGTGATCGCCTTCCTCGACGGGAGCCCAGGGCTGCAATGGCGGATAGCGTAAGTCCCAGGCGACGCGATTGAAGCCTGCCGTCGCCGGTGCATCGACCTGGTCGACGATTGCGCCGCCGGCATCGTACACGGTGAAGACGATGGCTGGTGCGTCTTCGCGGCTCTCCGCAATCACCTGGTCCCAGCCGATCGCGACAACGTCTTCATTGTTCTTTTCCTTTTCCTTCTCGACTTTGCGCCGGGCATCCTTGGTGCTGAGGATGTCCTCGGCGAGGTAGTACGTGAAGGTCGCACCGAACGCCGGGTTCGGAGCCGTCCAGAAAGAATCGCCCTGGCTGGCCTTGCAGCCCGGCGTGCCGTCGCAACCGAGCGGACTGCGGGGAACGTACCAGTCGGCTTTACGCACCGGGAACAGCACCGAGCCGCTCTTCAGCATGGTCTCGTTGACGTCGCGCAGCGGCGTGTAGTCGTCGAGCACGTAGAAGCTGCGGCCGAACGTCGCCCCGACGAGATCGTTCTCCCGCGTCTGGATGACGAGGTCGCGGAACGACATGTTGGGAGAACCGCCCTTGAGCTTGGTCCAGGTACCGCCGCCGTTGACCGTGAAGAAGACGCCGAACTCGGAACCGACGAACATCAACCCGGGTTTGACGTGATCCTGTACGACGCGCCACAGGATGTGGCGATCCGGCAGGTTGCCGGAAATGCTTTTCCAGCTGCGGCCGCGATTCTCACTCTTGAGAATATAGGGTGAGAGATCGCCGTGCTTGTGATCGTCGACGACGACGTAGACGGTGTCTGCATCGTGCAGATCAGCCTTGATGTCGTTGACAAAGAAGCCGTTCGGCACACCCGGCAGCCTGTTGATCCTGCGCCAGTTGGCGCCACCGTCCTCGGTCACCTGGATCAGGCCATCGTCGGTACCGACATAGATGAGGCCTTCGACGACGGGCGACTCGGACACGTTGACGATCGTGTTGTACTGCGACATTGCCCAGAGGTCGCGCGGCGCATCGTAACTCCAGGTCCGGTCCATGACCGGCTTACGAATGCGGTTCTCATTGAGCGTCAGATCGCCGCTGATCGGCGTCCAGCTGTCGCCGTAGTTGTCGCTTTTCCAGACACGTTGCGTACCGAAGTACAGCGTCGCCGGATCATGCGGGCTGATGAGGATCGGCGCGTCCCAGTTGTAGCGATCCGGCGGCTCGCCTTCGCGAGCCTGCGGCTTGATGTAGATCTGCTCACCCGTACGCCGATCGAAGCGCGTCAGGTTACCCTGCTGCCACTGTGCATAGATGATATCGGGGTTGGTCGGGTCGACGGCGGACTGGTGACCATCGCCAAACATCGTGACGAACCAGTCGCTGTTGCGAATACCGACCTGGTTGACGGTACGCGATGGTCCACCCTGGCTGTTGTTGTCCTGCGTGCCGCCATACACGTTGTAGAACGGCTCGTCATAGTCGATAGCCACCTTGTAGTACTGCGTAATCGGCAGGTTATTGATGAAGCGCCAGGTCGTGCCGAGATCGAAGCTCTCGTACACGCCACCGTCGGTACCGATCAACAGGTAGTTCTTGTCATCGTCGCGAAACGCGAGCGCATGATGGTCGCCGTGCTTCGAATCGTGCGGCAACGGGATAAACGTATCGCCGCCGTCCTTCGTCATATGCAGTCTCGCGTCCATCTGGTAGACGTGGCCCTCGAAGTGCGGGCTCGCGAAAATCTCCTGGTAGTAGTGCGGGCCCGTGGCGCTGGAGAGGTAGTCGTTCTTCTTCTCCCAGTTCTCGCCGGCATCGTCGGAGCGCCAGAAGCCGCCTGTGCGGTTATCGAGCTCGATGGTCGCGTAAATGACGTCAGGATCCTGGGGACTGATGGCGAGACCGGTCTTGCCCATCATCTCTTCGGGCAGGCCATTCGTCAGCTCGCGCCAGGTCTCACCGCCATCGACCGACTTGTGAATGCCGGTGCCGGGACCGCCGTCGATCAGGACAGCAACGTTACGCAGCCGCTGCCAGGTGACCGCATACAGGACGTCGGGGTTGCGCGGATCCATGTGGACTTCATTGACACCCGTGTACTGGTCATCCTCGGGCTTGTTGCCATGACCATCGCCGAGCACCTTGCGCCAGTTTTCACCACCGTCCGTCGACTTGTAGAGTCCGCGTTCGCCGCCGCCGGACCACAGGGGCCCCTGCGCAGCGACGAAGATCGTGTTGGAGTCCCGCGGGTCAATGCGAATCATGCCGATACGTTCGGACTTCTCGAGCCCCATGTTTTCCCAGCTCTTGCCGCCGTCCCGACTGCGGTAGATACCGTCGCCATAGGCAACATGACGGCCGCTGACGTTCTCACCCGTGCCTACCCAGACTGTGTTCGGATCGTTGGGGTCGATCGTGATGCAGCCAATCGAATACGAGCCCTCGTTGTCGAAGATGGGTTCCCAGGTCGTGCCCGCGTTGACGGTCTTCCAGACGCCGCCACTGCCAACAGCCACGTACCACGTGCTCTGATCCGTTGGATCGATCACGATGTCGGCAATACGCCCGGCCATGAACGCCGGCCCGATGCTGCGAAATGCCAGGCCCTTGAACGTCGCTTCGTTAAAGCCCGGTTCCGAGTCCTGTTCGTCCTGCGCATGCGCGGTAACCGCGGTCAACGCCAACAATACGATGAGATGGATGAATTTCATGATGACCCCTCTACTTGCGTTTCTTCTTCGGCCTGGGCGCCGGAAGTTCTTTTTCTGTTATGACGAACAGCTCGGTGAGCCATTCGGCGTCCTCGATCTCGTCCTGCACGAGAAACGAGTTCTTCGCCCCCGGATACGGCGGCGCTTCGACCGGCAGGCCAATATAGGCCCGACCGGCCGCAGTCGGTTTCACGAACAGCTGATTATCGCATATGAGGGCAACTACCTTGCCGTTCAGGTATAGCGTGGTGCCGCCGAACATGTGCCGGTACGTAACCTCGCAGCCGTTCTCGACCTGGTCGATGACGTAATCGATGAAATCCTGATCATTCGGCATTGACGATAACCTCCTCGCGAAACGGCAGAGACGGTTGCGCGCCCATACGCGTCGTGGCCAACGATGCCGCAGCACACGCAAACTCCAGTGCCTGCTCGGGCGGTTGCCCTTCCACGAGCGCGACAGTAAGCGCTGCCGTGAAAGTATCGCCCGCGCCCGTCGCGTCCACAGCATCAACCTCGGGCGGCCGAGCCTCAGCCACGAGTTCTCCGTCACGTTCGAGCGTCGCTGGATCGCCGCCGCGCGTCGTCGCCACAAGGCCATGACAGGCCGCCAGTGTCGATCCGTACCAGGCCGCCTCAGTTTCATTAACAACCACGAGATCGGCTCGCTGCAGAATAGAGGCGTCGACTCTCATCGCCGGCGCCAGGTTGACACAGAAGAAACCGCGGAAGCGCCCGGCAACATCAGCGATGACGTCGGCCGGCACCTCAAGCTGGCAGATGAGCGCGTCACTTTGCGGCGTCGCGATATCCTCGGCACGCAGCGCGCGATTCGCGCCGGGCGCAACGACAATCTGGTTCTCCCCGTCGGGTGCGACAGCAATTAGCGCTGTTCCGGTCGCGGTATCGGACACCGCGAGGCAGTGGTCGAGATTCACGCCGCCATCCCGCAGCAGCGCGAGGGCGTCATCGGCAGATGCGTCATCACCCACTCTCGCGACGAGAGACACCTGTGCCCCGAGACGCTGCGCCGCAAGGGCCTGGTTGGCGCCCTTGCCTCCCGGAAAATGATGCAGCTCGGCACCTGTGACGGTTTCGCCGGGCGCCGGCAGGCGCGCCGCGTTGGCAACGATATCGAGATTGACGGAGCCGATAACGGTTATGGTGACGGCCGCCACGATCAGCTCCCGAACCGTGCCAGCCGTTCGACCAGCAGATCGTAGAATCCGTCAGCGTCTACTTCGTAGGCCCAGTCGACGTTGTGTGGACGATCGGTGACGTGCCAGAAATCAACAGCCGTATGGCCAAGCGTCAGCTCAGAGTCCTTCTCTACGGAGATATTGCAGCGCTTCGTCGCGAACAGGTCCGGCCGCAGCAGCCACGCAACCGTGCACGGATCGTGAAGCGGCGCGCCTTCCGAGCCGTACTTCTTTGTGTCGTAGCGATGGAAGAAGCTCAGCATGCCCGCAGTCGCGTCCGCGACGTCGTTGCCGACGTCCCGAATGCGCGCCACGCGTTCTCGCGTCGACAGCACCTGGTGGGTTACGTCGAGGCCCATCGCGATGATCGGCTTGCCGCAGTTGTAAACAACTTCGGCCGCGTGCGGATCGACGAGGATGTTGAACTCGGCCGAGGGTGAACGATTGCCACCTTCGCGCATCGCGCCGCCCATCGATACGATCTGGCGAATTCCCTTGACCACTTCCGGGCTGCGCCCGATCGCCGCCGCGATGTTGGTCATTGGACCGGTTGGCACTAACGTGATGCTGTCCGGCTCCGCGTCAACGAGCGTTTCGACAATGAAGCTCACCGCATGGTCATCCTGCAACGGTGTCACGGGCTCGAAGACATCGACGCCATCGATGCCTGTATTGCCGTGAATGTACTCGGCCGTTATCGGCGCGCGCACAAGCGGCCGCTCACAGCCGGCAAATACCGGCAGGTCCTTGCGCCCCGCGATGTCGCACATCATTCGCGCATTCCGCTGTGTAAGTTCGAGCGGCACATTGCCGGCCACGGTGGTAATGCCGAGGATGTCGAGCTCATCGGGCGATGCCATCGCCAGGAACAGCGCGACGGCGTCGTCCTGTCCCGGGTCGCAGTCGATGATGACCGGACTTGCTACCACGTCGTCAGAATGTCAGCAGCAGACCTGCAAGCGCAGCACTCATGAGATTGGATAGCGAACCGGCGAGTACTGCCTTGAGGCCGAGCTGGCCAATCAGGTCGCGCTTCTCGGGCACGAGTACGCCGAGACCGCCGAGCAGGATGGCGATTGAGGACAGGTTGGCGAAGCCGCACAGCGAGAATGTCGTAACAGCGATCGTTCGCGGACTCATGCCCGCAAGGTATTCATTGAGATTAGAGAACGCGACGAACTCGTTGAGAATCAATTTCTCTCCAAACAGGGCGCCGGCGGCTTCTGCTTCTTCCCAGGGAATACTCAGCAGGAACATGAGCGGTTGGAACAGTTTGCCAAGCAGGAATTGCAGCGTTATTCCGTCGATACCGACGAGGCCGAACAGGCCACCGACCAGCCCATTGAACAGCGCGATCAGCGCAACGAAAGCGATAAGCATCGCGCCGATGTTGGCGGCAAGACGCAAACCATCGGTTGTCCCCGATGCGGCAGCGAGGATGACGTTCTTGTGCTCGCTTTTCTCCATGACGAGCTTCTCGTGTTCACGCGCTTTAACGATCTGGTCGTCCGGCATGATGATCTTCGCCATCAGCAATCCGCCTGGCGCCGCCATGAACGCGGCGGCAAGCAGGTACTTGAGTTCGGCGCCCATCATCGCGTAGCCGGCCAGTACCGTGCCTGCAATCGATGCGAGGCCCGACACCATGACCGCGAACATCTGCGCTTCGGTCAGGCTCTTCAGATACGGGCGTACGGCGAGCGGGGCCTCGGTCTGGCCAACGAACACATTCGCGGCCGCATTCATTGATTCGACCGCTCCCGTGCCAATCACCTTGTGCAGAAAGCCGCCAACGATCTTGACGACCCACTCCATAACGCGCAGGTAATAGAGCACGGACATCAACGCCGAGAAAAAGATGATGATCGGCAGAACGTTGATCGCGAAACTGAAGCCGACGACATTCGTATCGGCCAACGGCCCAAAGACCATATCGATACCGGCTTTCGAGAAGCCGATGACGGCCATGACACCGTTGCTGAGCGTGTCGATGAACGCGCGCCCCCCGTCCCAGTACAGCACGATCGTCGCAATGATGACCTGCAGACCAAACGCGGCACCGACGATGCGCAGGTTGATGGCCTTGCGATTACTCGAGAAGGCGAACGCGATTGCGAGAATAACGACAATCCCGGCAATGCCGATGAGATTGGACATGGATTCCCCCGGGGAATTCTTATTCTTAGGGAGGGTAGTTTACCGCATCAGGACGGCTTAACCCGTCAAAATCTCCGCGACGACAGCCCGTCCGGCAGGCGGCTCATCGCCCAGGTGGATGGCCTGCAGCAGGTTCTTCTCCGCGGCCTCGGCGTCTGCGTCGCTTGCTGCATGCACGACGGCCAGTGGGCGGTCGCTGGAGAGCTCGGTGCCAATCGGCGCAATGTCGCTAAAACCCACGGAGAGATCGAGTTTCTGACCAACTTCCCGCCGGCCCCCACCGAGTTCGATGATCGCATTGCCAACCGCGCGCGTGTTCACCGTCGTCACTGTGCCGCTGGCGTACACGTGTCGCGTTACAGGCGCCCGCGCAAGATGCGACGCCGCCTTGTCGATGAAATCCGCCGGTCCACCAAGTGCCGTTACCATGCGGCCGAAGACCTCCGCGGCCGCGCCACTGGTCACAGCCTCATCGCAGCGCCGCATTGCCGCGTCGCGGTCTTGCTCGATGCCACCGATCAACAGCATCTCGGCACACAGCTTGATCACGACCTCGTTGAGCCGCGGCTCGCGATACTCATTGCGCAGGAAGCGCACCGACTCATCGATCTCGAGCGCGTTGCCGGCGGTACTACCGAGGACTTCGTTCATGTCGGTAAGCAGCGCATGCGTTCGCAGGCCGGCCTTCGCTGCCGTGCCAATAATGCTTGTTGCCAGTTCGCGTGCGCGCTCCTGCGTTTCCATGAACGCGCCTGAGCCAACCTTGACGTCCATGACAAGGCAATCGAGACCGGCTGCAATCTTCTTGGAGAGAATCGATGCGGTGATCAGAGGTACCGACTCGACGGTGCCCGTAACGTCACGGATGGCGTAGAAACGCCGATCGGCCGGCGCGAGGTCTGTCGTCTGTCCGATGATCGCGCAGCCGACCTCTCCTACCGTCTTGCAAAACAGCTCGAAGTCCGGCGTCGCGTTGTAACCCGGGATCGCCTCGGCTTTGTCGGTCGTCCCCCCGGTGTGGCCCAGGCCGCGGCCCGAGATCATCGGCACGTAGCAGCCGCAAGCGGCAACAATGGGCGCGAGCATGAAACTGACCTTGTCGCCTACACCGCCCGTTGAGTGTTTGTCGACGACCGGGCCATCGAATCCCGCGTCGCCCCACTCAAGCACGGTGCCTGAATTCGCCATCCCAAGTGTCAGGGTGGCGGCTTCTTCGAAGCTCATCGAATTCAGGAAGACGGCCATCGCCAGCGCGGACACCTGCTCGGCGGGTATGCTGCCGTCCGCGAGCCCATCGACGAGGAACTGGATCTGTTCGTCAGACAGGGTCCCGCCGTCCCGCTTCC